>JANPOM010000384.1:0-1079 GCA_031427995.1 Anaeromyxobacter sp. | reverse complement strand
CCAGCTGCCGCAGCGTCACCGAGAGCGAGGGGGCGCGCAGCGAGGCCAGCGTGAAGTGGCCAGCGCCGTCGTCGGAGACCAGCCGGGCCGGCCAGGCGGAGTCCTGGTAGGAGAAGTCGAGTCCGGTCTCGAGGCGCGGGTGCGGGCGCAGGGCCATCGAGCCCCCGAGCCACCTGTAGTAGGTGGCGGGCATGGGCCCCCGGGCCGGGACCCGGCCGGTGGCGGCCCAGGCCTGGACCCAGAAGGCGCGCCCCTTGTCGGACCCGATCCAGAGCTCTCCGTTCCAGTCCCCCGGCCTCCGCAGCGCCACGCCAGACTGCTCCAGTTCCCGCACGTCGTCGTAGTCGGACGAGGCGTTCAGGTTCACGCCGAAGTAGTCGAAGCTGCGGAGCTGGAACTCGGCGGAGAGGAAGGCGTCGGCGCCGCGCTGGCGCCCGGTGCCGTCGGTGGTGGCGCGGGCCTCGCCGCCGAGGCTGACGGCGTAGGAGTGAAAGGGGCCGCCGCCGTTTGGCCGCGTGTAGCGCACCACCGCCCGGCCCTTCTGCTCGTTCTGGGTCCGCTGGTAGCCGAGCGCGTTGAGGTCGAGGCGGGGAGCCTGGTACTCGTAGGAGAGGTTGAACCGCCAGGGCTCGCCCCCGGCCAGGCCGGCGGTGACGAAGCCGCCACCGCCGAGGTCGCCGCGCTTCAGCACCGTGCCGTCGGCCAGGGTCTGGGCCGGCCGGCCCCCGAGCCGCTGCGAGCCGGTCAGCTGGCCGCGCAGGAACCAGGCGGCGTCGTCGGACTGGAGGCTCAGGTTGGCCGAGGCGGCGTTGGCCATGGCAACGTCGCAGCCGGCCGGGCGCTCGCCGCCGGGCAGGTCGGCCTCGGCCTCGGTGCAGCGGTGCTCGAGCGGTGCGACGCTGGTGAGGGCGCCGCCCACCGCCAGGTTGGCCGAGGGCTGCCAGCGAGCCGTGGCGGCGAGGAAGTTGCGCCGCGCCGGGGCCATCTCCGGGTAGGCGTCGCCGGGCGCGAGGTGGAACGGCGTCCAGGGGGACCAGTAGAGCTTCCGGCTGGGCTGGACCGGGGCCGCCGACCCGGCC
>JANPOM010000383.1:0-5195 GCA_031427995.1 Anaeromyxobacter sp. | reverse complement strand
TGCCGCTTTCCTCGCCGCTGGGGGTCTTCAACGGTTGCGTGGTGCCGTCCGCCAGCGTGATCGTGGTGCCGGGCGCGAGGATGAGCCGGATCTGCTTGTACACGCCGGCGGGCACCCGGGCGTAAGCGAGCAGGACCGGGTTGTTGGCGGTGACCTGGAGCAGGTCGAACGACTGCGGCTGGTTCGAGACGACGATCTTCCGATCGTAGAAGTCGAGGAGTTGAGTCTCGACGACAGTCATGTCGACCCGGGCGATCGTCCTGCCGTCGATCTGCGTATCGTGGAACGTGATGCGGATCTGGGCGTCCCTGGAGCGGCCGCACGAGAGGAGCGCCGCCGACCAGAAAACGACCGCCGCGATCACCCAACACCGAGCGACTCGTGACATCGGGACCCCTCCTCGTTGAAGCCACGTCGAGAGCGAAGAGCGAACGAGCATCGAACTCATCACCAACCGTGACTGCTGTAAAGGGCGAAGATACACCATGGGGTAGGCCGATGTGGTCGGTCGGGCGCGGCGCGTCGATGATCTTGTTCGCAGTCAAGCGGTAGGTCGGGACGCAGTCACGGACCGTGATGCGCGAGGGGTTCGCCCCACCGGCCTCTTCCTCGACCAGCGCGAGAACCGGCGCCTGGTCCGCGAGCTGGCGCTGGTGGCGGAGACCCGCCAGCCCTGCGATCACCCCATCAGCCTGCAGTTCAAGGAGGGGCGGTACCTGAAGGCGATGGTGCTGCGCCGGCTCTCGTAGCGGGAGGCGGCGCTGCGTGGCCGCGGGCGGCCTCTCGCGGGACCAGGAAGGTCGCGGCCTCGGGCGCCGGTGGAAGCCAGCGGCGGGCTGCGGCCACGGTCATCGCCAGCCACGCCAGCCCGGCCATCAGCACGGCGGCCGCCACCGGCGCCGAGAGGCTCCCGGTCGGATCGGCCGCCTCGGCTTCGCCCGCGTCGGCGAGCAGGGAGAGCAGCACCGCGGCGCCGTTGTTGACGGCGTGGGCCAGCATCGACGGCCAGAGCGAGCCGGTCCGCCAGGCCAGCCACCCGAAGCAAAGCCCCACCAGCAGCACGGCGGGGAAGCGGACCGGATCGAAGTGGGCCGCCGCGAAGATGACCGCCCCGATGGCGATGGCGCGAGCCGGTGTGCGCCCACGGAGCAGCGCCGTCTGCAGGGCGCCGCGGAAGGCGACCTCCTCGCACAGCGCGGGGAGGATGGCGGCCAGGCCGAAGAGCAGCGCGGGGCTCCACCGCTGGCTCACGAGGTCATGGCCCACGTCGAAGCGCTCCAGGACGGAGGCTGGGAGGGCGCTCCGCCACAGGGCCATGAGTCCGGCGCCGGCCACGATGCTCCCGACACCGACGCCGAGGCCGACCAGCAGCCCGGCCGGAGCTGGGTTGATCAGCCGCAGGAGCCTGGGCGCCCGATAGCCGGAGAGCCGCGCCCAGGCCAGCGCCGGCAGCAGGAAGACCACCTGGGTGACGAACAGGCCCAGGAGCAGGCTCGAAGGTCGGCCCTGGACGGCAAGCAGGATCCAGCCGATGAGCGAGAGTGGGACCAGCGTGGCCAGGGAGAAGGCCAGCAACCACCAGGCCGGCGGCGGCGCGGGCTGCGATGCCACCGCCGGCGACGCAGCTTCAGCAGGAGGTTGCGGCGAGGCCGGCTGGGTCGGGATCGGCTCGATGGGGTGCGGTCTCTCCACGGGTGAACCAACTTAGCCCGTGTCGGCCCCGCCCCGGGTCGGCTAGCATGCGCCCATGGACTTCGCGAACCGGACGGTGGTGCTCGGCGTGGGCGGCGGCATCGCGGCCTACAAGGCCTGCGAGGTGGCCCGGCTGGTCGTGAAGGGGCGCGGCAAGGTCCGAGTCGCCATGACCCCGGCCGCCACCAGGTTCGTCGGTCCGCTCACCTTCCAGGCCATCAGCGGCGCGCCGGTGGTGGTCGATCTCCTCGATGAGCGGACCGAGCAGAGCTACGGCCACCTGCAGCTGGCCCGCGAGGCCGACCTCTTCCTGGTGGCACCGGCCACCGCCGACCTGCTGGCCCGGCTTCGCGCCGGGATGGCGAACGACGCCGTCACCACCACCGCGTTGGCCGTCACCTGCCCCATCCTGATCGCCCCAGCCATGAACACGCGGATGTGGAAGAACCCGGCCGTGCAGGAGAACCTCGCCGCGCTCATCGCCCGCGGCTGGCACGTGGTCGGCCCCGGCGCCGGCGAGCTGGCCGACGGCGACGTGGGCGAGGGGCGCCTCGCCGAGCCGGAGGAGATCGCCACCGCCGCCTCGCGGCTGCTCGGGAATCTCGACCTCTCCGGCCGGCGCGTGGTGGTGACCGCCGGCCCGACGCGCGAGCCGATCGATCCGGTCCGCTTCATCTCCAACCCCTCCTCCGGGAAGATGGGCTACGCGCTGGCGGCGGTGGCGGCGCGGCGTGGCGCCGAGGTGGTGCTGGTCTCCGGCCCGACCGCCCTGCCGGATCCGCCCGGCTGCCGCACCATCCGCGTCCAGACCGCCGAGGAGATGGCTCGCGCCGTGGAAGAGGTGGCTGGCGGCATGGACCTCTTCATCGGAGCCGCCGCCGTCTCCGACTACCGGCCCACCAACTCGGCGCCCCACAAGGTGAGGAAGGGGACCGGCGACGAGATCCTCAAGCTGACCCGCACGCCCGACATCCTGGCTGGCCTCGGCAACCGCCTGGCCGGCAAGCCCGACGCCCCGGTGCTGGTCGGCTTCGCCGCCGAGACCGAGGAGGTCATCGCCCGGGCCCGGGAGAAGCTGAAGGGGAAGGGGTGCGACCTGGTGGTGGCCAACAAGGTGGGTGGGGCGGGGGCCGGCTTCGGCTCCGACACCAACCGCGTGGCGCTGGTCTCCGCCAGCGAGCTGGCCGAGATCGAGGGGCCCAAGGAGCGGGTGGCCGAGGCGATCGTCGACTGGATCCTGCCGGTGCTGGACGCACGGCGGCCTCGCGCCAAGCCGCTGTAGTGCCCCGACCCAGGCTTGCTGACTACTGCGGGCGCCGGTCCTCTCGCCGCGGCAGGTGGCAGGCCGTGGGGTTACGCCCCGGCGATCCGCGCCACCCGCGCTGGCAGCACCAGCGTGCCGTGGATGGCCCGCCGGAACGAGTCGCGTGACTCGCCAACCAGATGGTGCGCCTCGATGCTGGTGAGCTTTCCGGACCGGACCTGGCTCGCCAGCAGCCGCCGCAGCTTCTCCGACATCGAGAGGTTCCGCTCGCCGGTGGCGTCGGCGCGCGCGGCCTCGCAGTGGCGCCCGTCGATCAGCAGGCCGAGGATGGCCTCGACCGCCAGCTCGTTCACCTCCTCGATCAGGTCGTCCTCCAGCGGGAGCCGGCGCCTGCGGGCCAGCGCCAGCCGGGAGACGTGCTGGAACCGCTTCATCTTGGCGCTCATCACCAGGTATCGGAAGAGGTGGCGCGACACGCCGAAGGGCAGCACCGACGACCGGCGAAGGGTGCGGCGCAGGAACTTGTCGTGGGAGATGGTGGTGCTGGTGGCGACCCGCTTGGCCAGCTCCGAGTAGGACGGATCGAGCCGCTGGTCGTAGCGGAGCTCCCAGTAGGCGTGGCCGGTACGGGCCTTGTGGAAGGAGGAGATGTTCTTCCAGGGGACATAGTAGTTGTGCGCCACCGTGTCGGCGGCGAGGTGGGCGAGGAAGCCCCAGGCGAAGGCCTTCTCCCCGCCCGGACGCGCCTCGTCGAGCACCGCGAAGCCGACCTTCCAGTTGTGGGCGTGGTGGACGAAGCGGGCCAGGTTCTTGCCGACCACGATGTCGGCCGCCAGCGAGCCGTAGAGGAACTCGTTGCCGAAGTCGGCCAGCAGGTTGCGCAAGGGGCCGGCCAGCGGCCCGGTGGCGGCCAGCGCCTGCGCCGAGAAGGAGAGGTGGGCCAGCGGCCCCCAGGCCAGGGCGTCGGAGGGCCATGCGAGGATGAGCAGCGCGCCGGCGCCGAGGCTGGCCGAGACGGCCAGGCGGAGGCAGGTGATGATGCGCGGGGACATCGGGGTGATCCTAGGGTCGGCGCGGGTGCCGCCGCAACGTTCACCCGGGTCGAAAGGGAGGAAGGCGTGAGCGACCAGCGCAGCGAGGCGATCCGGCAGGCGGCCGGCGAGCTGGCCCGCCACCTGGCGTGGCTGCGCGACGCCGGGGTGCGCGAGCTGCCGGTCCCGGTCGCCGAGCGGGTGGCGCGCCCAGCGCCGGGCGGCCGATCGGCGGAGGCTGGGACATCGCCAGCGGTCGAGCCAGCGCCGTCGCGCCCCGCCTCGCTGAGGCCGGCGTCACCCGTGGCGCCACGCCCTCCGACCCCGACTCCGACCCAGAGCCAGACCCAGACCTCGACTCCGATCCAGAGTCAGACCCCGCCTTCGGCCGGTGCCGGTGCCGAGGCCGGGAAGGGGACCGGCTCGCCCGAGCTGCGGTCGATCCGGGATGAGCTGGGCGATTGCCGCCGCTGCAAGCTCCACGGCGGCCGGACCACGCTGGTCTTCGGCGTCGGCGATCCGCACGCCGAGCTGATGTTCGTCGGCGAGGGGCCGGGGGCTGACGAAGATCTCCAGGGCGAGCCGTTCGTCGGCAAGGCCGGGCAGCTGCTGACCAGGATGATCGAGGCCATGGGCTTCCGGCGCGAGCAGGTCTACATCGCCAACGTCGTGAAGTGCCGCCCGCCCGGCAACCGCGACCCGGAGCCGGCTGAGATCGAGGCCTGTGAGCCATTCCTGAAGAAGCAGATCGAGGCGGTGCGGCCCAAGGTGATCGTGGCGCTCGGCAAGTTCGCCGCCCAGACGCTGCTCCGCTCGGCCATCCCCATCACCAGGCTGCGCGGCAGTTGGGGCGAATACCAGGGGGTTCGGCTCATGCCGACCTTCCACCCGGCCTACCTGCTCCGCAGCCCGCGGGAGAAGGTGAAGGCCTGGGAGGATCTCAAGCAGGTGATGGCGGCGCTGGGCAAGCCGCCGCCGACGTGAACGCGGCCCGGCACATTCTCGCGGCGGGATGTGCCGCGAACGCCGCTGGAGAGCGGGTGCTGCTGGCCCTCTCTGCCCGGGCCTTGGGCGGGGTGCGACCTTTCGGTGCCACCCACCTCCTTGGCGCGGGGCGGCCCACGCACTAAGGTTCGGCCGCATTGCCAAACTCCAGCGAGGTCTCCATGTCCGGTCGTGAAGTGGTCATCGTCGGCGCCGCTCGCACC
>JANPOM010000382.1:0-1133 GCA_031427995.1 Anaeromyxobacter sp. | reverse complement strand
CGCGAAGCCTGCGGCCACGGTGGCTGACGGGGGCCAGGCCGGTGGGACCTTCTCGGTGCCGACGACCGAGAGCCCAGTCGCCTATGACGCAGGTGGCGAGGCCGCGGAGGCGAAGCCCGAGCCTGCAGATGACCGATGGAGCAGGGAGAGCAGGCTCATCAAGGTGGCCGCGGGCGCGTGGGCCGCAGCAACACCACGGCCTCGGCGCTGGCCGATCGCGGTCGCCATCGCTGCGGGCAGCGCGGTGCTCCTGGTCATCCTGTTCCTGGCGTCCAGCGGGACCACCGACCGGCCGAGACCCAAGACGCTCCTCTCGTCCGTGGAGGCTGGAGCCAGCCCGGCAGCCTCCACATTCACAGCCGCGCCCGTAGACGCTTCGCCCAGCCCTCCAGCGCAGCAGCCAGCGCCCACGACGGCTGACCGGGCGGCTCCGGATCCCGCACTGCGAGCTACCCCTCCGGGAGAATCGAGGCCCGACGCCAGGGCAGCCGACGAGGACCTGGCCGGCCAGAATGGACGCCTCACCCTCCTGCCCGATGGCCGAGTGGTCACACTGCCACCGCCCCAGCGCCAGGACCAAGCCGGCCTCGTAAGGTCCAGGCCGCTTGGCCCTGAACCGCAGGTGCTCCAGTGGTCACAGCGGGTCGCCTCGACGAGTCCAACGGTTCCGGATGCCAAGAAGGCCCGTGGCGTTCCATATGGTGCCCACGTACAGGCGCGCCTGGTCACCAACCTGGACACGCGGACCATCAGCAACGGCCCCGTTGAGGCGCTCCTGGCCGCGCCCTACGTGGTCCGCGGGCAGGTGATGCTGCCGACCCGCACGATGGTCTACGGCACCGCGTCCGAGTCGGGTGGCCGGTTCACGATCCGCTTCACGCGGCTACGGCTCCCCGACGACACCGAGGTGGCGTTCGAGGGCATCGCGTTGGCCCGGGATGACGGCAAGCCCGGGCTGGCGGCGTCCGGCCGGGTCGGCGAGGAGCCGAAGCGGGGCGAGGGGCTCGGCAAGAGCATCGCCAAGGGCACCGGCAACATCCTGCTCGACACGATCACCGGGGGCACGGGCTCAAGCATCGTCCGGAACGCGGGCCAGGCTGCGTTGGGCCACGAGGAGGCGCAGCCGGTGAGCA
>JANPOM010000381.1:0-4023 GCA_031427995.1 Anaeromyxobacter sp. | reverse complement strand
CAACTCCTCGAGCCGCACCGCCCCGGCCACCGCCGCCAGCAGCGCCAGCCGGGCCAGGGCCCGCTCGGCGTCACCGCGCGGCTGCAGGGTCCACATGCGGAGGATGCTAGCGGACGGCGAGGGCGGCGCAAAGGGCGGCGCCGGCTGGCTGAGCGTCTTCACGCGGGAGTGGAGCGGCCTCGCGCACCCCGGGCGCCTCGGCCACCTGCCAGAGGAGGTCGGTCAGCGCGCCGCCACCACGTCCGTCCGGGTACGGGAAGGAGCCTTGCCGTAGCAAGGCCATGCCCCGCACCGTCACTCCATGTCCACTGAGCGTGGGGTAGCCATCATGGGGATGCGAAGGACTCGTCTTGTCGAATCCGGCATGGAGTGCCACGCTGACGCACCCTTCTGAGTGAAACGCCAAGGGAGCACGCCATGCCAATCGTCGCTTCGTTCGAGACCGTGCCCGTCACGCCTCGTCGCCGGCGCTCCGCCCGCTGGCCCTCGGCGCTGGCCCTGCTGGCAGCGGCTTCCCTGCTGGGCGCCTGCGGCGGCGGCAAGCCGGCGGCGCCTCCACCACCGCCATCTTCACCGCCGACCATCACCTCGATGAACCCCAACCACGGCGCGCTCGGCGCCCTGGTCACCATCTCCGGCCAGCGGTTCGGCTCGGATCCGGCGGCCATCCAGGTCACCTTCAAGGCGCCAGCCCAGGGCGCCATGGTGATCTCCCCGCTGCTGGACGCGGCCGGCACCCTCCAGGTCCTGGTACCGGGGGCCCTCGCCGAGCAGGCCCAGGTGACCGTGACGGTGGCCGGCCTGGCCTCGACGCCAGCGGCCTTCACCATCGACGCACTCACCGATCCGACGCCGGGCGGCGCCGGCGAATCCCAGGCCTTCTTCGGCGAGGTGGACGGGATGCTGGCGCGGATCCTCCCGGTCCTCGACGCCACCCTGGTGCCGCTGCTCGAGCAGACCGGCCAGGCCACCCAGGCGGCCTCGATGCGGTCCGGCCTGACGTCGCTCCGCGGGGCCTTCGCGAGCGCCGTGGCGGCGACCCTGGCCAGCAAGACGCCGGCGCAGCTGGCCACCCTCGACGCCTTCTTCGCGTCGCCCGCGGCAGCGGCCGTGCGGATGGAACTGCAGGCGCTCAACGCCGAGCTGCCGGCCCTGCTGCAGGGCCGCCTGCCGCTGGCCAGCGGGTCGGGGCCTCACCTCGCCGCCGTGGGCGCCGGCTCGCTGGGCGGGTTCGACAGCGGAACCGTGGACAGCATCGGCGCCGCCACGCGCTTCCTGGTCCGGGCGCAGACGGCCTTGAACCGGCTGGACACCGCGCTCCTCATCGCCATCGGCGCAGCCGGCGCGGCGGACCTGGTGATCCCGGGGGCGGCGGCCATCATCCCCATCCTGTGGGAGATCCGCGACTCGCTGGTGAAGCCCCTGCTGAAGATCCTCGACGTCGCCATCTCGCTCATGGGCTCCCTCCCCACCAAGGTCGCCGGCGGCACGCTGCGCATCCAGGTCACCGACCACCTCCTCTACAACGACCAGGAGCTCGGCTCGATGCCGGCTCCGTACCCGGCCGGCGACGTGGGCGTGGTGCTGGTGACGGAGCCGTACGGCGTGAGGGGCTACGTGACCTTCAAGAACGACGGCGGGGCGTCGCTGCGCTCGGTGGGCGCGGATCTGCTGCCCTCGCTGGCCTCGGTGGCGGTGGCGCTGCTGAAGCTGAGCGGCTTCGAGATCGGCGCCCTCGAGGTGACCGACGCCCAGGCCAAGCTCCTGCTGATCTGCAGCGACCCGGCCGTCATCGAGGGGACCTGGTCGGATCCGTCCCTCTGGATCACGGCGCTGAAGCCCGGCCTGGTGAACGTGACCGTCCGGGTGGCGATGGACCAGGTGCATGAGACCTGCCCGCTCGGCCTGTTCGACCCGAACTGCATCCCGGGGTCAGAGGTCCAGGTCACGCGCACCATGCGCGCCATGGCCGGCACCCAGGACACCGGCCCCTTCACGCAGGGGCCGCGGGTCGACTCGGCCCAGGTGCCGGGCCAGCCGCCTGCCACCGCGTATCTCGGCGACGAGCTGTTCGTCACCGGCGAGGGCTTCAGCACCAACCCCCAGCTCGCCCCGCAGGACGTCATGTTCCAGCCGGCGCCCGGCTACCCGCTGAGCGGCGTGGCCGGCAGCCCCTCCCAGTCCTTCAACCGGTTCAAGTCCTTCCAGCTCGAGGTCCCAGACGCGCTCCCCGGCCCGATGACCGTGGTGCTGAACGGCAGCCCCAGCAACCCCATCCCCTTCACCATCCTGCCGCCATTCCTCGACCCGCCGGTCCCCTCCGCCATCGTCGGCGAGTACCAGCGCGTCACCGGCAAGGGGTTCAGCCACGCCGCCAGCCACAACCAGGGGAGCTGGAACGGGTTCGGCCTCCCCGCCGAGGACGCCAACCACACCTGGCTCGACTTCACCATCCCGGCCGGGGCCAGCAGCGGCCCGTTCATGGTGGTGACCCTGGGCCAGCTCGTCAGCAACGAGCATCCAGTGGTGGTGCGCCGCTGGTCGGAGCCGGCGCTCCTCTCCGGCGGCGGGCGGCTCGGCCTGCGGCCCGTGGTGGCCCACGATCGCCAGTCGGGCCGCCGCATCACCGCCTGGGTGGAGCGGAGCGCCACCGGCGCGACGCAGCTGGTGGCCGCTCTGCTCGGCCCGGACGCGGCCGGCGGCGGCGTTCCGGTGGTCCTCCCGGCGCGGCTGGGCGGGCACCCGGCCTCGCCGCCTCGCCCCGCCGTGGCCGCCGGCAACGGCTGGCTCCACGTCGCCTGGGTGGAGCGCGCGCCCGGTCCGTCGAGCCTCGACCAGGTCGTCAGCTCTCGCTCCCAGGACGGCCTCTCCTGGTCCGCGCCCCGGCGCCTCTCCGACGCCGGGAAGGTGGCTCGCCAGCCGGCGCTCGGGACCGACGGCGACCTGCTGTTCGCCGCCTGGATCGACGAGGCCGCCATCGAGGGCGCGCCGGGCGCGCTCCGCTTCGCCCGATCCGCCGACGCAGGTGGGAGCTTCAGCCTGACGGGCTCGTGGTCCGGGAGCAGCGACATGAGCGACCCGGTGGTCGCGGTCCGGGGCGCCGCGGTGGCCATGGCCTGGAGCGCCGCGGAGCCCACCGGTCGCGCCATCCTCGCCGTGCGCTCCGAGGATGGCGGCCTCAACTTCCAGCCCACCTGGCGCCTCGGCGCCCCGGCCGGCACCGACGGGCTGTCGCGCCACCCCACCGTGGCCATCGGCCCGTCCTGCGTGACCCAGTCGGTGGCCTCCGTCTACCTCGCCTGGGAGCAGGCCAGCGTGCCCGACCTCACCGAGGAGGTCTTCTTCATCCGGCTCGACGGCCTCGGTGCGCCCGCCACCGCGGTCAACGTGAGCCGGACGCCCGAGCACTCCCAGTCGCCCCAGCTGGTGGTGGACGACGACTGCATCCCGGCCCTGGCCTGGCTCGAGCTCGGCCACTCCCGCCAGCGGCTCCTGGATACCGAGGTGGGCCGCGTCGTCGCCGCCCCGCTCCCCGCCGCGCTCCGCTTCGCCCGGTCGTTCGACGGCGGCGCCACCTTCAACCCCCGCCTCATGACGCTGGCGCAGAACACCCTGGGCCACCGGCTCGGCCACCTCTCCATGGCGGGCGGCGGCCAGGCGCTCCTCACCGTGGTCCACCAGGACGACTTCGGCGGCTCGGCGGTGGCGATCCGGACCACCGACGGCCTCGGCGGCTCCCCGCCCTCGCAGCCTCCCGCGCCGGTGGGGGAGAGCTCGGCCGACCTGGTCTACCGCAGCCAGGGCGGCGCCCTGTGGGTCTCGGCGCCCGATGGCCGCTGGCTGCAGCGGCTGACGCGCGGCTTCGGCGGCCTGAGCGCTCCGGGGCTCTCGCCCGACGGCCGGCACCTGGCCTGGGTTCCCATCTTCGACCAGACCTGGGTGGCCGAGTCGGACGGCGCCCACGCTCTCCGCATCTCCTCCACCGCCGACTTCGTCTGGGGCGGCCACACCAGCTGGTCGCCG
>JANPOM010000380.1:0-8524 GCA_031427995.1 Anaeromyxobacter sp. | reverse complement strand
GCGCCGACATGCTGGACCGGGTGACTGAATCCCCGGGCTACCCCCCGCGTCATGGTTCTCGCCCAACCCATCCCAGCCTGCTACGAAGGCACTCATGCCAACCGCCCACGCCCGGCTCCTCCTCTCCTTCTCCCTGCTCTTCTCGGCCTGCATGGCCCACGACAAGGCGGGTGACCAGGCCGCCGCGGTCGGCGACTGGAAGACCGCTTACGTCAACTACCGTGAGGCGCTGGCCGACGCGCCGACCGATCCGAAGTTGAAGGAGAAGTACGACCGGGCCCGCGCCGAGGCACTCAGCACCTCGACCGCCGCCGCCAGGGGCTGCTTCGCCCGCCGCGACTGGGGCTGCGCCGTCGGCGAGGCCGACTTCGCCCTCTCCATCGACGGCGGAAACACCGAGCTCTCCGAGCTGCGGCGCAACTCCGGGCGCGAGCAGGCGCTGCTGCAGGTGGAGCGGGCCCGCGCCCAGGTCTCGCGAGGGGAGCTCAAGCAGGCTGACGCCACGCTGCGCGACGCCACGCGGCTCTCCAACGACCCGAAGGTGCTGCAGGCCATCTCGCAGGCGGCCGGGGGGCTGGTCGCCGCCGCGGTGGTCGAGTCGGATCGCCTGCGGGCGGGGCGCCAGTTCCCCGAGGCGATCGCGCAGCTTCAGCTCGCCCTGCCCTACGAGGCGAGCCTGCGCGACCGGATCGAGCAGGTGAAGGGCGAGCAGGCGGCCTTCCTGCGCGCCGAGCATGACCGGCTCATGGCCGAGGGCGAGCAACTGCTCCACCGCAACGCCTGGACCGAAGCGGCCGCCCGCTTCCATGCGGCGGGAGCCGCGCTGCCCGACGACCGGGCCCGGGCCGCCGAGCGTTACGCCCGGCTGGCGCTGGCCTCCGACGCCGCCGTCGAGCGCGGCGACTGGCCGGCCGCCACCCGCGGCTACCAGGAGATGATCGATCTCAGGGTGGAGCGGAACGGCTACGCCGTCGCCCAGCTCGGGCGCGTCACCATCCGCCCCTGGGCCATCCGCGTCCGCTCGGTGCTGGTATCGCCGCTGCGCCCCGACGGCGTCCCCTGGGTTGGCCCACCCAGCAGGGCGGTCGTCAGGATCGCCAACGAGGTGGTGCGGATCGGTGGCTCGACGCTCACCGTGCCATTCCTGCTGCTGCTCAACCAACTGCCCCACGCGAACCAGCCGTACGTGGTGATCGAGGTGACCGCTCCCGGCGCCCCGCCGCTGCTGACCCAGCCCCACCGCGGCCTCTACACGACGCTGGCCTCCTCGGTGGTAGTCGGCGCCAACGGCTTCGAGCGGCGCAAGGTGCGCCTCCGCGTCTTCCGCGCCGATCGTGAAGTCCTCGCCGAGGAGATGGGCGTCATCGAGGCCTCGATCGGCGACCTGATCACCCGCGGCAGCCTGATGCTGCAGTCCGAGTCGGTGCCGGCTCTGGAGCTCTCGGCCGAGCCGGCCCCCGGCGTGGCGCTGGGCAGCTTCACCGACCTGTCGCCGGCCGCCCCGCCCCAGCCCCCGCCGCCCGACCGGGTGCGTCCGCCGGTTCCGGGGAGGTGATGGGGAACACCGCACGGGCGGCCCTGGCCGACCGCTCGATGTCGCCCGGCGGACAGTGAGGTGTGGCGGCTCCCCTCAGCGCCCAAGCCCCTCCAGCAGCCTCCGCGCCTCCGCCTGGCGCGGGTCGAGCGCCAGCGCCCGCTCGAAGCACCCGCGCGCCTCGCCGAGCCTGCCAAGCTTGACGAGCAACTTCCCCTCCTCCACCGGGATGCGCGGGTCGTGCCGGTCGAGGGTCGCGGCCCGCCCCAGCTCGACCAGCGCCGCCTCGTCGTCACCCTGGTCGATCAGCACCAGGGCGTCGAAGTAGCGCGGGTTCCCCTCGGCCGGCGCGATCCGGCTGGCCTCGGCGAGGGCCGCCCGGGCGCCGGGGAGGTCGCCGAGCCGGTGACGGGCGATGCCGAGGTTCACATGGGCCCGCCAGTAGCGTGGCGCCACCTGGAGCGCCACCGCCAGCCGCTCGGCCGCCCGACCCGGCTCGCCGCGCCCGAGCCAGGCGACCGCCAGGTTGTTGTTGACGGTCACGTCGCGCGGGGCGTGGCGCAGCTCGGCCACGTAGAGCGAGACCGGGTCGCGCCACTCGGCGTTGCGGGCCACGGTGCGGGCCGCCAGCAGCGCCAGCAGCAGCAGCGACGCGGCCGGGAGCCAGCGGGCCCGCGCCGGCCACGGCCCGCCCGCCCGGGCGGCGCGCTCGGCCAGCGCCGCCGGCGCCTGGCCGGCCCAGACGCAGAAGCCGGCCGAGCCGAGGTAGAGGAACCGTTCGGCCATCAGCACCCCGACCGGCAGGACGTTGAGCACCGGGGTGAGCGCCACCAAGCCCCAGAGCAGGCCGATGGCGACCAGCGGGGCGCGGCGCAAGGACGCCACTCCGGCCACGGCCACGCTCACCCAGGCGAGCGTGGCCAGCAGTGACGGCCAGCCGAGCCGCTCGGTGAAGGGGATGCGGGCGGCGTAGCCGAAGTCGGTCATGAGGTCGACCGGCCAGGCGAGCAGCCGCAGGTACTCGGCCACCGCACGCGTCATGGTGAGGAAGACCACCGAGGGCGGCCGGCCCGCGAACCACTGGGAGGCCTGCGGCGCCACCGCGACGCCCGGGCGCAGCAGCAGGTAGGGGAGCAGCGCCAGCCCGAGCAGCAGCGCCAGGCCGGCCAGCTGGCCGAGGGCGCGCCGCCCCTCGGGCCGGGCCAGCCCGGGCGGCGCGGCCAGCCCCGCCGCCGCCGGGACGGCGAAGGCGACCAGCGCGAAGAGCCCCGGCGTCACCGCGGCCGTCTCCTTGGAGAGCACCGCCGCGGCCAGCAGGACCATGGCCAGCGGCAGGCGCCACCAGCGCTCGCGCCAGCCGAGCGCCAGCAGCAGCGCGCCGAGGCCGCCGGCGGCCGCCTGCAGGTCGCCCCGCCCCACCAGCGGCGCCACCGCCTCGACGTGGACCGGGTGGAGGGCGAAGAGCAGCGCCGCACCGAGCGCGCCGCCCCGGACCCGCGACGGCGCCAGCGCCGAGAGCAGCCGCCGCGCCAGGGCCCAGACCAGCAGCGTGGTGACCACGTGGAGCGCGATGTTGACGGCGTGGTAGCCGCCCACCGCGCTGCCGTGCAGGGCGTAGTTGAGGGCGTTGGTGAGGGCGGCCAGCGGCCGGTAGGGCCCGGCCAGGGTCGATCCGGCGGCGAAGCCGAGCTGCTCGCGGAACATCCCGGCCAGGTCGAAGGTCCGGACCAGCGGGTTGTTGACGACCGCCCAACCGTCGTCGAGGTTCGGCTGGTTGCCGAGGGTGTTGGCGAAGGCGGCCGCGGCGGCCAGCCCGGCCAGCATCATCGCGCGGCGGTCGGTGGGCGCCGCCGGCGGCGCCGGGTCACTGGAGCGAGACGGTCCCATCGTTCTCATCGTAGGCGAAGAGGTCGCCGTAGCGGGCCCAGCCGACCCAGACCTCGAAGACCCGGTCGTAGTCCTCGGCCGGCATCCGCATCACGATGGTCTCGAGCACGAAGTCGCGGGGCAGGCGGTGGTCGGGCGCCGCCTGGAGCGCGTCGCGGACGTCGGCGAAGAGCCGGAGCGCCAGCAGCTTCTCCCGCCAGGCCGCCTTGCGCCCCTCCGGCCCGGCCGCGGCGAAGGCCTTCCCCTCCGGGGTGAGCACCGCCAGCCGGCGCGGGGTGTCGACGAGCTCGAGCAACTCAGCCGCCTTCACCGCCGTGATCAGGTGGCCGAACTCGCGGCCGGTTTCGGCGGCGATGCGGAAGACGTCCTCCTGCCCGCCGCGCGCGTCGAGCCACTCGATGAGGCCGATGACGTCGCCCACCGGGGCCGAGGGCAGGATCTCGGGAACCCGCGCGGCGGCCGGCGCCGGGGTGGCCGCCTCGGGGAGGTCGGGTAGCTCGTGGCCGGTGATCAGGTCGTGGAGCCGGTCTACCAGCGCCAGCACCTCCGCGGAGCGGGGGTCACGCGGCCGCGGCAGGGTGTTCTCCAGCACGGTGCGGACCCGGCCCGGGTTGGCGGAGAGGACCACGATCCGGTCGGCCATGGTCACCACCTCCTTGATGTCGTGCGACACGAGGAGGAGCGCCGACGGGTCCTGGTGGTGGGCCGCCCAGATGTCGAGGATCTCGGCGCGAAGCGCCTCTGCGGTCAGGGCGTCGACCTGGCTGAAGGGCTCGTCCATGAAGAGCGCCTCGGGGCGGAGCGAGAGGGCCCGCGCCATGCCGACCCGCTGCTTCATCCCGCCCGAGAGCTCGCGCGGGTAGGCCTCCTCGAAGCCGGCCAGGCCGACCATGCGGATGGCGTCGGCGATGCGCGTGGCCGCCTCCTGGGGCGGCAGCCCGGCCGCCTGGAGCACGGCCCGGACGTTCTCCACCACCGTCATCCAGGGGAAGAGCGCGAACCCCTGGAAGACGATGGCCACGCCGGGCGCCATGCCGAGCAGCGGCTGGCCCCGCACCTTGACCGCACCGCTGGTGGGGCGGATCAGGCCGGCCAGTATCCGCAGGATGGTCGACTTGCCGCAGCCGGAGGGGCCGAGCAGCGCCACCACCTCGTTCTCGCGGATCTCCACCGAGACGTCGCGGAGGACCTCGAGCCGCTGCCCGGAGGGCAGCACGAAGGTGTGGCTCACGCCCTCGATGGCGCAGAGCGGCGGGCGGGCGGTGTCGGCGGCCATGGGAAGGGTCCGATCAGGAAGCGAAGCGCCGCTCGGCGTAGTCGTTGAGCGGGCGCCAGACGAGGCGGTTGAAGAGGACGACGGCGGCCGACATCACCACCACGCTGGCTGCCAGCATGGGGAAGTCGGCGGCCTCGGCGGCCACCCCGATGCGGGCCCCCAGGCCGAAGGTGGTGAGGGTCTGGCCGCGGTAGGCGACGTACTCGGAGACGATCGAGGCGTTCCAGGCCCCGCCCGCCGCGGTGACCCAGCCGGTGATCAGGTAGGGCAGGACCGAGGGGAGCAGCAGCAGCTTGAAGCGCCGCCAGCCGGTGATCCGGTAGCTGGCGGCCGCCTCGCGCAGGTCGGACGGCACCGCCATGGCGCCGGCCACCACGTTGAAGAGGATGTACCACTGGGTGCCGAGCAGCATCAGCACCACGCTGCCGCCGGAGAGCCCGATGCCGAGCTGGGCCAGCACCGCCACCACCGCCGGGAAGAGCATGGGGGCGGGGAAGGAGGCCACCACCTGCACCACCGGCTGGAGGGCACGGGAGAGCTTCGGCGAAAGGCCGATGGCCAGCCCGGCCGGCAGCGCCCAGAGCGTGCCGAGCGCCACGGCGAGGAGCACCCGCGAGAGCGTGGCCCCGGCCGCCAGCAGGGTGGTGGCCCAGACCGACCAGCTCACCTCGCGCAGCAGGCGGACCAGCTCCAGCGCCCCCATGGCCAGCAACACCATCAGCCCGCCGAAGAGCACCATGGGCAGGAGGCGCGAGGACAGCCCGGCGGCGGCCGCCCGCTCGACGGGCGGGCGCGGCTTCGGCGCCACCGAGCCGGCCAGGCGGCGGCGCCAGCGGCGCAGCAGCCGGACCAGGCGCGAGCGGCGCAGCAGGTCGAGGAACCAGGAGCGCGCCTCCTCGCCACCCTGCCCCTCGTCCTGGCGGAACTTCTGCGACCAGACCACCACCGGCCGCCAGAGCAGCTGGTCGAGGGCGACGATCATCAGCACCATCGCCACCACCGCCGCCGCCATGGCCCGGCCGTCGCCGGCCGCCACCGCCACGCTCATGTAGGCGCCCAGCCCGGGGAGCCGGAAGTCGCGCGACCCGAGCACGAAGGCCTCGCTCACCATGAGGAAGAACCAGCCGCCCGCCATCGACATCATGCCGTTCCAAGTGAGCCCGATCACCGAGGCCGGCAGCTCCACCCACTTGAAGCGCTGCCACCAGGAGAAGTGGTAGTGCCGAGCCACCTCGAGCTGGACCGGCGGCACGGTCCGCACCGAGCGGTAGAAGCTGAAGGTCATGTTCCAGGCCTGGCCGGTGAAGATCATGACGATGGCGGCCAGCTCGATGCCGACGTTGGAGCCGGGGAAGAGCGCCACCAGCGAGAGCACCAGGCCGGGCATGAAGCCGAGCACCGGCACGCTCTGCAGCACGTCAAGCAGCGGCACCAGCACCTTCTCGGCCATGGCGTCGCGCGCCGCCCAGTAGCCGTAGACCAGCGTGAAGAGGAGGCTCAGGGCCAGCGCGGCCAGGCCGCGCATGAGCGAGAGCAGCGTATAGCCCGGCAATGCGGCGAGGGAGAGGTCGATCTCGACGGCCGGGCGCATGGGCAGCACCGCCCCCTGGGCGAGCCGGGAGGCGGCGAAGACCACGCCACCGAGCGCCGCCACCACCACCAGGTCCGACCAGCCGAGCCGGCGGGTGTGGCGTAGGAAGGCGGTGGCATCCCCGAAGGCTCGCCGGACCCGGACTTTCACCCAGCGGTTCTCCGCCCTGCCGCCCGCCGGGTCAAGCCACCAGCCGGTGAGGCCGGCGGGAAGAGCCCGGGGGGCTGGGCTGTTCACCGGGACGGACGGCGGCTATCTTCGGCCGCTCAACTGCCTCGCTTGGTGCGAGGTGACTTCACGGAACACCACGCATGGAGGGTGCATGAACCCGGACATCCGGGCCGTCTCGGACGAGGTACAGCGGCAGTCGGCGTTCGTCGACACGCTCCTCGCCGAGACCGGCAAGGTCATAATCGGACAGAAGTACCTGGTCGAGCGGGTCCTCATCGGCCTGCTCACCGGCGGCCACGTCCTCGTCGAGGGCGTGCCGGGCCTGGCCAAGACACTCACCGTGAAGACGCTGGCCGACGCCATCGACTGCAGCTTCAGCCGCATCCAGTTCACCCCCGACCTGCTCCCGGCCGACGTGGTCGGCACCCAGGTCTACGACCCGCGCAGCCAGACCTTCTCGGTCCGGCAGGGACCGGTGGTGGCCAACGTGGTGCTGGCCGACGAGATCAACCGCGCCCCCGCCAAGGTCCAGTCGGCGCTGCTGGAGGCGATGCAGGAGCGGCAGGTCACCATCGGCGACCAGACCTTCCAGCTCCCCGACCCGTTCATCGTGCTGGCCACCCAGAACCCCATCGAGCAGGAGGGGACCTACCCGCTCCCCGAGGCCCAGGTAGACCGCTTCATGCTGAAGGTGAAGGTCGGGTACCCGACGCGCGAGGAGGAGCGGGCCATCCTCGACCGCATGGCGACCCCGGCGCCGCCGCGCGCCACCCGGGTGGTCGGGCGGGGGGACCTGGCCGCCGGCAAGGCCACGCTCCACCGGCTCTACATGGACGACCGCGTCAAGGACTACATCGTCTCGATCGTCTTCGCCACCCGCGATCCCAGGGCCTTCGGCCTGGCCGAGCTGGCCCCGCTCATCGAGTACGGGGCCTCGCCGCGGGCCACCATCTTCCTGACCCTGGCGGCCCGGGCCCACGCCTTCCTGCGGCGGCGCGCCTTCGTGACGCCCGAGGACGTCAAGGCGGTGGCCTACGACGTGCTCCGCCACCGGCTCACGCTCACCTACGAGGCCGAGGCCGAGGAGGTCACGCCGGAGAAGGTGGTCTCCCGCGTGCTCGACCGGGTCGAGGTCCCCTGAGAGGCAGGGGGGCACGCCGCTCCCCGCGCCGCCCGCCGCACCGATGAACACCCGCGACCTCATCACGCGCATCCGGCGCATCGAGATCACCACCCGCCGCGCCGTCGAGGACTCGCTCGGTGGCCAGTACCACTCGGTCTTCAAGGGGCGGGGGATGGACTTCCACGACGTGCGCGCCTACGCGCCCGGCGACGAGGTCCGCGCCATCGACTGGAACGTCTCGGCCCGCACCGGCCAGCTCCACGTCAAGCGCTTCGTCGAGGAGCGAGAGCTGACGGTGATGGTGCTCTGCGACCTCTCCGCCTCCACCGACTTCGGCTCCGGGCTCCGCACCAAGGCCGAGGTGGCGGCCGAGATCGCCGCGCTGCTGGCCTTCTCGGCGGTGCAGAACGGCGACCGGGTGGGCTTGTGCCTCTTCACCGACGAGGTGGAGAAGTTCGTGCCGCCGCGCAAGGGGCGCCGCCACGCCCTGCGGCTGGTCTCCGAGATCCTCCAGTTCAGACCGCGCAGCAAGCGCACCGACCTCGGCGCCGCCCTCGAGCAGCTGCGCCGCACCATGCGCCGCCACTGCGTCGCCTTCGTGCTCTCCGACTTCCTCGACGACGAGGCCCGCTTCGAGCGGCCGCTGCGCATCGCCGCCCGGAAGCACGATCTCGTCCCGGTCCGGATCGAGGACCGGCTGGAGCGGGTCCTGCCCGCGGCCGGGCTGGCGCTGCTCGAGGACCCGGAGACCGGGGCCACGCTGCGCGTCGACCTCTCCGACCAGCGGGTGCGCGACCGGCTCGCGGCCGACGCCGACGGCGCCGAGCAGCGGCTCACCCGCCTCTACTCCCGGCTCGAGCACGACCACGCCCGGGTCCAGGCCGACGACGCCGACTACGTCGGGCCACTGCTGGCCTTCTTCCAGGCCCGGGCTCGGAGGCA
>JANPOM010000379.1:0-4045 GCA_031427995.1 Anaeromyxobacter sp. | reverse complement strand
CGCCTCGGCGACCACGTCGGAGATCTTCTTCTTGTCGTCCTTCACGAACGGCTGATCGAGCAGCACCACCTCGGAGTAGAAGCGGTCGAGCTTGCCGGCGGCGATCTTCTCCAGCATCGCCTCGGGCTTCTTCTGCTCGCGCAGCGCCGCCTTGACCAGCTCCATCTCCATCTGCACCAGCTCGGCCGGGATCTCCTCGCGGCGCACGTAGAGCGGCGCGGCGGCCGCCACCTGCATGGCCAGGTCCTTGACCAGCAACTGGAAGGCCTGGTTGCGGGCGGCGAAGTCGGTCTCGCAGTTGACCTCGAGCAGCACGCCGATCTTGCCGCCCAGGTGGATGTAGGAGGTCACCGCCCCCTCGGTGGCGGAGCGGCCGGACTTCTTGGCGGCCGAGGCCATCCCCTTGGCCTTCAGCAGCTCCTCGGCCTTGGCCATGTCGCCGCCGGCCTCGGTCAGCATCTTCTTGCAGTCCATCATGCCGGCTCCGGTCTTCTCGCGGAGCTCCTGCACCATCTTGGCGGTGATCTCGGCCATGTCGTGGTCCTCGTTCCTGGGAAGCGGATGTACAGCGGGGGCGAGCCGGCTGCGGCCCGCCCCCGGGTAAGAATCGGTGCTGGCCGGTGCGCCCTACTCCGGAGCGGCCACGGGGGCCGGGGCCACGGCCGGGGCGATCTCGCCCTTGCGCGTCACCTCGACGTTGGCGCTGGCGGCGCCGCGGTCATCACGCCGCTCGCGGCGCTGGCCACCGCGCCCACCGCGGTCGCGGCGGTCCTTCGAGCCGCGCTCGCTGGCCGCGTCGCGGTCGTCGCCGCGCTCCTCGGTGGCGCCGTGCTCGGCCACCCACTTGGCGTGGCGCGACTTGCCCTCGATGCAGGCCTCGGCCACCTTGCCGGTGAAGAGCCGGATGGAGCGGATGGCGTCGTCGTTGCCGGGGATGACGAAGTCGATCCCCTCGGGATCGCAGTTGGTGTCGACCACCGCGACCACCGGGATGCCGAGCCGGTTGGCCTCGTGCACCGCGATGTGCTCCTTCTTGGTGTCGATGACGAAGATGGCGGCCGGGAGTCGCGGCAGGTCCTTGATGCCGCCGAGGTTCTTCTCGAGCTTCTCGCGCTCGCGCTCGTTGGCGGCGACCTCCTTCTTGGGGAGGCGATCGTAGGTGCCGTCTTCCTTCATCTTCTCGAGGGTCTTGAGCCGCTCGATGCCGGTCTTGATGGTCTTGAAGTTGGTGAGCGTGCCGCCCAGCCAGCGGTTGGTGACGAAGTACATGCCGGCGCGGGAGGCCTCCTCGCGGACGGCGTCCTGGGCCTGCTTCTTGGTGCCGATGAAGAGCACCGAGCCACCCTTGGCGACCGCGTCGGAGACGAAGCGGAGCGCGCCGCGGGCCAGGCCGACCGTCTTCTGCAGGTCGATGATGTAGATGCCGTTGCGGGCGCCGAAGATGTACGGCTTCATCTTTGGATTCCAGCGCTTGGTCTGGTGGCCGAAGTGGACGCCGGCCTCCAGCAGCTGCTTCATGCTGATGGCGGTGCCGCTCGAGGTGAGAGCGGCGGCCATGGTCGGTTCGGCGGCGGGGGCAGCAGCCGCTTCGACGGCGTGGACTTCGACGGCGGGGACTTCGGCTGGGGGAACTTCGGCGGGGGTCTGCGTGGTCTCTTCCATTGGTTTCTCCGGTTGGTGTCCACCACGCCCTGGAGCTGCCGTGCGCGAAGAGCCCGAGATGCCTGATCTCGAGCACCGGAGCGCACTGCCGGGGCGTGTGCGTAGTGGTGTGGCTGGCGCCTGGCCGCGGTCGCCCCCCACCGGTCGAGTGACTAGCGGGGACCGGCGATCTAACACGGCCGGCCTGTCACGGCAAGCCGCCTTGGCGCCTCACCTTTTCGGCGCAGCGACCGGCTCGGCACCCGGCGCGGCGACCGGCCCGGCTCCCAGTCGGGCGGCGGCGGCGGAGAGGAGCCGGGTCCGCGGGTCGCCGGGGGCCGCGGCGGTGAGCTGCTCCACCCGCTCCCGGGCGGCGGCCGGATCACGCCGGCGGATGGCCGCCTCGCTCCGGGCTACCAGCGAGTCGACCCCGGCCAAGCTCCCCTCGCGCTCCATGGCGTCGAAGTCGGCCTCGCAGGCCGGGTCCGGGCTGACCTCGCAGCGGGCGAGCGTCCGGGTGAGCCGGGCCTCGCGGTAGCCGGGCGAGAGGGCCAGGGCCGCCTCCGCGGCGGCCAGCTCGCCGGCGTGGTCCCCGGAGAGGTGGAGCGCGCCAGAGAGGTGGAGCCGTGCCTGCGGGTAGCTCGGGGCCAGGGCGACCGCCTCCCGGGCCCGGGCCAGCGCCGCCGGCACCTCGCCACGCCGCAGGTGGAGCCAGGCCAGCGTGCTGACCGCCCGCACCGAGGAGGGATCCCGCTCCAGCGCGGCCGTGAGCAGCCGCGCCGCCTCGTCGAGCCGCCCCTCCCGCGCCGCCAGGCTGCCGAGGGCAAGGTTGCCGAGCGCGCACCCCGGGTCGACCCGCACCACCGCGCCGAAGAGCGTGGCATCGTTGCGCCAGTCGGGGAGGCGGCTCACCCAGGTGACCCCGTAGGGGAGCAGCAACAGGGCCGAGCCCCCGGCCATGGCCACGCCGACCGCTCCGCCGCGCGACCGGGCGGCCTGGAGCCCGGCTCCCAGGAGCCAGGCCAGGCCGAGCGATGGCAGGTAGAAGTAGCGCTCCGGCGCCTCGCCGAGCCGGGCCGCCGCCAGCGACATGGGGATGAGCGGCGCCAGCAGCAGCGCCACGGGCGTCGCCAGCGCCCGGCGCCGCCAGGCCAGCGCGACAAGCCCGGCCAGCGCCACGCCACCGGCCAGTGCCAGGGGGAGCGTGGGTGTAAACGGGTGGCTGACGCTGAGTGGCCATGGCGTGACGGCCCGGGCCAGGTAGACCGCCACTCCGGAGAGCAGGTCGCGGGGCAGCTCGGCGAGCGGGGGAAAGGCGATGGCCGGGATGGCGAGGAGGCGCCGCAGCGCCAGCCAGCAGGCGATGGCCAGCCCCAGCGCCACCCTGCGAGGCCAGGCCGGCACAGGCAGGCCGCTGCCGGTGTCGCGGCTGTTGCGGGGGCCGCCGCCGTTGCCGTGTGGCGCCGCGAGATCGTCGACCAGCAGCACCAGCACCAGAGCGATGAACCCCTCCTTGGAGAGGAGGCCCGCCAGGAAGAGCAGGCCGAGGCCGACGGTCCGGGCGGTCCCGGCCGGACGAGGAACGAGCAGGACCGCCACGGCGAAGAGGCCGGTGAGCAGGTCGTAGCGTCCCGAGATCCAGGCCACCGGCTCGAGGTTGGCCGGGTGGAGCGCCCAGAGCAGCGTCGCGGCCAGGGCGGGCCACGGCATCGAGGCGCCGAAGGCCGCGTCAGGCCTGGCGGAGGCGTAACGGCTGGCGAGCCGGCGGGTCAGCAGCAGCGCGAAGAGCGCCGCGGCCAGGGCGTGGATCGCCACCGAGACGGCGTGGTGCGCCGCCGGGCCGGGCTGGAGCGCCTCGGTGGCCGCCAGGGTAGCCACCGCCACCGGCCGGAAGTAGCCGGAGGGGCCGTGGCCGGGGTTGGCCTCGGCCAGCAGGTCGCCGCTGAGCCCGGCGGAGAGGAGCCGCCCGCCGCGCGCGAAGGTGAACTCGAGGTCATCCCAGGCGAGCCCGTTGCGCAGCGCCGGGAGAGAGAGGGCGGCCACCACCAGGGGGACCAGCAGGAGGGCGCGGCGTGCCATGGCGCGAGCAGCACGATACCACCCGCCGCCGGAGCCCGACCCGGATCGACCAGGCTCGCCCGGCTCGGCCCCGTCCCGCCTCGCTCCAACTCGCCTACGGCGCGTCCCGCCCCTCCCGGCCGCGGCGTCGGGCCGACGCCGTGGTTAGGATGGTTGAAGGAGGCACACATGGCACTCGATGTGGGCAGGATGGCTCCGGACTTCACGCTGCCGGACCAGGACGGGAACCCGGTGAAGCTCTCTGGATTCAGGGGGAAGCGGGTGGTGGTCTTCTTCTACCCGAAGGCGTCCACCCCCGGTTGAACGCAGGAGGCCTGCGACTTCC
>JANPOM010000378.1:0-2493 GCA_031427995.1 Anaeromyxobacter sp. | reverse complement strand
GCCAGCCGGCTGCGGCGGTGCGCGACGGCCTGCGCGAACTGGTGCCGGAGTACCGGCCGGCGGCGTCGCCGCTGTCAGGGTCGCGGGTAGACTGAACGGATGTTTGCCCTCGCACATGTTGAAGCAGGCCCTTCATTTGCTGACTTTCATCCAATCGGTTATTTTCAGCACATGCTGAAAAGGCCACATACACTGAAATACGCACGGCCCGAAGTACGGCTGGGCGAGTCCCTGCTTCAACTCCTGCGCGAGATCCCGTTTGTCCGGGAGGTCGAGGCCCAGGAGCTCCGGACTCCCCAGGCCCCTGGCGACCTGCCAGGCCGAGCCGTGGAGCTCGGAGTCGGCTCGAAGGGCCGGTGGCGCCTGCGGACCATCGCCCTTTCATCCGGCCAGCCCGCCGTCTTGCGCGGTGCCCTGGCTCGGCTTGGGGGGCAGGGCGCCATCACCTCGCACCAGCGCAGCTACGGCGTCATCCTCGCCCCCTTCATCTCGGAGCGGTCCGCCCAGCTCTGCCGCGACGCCGGTGTCGGGTTCCTGGACCTGGCCGGCAACTGCGAACTCTCCTTCGACACCGTCTTCATCAGGCTTCGCGCAGCCGACAACCCGCTTCGTGCCCGGCGGGAGCTTCGCTCGCTCTTCACGCCACGAGCGGCCCAGGTCCTCAACGTGCTGCTCACTCCCCCCCGGCGGCACTGGAAGGTGACGGAGCTGGCCATGGCGGCCTCCGTCAGCCTCGGGCACGTCAGCAACGTCAGGCGCCGTCTCGTCGCACAGGAGTGGGCCGAGGCCAGTCCTGAAGGACTGGTCGTGACCAGGCCGGAGCAGGTGCTGGAGTCGTGGCGCAACGCGCCCCGGGTCCGCGGTTCGGAGGTCATGGAGTTCTACAGCCCCCTCAACGGGCGTCGCCTGGAGGAGGCGGTGCGACAGGCGCTGCACCAGGCCCAGGCCGGCCGGCACGTGCTCCTCGCGTCCTACTCCGCCGCGCACTGGCTCGCCCCCTTCGCGAGGCAGTCATCGACCTTCTTCGAGGCGGACCGCAAGGGACTCGAGCTGCTCCAGCGCCTGCTCCAGCTGAAGTCGGTGGATGGCGGAGGAAACGTCTTCGTCACCGTGCAGGACGACGACCTCGTCTTCAAGCGGAGGCTCGAGCCAGCCCCCGGCATCTGGTGCACCGGGCTCGTCGATACCTGGCTCGACCTCTCCCGCGCGGGTGACCGGGGGGTCGAGGCCGCCGACCATCTCCTGCAGCAGCGGTGGAAGCCGGCGTGGGAGCGAGCCACGTGAGGGAGCCGCGTACCGCGAGGGACTACGCCGACCGTGGCGTCCAGGCGGTCACCTCGGTGTTGGTCGAGCTCGGCCAGGTGCTGGGGGCATGGCGCGGTCGCTTCGTCGTGATCGGGGGCGCTGTTCCGTGGCTGCTCCTGCCGGCGGGGAGTCCTCCCCATGTCGGCACGCTGGACGTGGACCTGGCCCTCGATCCGGAAGCACTGGAGAGCCCTGAGTACGCGTCCTTCATCGAGGCCTTGGAGCAGGCCGGCTACGCTCGCGGGCTGCCGCACCTCAAGCCCTTCCAGCTCCAGCGCCTCGTCGAGGTCGACGAGGGGGAACCCGTGGCCGTTGTCGTCGACCTGATGATGCCCCGCGAGGCGAAGACGAAGAAGAACAGGCCGCCGCTGGTGTCGGGGCTTCGAGTCCAGGGGGCAGACGGAGTCCAGGTCGCGCTCGACCACTCCGTCGCGCACCTGGTCGAGGGAAGGATGCCGGATGGACGCCAGAATTCGGTCGAGCTGCTGGTCGCCACCATCCCCGCGCTCCTGGTCATGAAGGGACACGCGCTGGCCGGTCGCGACAAGCCGAAGGACGCCTACGACACCTACTACTCGGTGCGGAACTTCGACGGCGGTCCTGAGGCGCTGGCGGCGGCCTGCATCCCCTTGCTCGATGACCCCATCGCCAAGCGCGGCTTTCGGCACATCGCTTCCAAGTTCACTTCACGTGAAGATTTCGGGCCCTTGACGGTACGTCGATTCCTCACCGACTCCGGGGCCCTCGGCGGGATGACTCCAGGCCAGGTCCAGCTGGACGCGTATGAGCAGGTGCGCCGGTTCCTCGAGCTTCTCGGGGTGAGGTAGACCAGCCACCCCAAGATATTCATCGGCAAGTTCCGCCCCTACGAGTGGGACCGGGTCGTGAAAGGGGTCGATCGCCTGCTCGGGATAGCCGGTGAGCCGGCTGCGGCGGTGCGCAACGGCCTGCGCGAGCTGGTGCCGGAGTATCGGCCGGGCGTGGAGTCGTAGGGGCGGCGTCTCGCGGGCGCGACCGCGGGGACGCGGGCTGGAGCGCGGAGGGGGCGGGCGCGAGGCGGGGACCGCCAAGGTGAGTGTCAGGGTCGCGGATAGACTGGACATCCGTACAGCTACGAAGACGCCCAGTGACCAGGTCCAGCAGCAAGCAACGCGGTCGCAACGCACCTCGCTCGGCCGAGGCTTGCTA
>JANPOM010000377.1:0-3203 GCA_031427995.1 Anaeromyxobacter sp. | reverse complement strand
AACCGCTCATCGTCCGCCTCGGCCGGCAGCCGGAAGACGATGTTCATCACCGAGCGGCTCTGCTTCTCGACCGGGCACTTGAAGTAGCCGGGGTTGCCGTCGATGGCGCCGTAGAGGACGCCGGCCTTCTTGCGGTTGCGCGCCTCCAGGGCCGGCAGGCCACCCAGCGCCTTGAGCCAGGCCAGCACGTTGCGGATCATGTAGATGCCGAAGGTGGGTGGCGTGTTGTAGAGCGACCTGTTCTCGGCCGGGGTGCGGAACTGGAAGATCTTGGGGATGTCCTTGCGCCCCTGCTCGATGAGCGCCTTCGAGATCACCATCACCACCACGCCCGACGGTCCGATGTTCTTCTGGGCGCCGGCGTAGAGGAGGCCAAACCTGGAGACGTCGAGCTTCTTCCAGAGGAAGTCGCTCGACATGTCGGCGACGAGCGGCACCGCCCCGGTGGCCGGGAAGGGGCGCGAGGCGTCGACGTCGAACTGGACGCCGTGGATGGTCTCGTTGGAGGTGAGGTGCAGGTAGGCGGCGCCGTCGGCCGCCTTCACCTCGCCAGGAGCGGGGGCGCGGACGTAGCTCTTCTCCTTGCCGTCGCCGCTGCCGGTGCTGCAGGCGACCCGGACCGAACCGCCCAGCATGGCGGTGGCCATCCTGGCCTCGGAGACCGCCTTCTCGCTCCAGGCGCCGGTCACCACGTAGTCGGCGCTGCCCCCCTTCTGCACCAGGTTCATGGGGATCTGCGCGAAGAGCTGCGAGGCGCCGCCCTGCACCAAGAGCACCTCGTGGGTGTCGGGGACGGCGAGCAGCTCCTTCAGGAGCGCGGTCGCCTCATCGTGGCAGGCCTCGTACTCCTTGCCGCGGTGGCTGTGCTCCATCACCGACATGCCGCTCCCGGCGAAGTCGAGGAACTCCTCGCGGGCTCGCTCGAGGGCGGGGAGGGGGAGCGCGGCGGGGCCGGCGTTGAAGTTCTTCACGCGGTTCACGAGGCACCTCGGTGGTGAGGAGTGGGACGGGGGGCATTCTAGGAGAATTGTCGGTGGGCTACCATGTGGCGAGCCAACCCATTCGAGGAGCCACGCGCCATGTCCACCGATCGTCCGCGCCGCAGCGCTCTTTACATGCCCGGCTCCAGCCCACGGGCATTGGAGAAGGCTCGCACCCTCGACGCCGACGTGCTCCTGCTCGACCTGGAGGACGCGGTGGCGCCGGCAGCCAAGGAGGAGGCCCGGCGGCTCACCCTGGCGGCGGTGGTCGCGGGTGGGTATGGCCAGCGCGAGCTGGTGATCCGGGTCAACGGCGCCGGCACCCCCTGGGGGGCCGGCGACCTCGCCGCCGCGGCTCGCTCCGGCGCCGACGCCGTGCTGCTGCCCAAGGTCGAGTCGGCCGAGGAGGTGACGTGGGCGGAGCGCGCGCTCCGCGCCGCCGGGGCGCCCGAGGCGTTGGCCCTCTGGGCCATGGTCGAGACGCCGCGTGGGGTGCTGGCGGCGCCGGCCATCGCCGCGGCCACGCCCCGGCTCGCCTGCCTGGTGGCCGGCACCAGCGATCTGGTCATGGGGCTCGGGGCCAGGCACACGCCGGGGCGCGCCGAGGTGCTCACCGCCCTCTCGCTCATCGTGCTGGCGGCGCGGGCCCACCAGCTCACCTGCCTCGACGGCGTCCACCTCGAGCTCTCCGACCAGGCCGGCTTCGAGGGGCAATGCCGGCAGGGGCGCGACCTCGGCTTCGACGGAAAGACGCTGATCCACCCGAAGACCATCGCGGCGGCCAACCTGGCCTTCGCCCCGAGCGTGGAGGAGGTCGAGGCGGCGCGCCGGATCCTGGTGGCCCACGCCGAGGCCGAGTCCTTCGGCAAGGGCGTGGTGGTGGTGGACGGACGGCTGGTCGAGGCGCTCCACGTCGAGGCGGCCCGGCGCCTGCTGGCGCTGGCCGGGGCGATCGCGGCGCGGGCGTGAGCAGGGATCGACTCCGGGCGAACCGGCCGTAGGACTCCTGCTGGATCTCGGGGTCGACTGTGTCCCCGCGGCTCGCAGCCGGGCGCCGCCGGGTCAACCAGCGCCGACCACTTCGAAGCCCGACGCCCGCGCTGCAAGGGCCAGTGCCGCGTCGTGCGTCGCGAAGGCGAGCGCACGCTCCCCTCGCTCCCGCCAGAGCAGCGCGGTCGCGAGGTGGATGGCGTCGAGGGTCCCGAGAGGCACGGGGAAGGGCTGAGCTGCCCTGGCGAGCACCCCCGCCCCGAGTTCCACCAGCTCCACGGCCTCGAGCAAGCCGTAGATGACGGCTCGCCGCTCGGCCGCGTCCTCTCCAGCGAGAGCGCCGCGGAGCACCAGCCGGTCGAGCGTCCGCAGGCACTCCACCTCGGTGAGGGCGCTGGTGACGCCCTGCTCGACCTTTGGCCACTCGCGGAGTCGTCCGGGCTCGACCAGCACCAGGCGCAGGAGCACCGAGCTGTCGAGATAGGCGATCACCGGTCTGTCCGCTCCTCGCCGAGGGCGGCCAGCGAGTCGACCGGATGCCTGCCCGGGCGGGGGAGGCGGACGTCCTGAAGCCGCCGGATTGGGTGCCGGGCGCGCAGCGGCTCCAGCGGCTCGAGCGCCGTGATCCGGGCCACCGGAGTGCCACGGTCGACCACGGTGATGGGGTGCCCCCGGCGGACCGACCGGAGGTGGGACGAGAGGCGAGCCTTGAGCTCGGCGATGCCGACGTGTTTCATGACCACAAGATGACCAGTCATGACCAGAGTGTCAAACGGGCCGCGTCCGAGCCGCGCTCATCGGGGAGCCGGTGGGTCGGGCCTGCCGCAGCCGGGGATCGGGGATGCCCGAGCCGACGCGCAGCAGGTGGCCGGTAGCCAGGCAGCGCATCGCCGGGGCGGAGCCGGCCGCGCTCGATCTCGCACTGCAGGACCCGGGCGATCTGGACGAAGACCGGGTGGGTGCTCTTCGGGTCGAGGAAGATGGTGGGGGTCCAGCCGGCGGAGATGCACACCGCGGCGATCATGGAGGCGGCCAGCCCCATCGCCTGGCCCTGGCTGAACCAGTGCTCCTTCAAGAGCGGGACGGCGGTGTTGGAGGCCGGTTGCGGACCGAAGGCCGACAAGCTGGCCAAGACGCTCATCGACGCCAAGAAGAAGCTGAATGGCGCGGGCGTGAAGAACTTCAAGTTCGTCGTGTCGGGCCACACCGACTCGTCGGGTGACGCGGCCACCA
>JANPOM010000376.1:0-1123 GCA_031427995.1 Anaeromyxobacter sp. | reverse complement strand
GGGCCTGGGTGCGCGGCCACGACGGCCACGCCGTCAACGAGGTGGTCGACCAGCTGGCCCAGTCAGCGGCGCGCGGTGTGCCGGGACCGGACCAGGCGGTGGTGCGAGCAGCGCTGCGGGCCGAGCGCTTCCTCGGCGCCGGGAGCCTCTCCGCTCCGGCCGCACGTGCCGCTCCCGCCGATCCAGCCCCACCCGCCGGCCCGGCCGGCCCGGCCGGCCCGGCGGACCTCCAGTCGGCCTTCACCTTCCGGTGATGCGGCGGGTGGGAAGGCGCGCCGAACCGCCGGGGTTGCGACGGGAGCTGTCAAGCGTGGCTAGTGCCCCGAAGGCACGAGACGCTCCTCACATCTTGCGCTGGCGCCACCAGAAGCCGGCGCCAGCACGACTGGGCGCCAGCACGATTAGAGCATCCCCAGTTGCAGCCGCGCCGCCTCGCTCATCCGCGAGGTGTCCCAGGGCGGGTCGAAGACCAGCTCCACCTCGGCCTGCTTCACGCCGGGAACCGAGAGGCACTTCCTCTTCACGTCCTCGACCAGCATGGGCCCGACGCCGCAGCCGGGCGCGGTCAGCGTCATCTGGACCAGCACCCGGTGGCCGCCCTCGACCGACTCGCTGGCAACCGAGTAGACCAGCCCCAGCTCGACGATCGAGGCCGGGATCTCCGGATCGAAGACGTCCTGCAGGGCGGTCCAGACCTTCTGCTCGTCGAACGGCCCCTCCAGCGAGACGGCCCGCGCCGCCGCGGTGGCCTCGGCCTCGGCGACATACCGCGCGCCGAGGGCGTCGGCGTCCTGCTCGTCGACGCGCAGCAGCTGGCCCCGCTCGGTCATGAGCGTGAAGCTTCCGCCCAGCGACTGCTGCATGATCAGCCGGGTGCCGCCCGGCACCACCGCCACCCCGCCCTCCGGGATGAAGGTGGCCCCGACGTCGCGGATGAGGATGATCGGTTCTCGCGCCATCTAGTGCCCCTACTCGGTGCTGGCGGTGGCGTTTCCCCGCAGCGCCGACCGGAGGGTGTGCCATGCCAGGCTGGCGCACTTCACGCGGGTGGGGAACTGGTGGACGCCGCCGAAGACCGCCAGCTTGCCGAGCGCCTCGAGGTCTGGGTGCGCCCCCGGCCCGC
>JANPOM010000375.1:0-1569 GCA_031427995.1 Anaeromyxobacter sp. | reverse complement strand
GGGCCTGGGTGCGCGGCCACGACGGCCACGCCGTCAACGAGGTGGTCGACCAGCTGGCCCAGTCAGCGGCGCGCGGTGTGCCGGGACCGGACCAGGCGGTGGTGCGAGCAGCGCTGCGGGCCGAGCGCTTCCTCGGCGCCGAGCCCCCGGCCCCGCCGGCCACGCCCGGTGAGGTCCAGTCGGCCTTCACCTTCCGGTGAGCCGGCGGGTGGGCCCGGCTCAATGGCTTGACCGCGCCATTCCTCTAGACGCAGGCGCACCGGGCCACGCAGCAGCACCCGGCGCCGCTCCGCAGGCGGCCTCGCGGCCCAACCGCTGGGCCCTGACGGCTGCGGCGCCTTCACGGACCACGCCACCGAATGCTCGAGCGGCGCCCCCCGCTGGCCAACGGAGCCGCCGTAGAATGCTCGTGCGGCGCCCCCCGCTGGCCAACGGAGCCGCCGTAGGATGCTCGAGCGGCGCCCCCCGCTGGCCAACGGAGCCGCCGTAGGGCGGAGCGGTCGGATCGCATGCGGCGAGCGCAGGGAGCGTGCCGGTACCGCGCCGCTCCCGGATCGAACCGCCATGCAGCAGGCGTGACAGCCGGGCACCGGACCTGCGTCACCTGGAGCGCCCGGCTGGCGCGTCAGCCGCTGCGGCGGGGTGTTGCGATCGGAACCGCCGGCCCATCGTTGCCGGCCAAGACTCCCGAAGCCGACGCAGGTGATCTGACCGCGCAGCCCCTCTAGGGGGCGGTGGCCAGGACCCGAACCGACAGGCTCCAGGCAGGCGCCGCCCGGAAACGCTGCTCGATGCTTGCGCTGGCGCCACCAGAAGCCGGCGCCAGCACGACTGGGCGCCAGCACGATTAGAGCATCCCCAGCTGCAGCCGGGCCGCCTCGCTCATCCGCGAGGTGTCCCATGGCGGGTCGAAGACCAGCTCCACCTCGGCCTGCTTCACGCCGGGCACCGAGAGGCACTTCCTCTTCACGTCTTCGACCAGCATGGGCCCGACGCCGCAGCCGGGCGCGGTCAGGGTCATGTGGACCAGCACCCGGTGGCCGCCCTCGACCGGCTCGCTGGCAACCGAGTAGACCAGCCCCAGCTCGACGATCGAGGCCGGGATCTCCGGATCGAAGACGTCCTTGAGGGCGGTCCAGACCTTCTGCTCGTCGAACGGCCCCTCCAGCGAGACGGCCCTGGCCGCCGCGGTGGCCTCGGCCTCGGCCACGAACTGCGCGCCGAGTGCGTCGGCGTCCTCCTCGTCGACGCGAAGCAGTTGCCCCCGCTCGGTCATGAGCGTGAAGCTGCCTCCCAGCGACTGCTGCATGATCAGCCTGGTGCCGCCCGGCACCACCGCCACCCCGCCCTGCGGGATGAAGGTGGCCTCGACGTCGCGGATGAGGATGATCGGTTCTCGCGCCATCCAGTGCCCCTACTCGGTGCTGACGGTGGCGTTTCCCCGCAGCGCCGACCGGAGGGTGTGCCATGCCAGGCTGGCGCACTTCACGCGGGTGGGGAACTGGTGGACGCCGCCGAAGACCGCCAGCTTGCCGAGCGCCTCGAGGTCTGGGTGCGCCCCCGGCCCGC
>JANPOM010000374.1:0-1607 GCA_031427995.1 Anaeromyxobacter sp. | reverse complement strand
TGGAGCAGGGCGCGGGGGCGGAGACGCCGACCTGCCCGGATCCATTGGAGATTCAGATCCGCGAACTACTCTCGGAAGGGAACCTGCGGCAGGCCGCCACCGAGGCGATCCGCGGCTACGGCCCCCACCTCCACCATTTCCTCCGCGGTCTGCTCGGCAACGAAGCGGAGGCCGAGGAGGCCTTCGCGCGCACCTCCGAGCGGATCTGGCGCGGCCTCCCGGAGTTCCGGGGGGAGGCGGCGCCGCGCACCTGGTGCTTCCAACTGGCCTGGAGCGCCGCGGCCGATCTGCGCAAGGAGGCCTGGGGCCGGCGCCGGCGCCGCCTCGAGACCGGCGAGGCGGCCGACCTTGCCTCAGCGGAGGGGACGGCCACCTGGCTGCGCCACGAGCGGCTCCGGCTCTCGCTGGCAGCGCTCCGCGCCGCGCTGACGCTTGATGAGCAAGGTCTGCTCCAGCTGCGCATCGACCAGCGGCTCTCCTGGGGCCAGTGCGCCGAGGTGCTGGCCGTCGGAGGGGAGCCGTTGGCGGCCGAGACGCTGATGAAGCGGTTCGAGCGGATCAAGACGAAGCTGAAAGCGCTGGCCGTGGCCGCGGAGGCCGGGTGAGCCGCGAGCCTGGCCAGACCGGTCCGGGGACGCTCACCGCGCTCATCGAGCAGGTGGTGAAGGGGGCGGCGCCGGCTGCGCGCGAGGGCTCCTGGACCGACGGGATGCGGTCCGGGACGGTGATCGGCCGGTACGAGTTGCTGCGCGAGGTTGGTCGGGGCGGCTTCGGGGTGGTCTGGGAGGCGCGGGACCGGGACCTCGGCCGGACGGTCGCCTTCAAGGCGCTGCGGGCCCGCGGCGAGGCGGGGCGGGAGAAGCGGCTGCTGGCAGAGGCCGAGGTGGCGGCGCGGCTCTCGCACCCGAACATCGTCACGGTGCTCGACGTGGGGCGCAGCGACCAGGGGGTCTACCTGATCCAGGAGTTCCTGGTCGGCCACTCGCTGGCGCACCGGCTGGAGGGCGGGGCGCTGCCGCTGCGCGAGGCGGTGGAGATCGGGGTGGCGCTGGCGCGGGGGCTGGCCCACGCGCATGCCCACGGGGTGGTCCACCGGGATCTCAAGCCGGAGAACGTGCAGCTCTGCGACGACGGGCAGGTGAAGCTACTCGACCTCGGCATGGCGGCGGCGCTGGGGCGCAAGAAGCTGGAGGGCGGGACGCCGGCGTTCATGGCGCCGGAGCAGGCCGACGGGGCGCCGGAGGACGAGCGGACCGACGTCTACGCGCTCGGGGCGCTGCTGTTCAAGATGCTGACCGGGGCGGCGCCGGTCGACGTCGACCCGCTCGGGCGGCCGCGCTCGATCTCGCGCGGGCTGGAGGTGGCGGCGGCGCCGACGCTCGGGGTGCTGGTCGAGGCGATGCTGGCCCGATCGCCGACCGAGCGACCGCGCGACGCCGGCGAGGTGCTCGAGGCGCTGCTGGAGATCGAGGCGGGGCTGCCGCGCGGCGAGGCGAGCCGGGCGCGAGCGGCGCGGGTGCGGCAAATCATACTGGCATTCCAACCACTGGTTAAATCGTTATTGTCTGACGTAAAGCGTACCGTAAGTGAGCCTGATTTGTTTAATG
>JANPOM010000373.1:0-1893 GCA_031427995.1 Anaeromyxobacter sp. | reverse complement strand
ACCGCCCCCTTCGCCTCCGGCTCGTCGCAGTACGACGCCATGGTGGTGATCCCCTGCTCGGCCGGCCAGTTGGCGCGCATCGCCCACGGCCTCTCGATCGACCTGGTGGGGCGCGCCGCCGACGTGATGCTGAAGGAGCGGCGCAAGCTGGTGCTGGTGCTGCGCGAGACCCCCATCTCGCTGGTCCACGCCCGCGCCATCACCCAGGTCATCGAGGCCGGCGCGGTGGTGATGCCGGCCTCGCCCTCCTTCTACTCCGGGCCCAAGACCATCGAGGCCCTCGTCGACACGGTGGTGGCGCGGGTGCTCGACCGCATCGGCCTCCCCAACCAACTGATGACCCGCTGGACCGGCCTGACGCCTCGCGCGCCGGAGCCCGCCGAGGAACCCTGACCATGATCTCCACCCTCGCCCACCGGGCGCTCGAGCGCGACGGCCTCGGTCCCATCCGCGACAAGGTGCTGGCCGGCACGCGGCTCACCGACGCCGACGCGCTGCAGCTCTTCGAGGCGCACGATCTCGCCGCGGTCGGGTCGCTCGCCAACCATGTGCGCGAGGCCCGCCACGGCCAGCTCGCCTTCTACAACCGCAACGTCCACCTCAACCCGACCAACGTCTGCGTCGCCACCTGCAAGTTCTGCTCGTTCGCCCGCAAGGACGACCAGCAGGCCTCCGAGGGCTACACCATGTCCCTCGACGAGGCGGTGGAGAAGGTGCTCTCCAAGCGCGCCCTCGGCATCACCGAGGTCCACATCGTGGCCGGGCTCCACCCGACGCTGCCGTGGCAGTACTACACCGGCCTCTTGCGCCGCATCCGCGAGGCCTGGCCCGAGCTGGCCATCAAGGCCTTCACCGCCATCGAGTACCACTACTGGGCCGAGAAGTTCGGCAAGAGCTACACGCAGGTGCTCTCCGAACTGCGCGACGCCGGCCTCACCACCATCCCCGGCGGCGGCGCCGAGATCTTCGCGCCGCGGGTGCGCCGCAAGATCTGCGACGACAAGGCGACCGCCGACCAGTGGATCGAGATCCACCGGACCGCGCACCGGCTTGGCATCAGGTCGAACGCCACCATGCTCTACGGCCACATCGAGCGGCTCGACGAGCGCGTCGACCACATGCGCCGGCTGCGCGAGCTGCAGGACGAGACCCACGGCTTCCAGGTCTTCATCCCGCTGGCCTTCCACCCCGAGCACAACATGATCGGCAAGGCCTACCCCAAGCCGACCGGCTTCGACGCCCTGCGTACCGCCGCGGTGGCGCGGCTCTACCTCGACAACTTCGACCACATGAAGGCCTACTGGGTGTCGATGGGCGAGCGTCTGGCGCAGGTGGCGCTCGGCTTCGGGGTCGACGACCTCGACGGCACCGTGCTCGAGGAGCGCATCTACCACATGGCCGGCTCGACGGTGCCGCAGGCGCTCAGCGAGCGCTCGCTCCACGACCTGATCCGGGCCGCCGGCCGCATCCCGGCCGAGCGCGACTCCCTCTACAACGTCCTCAAGGTGCACGACCAGCCACTGCCCCCGGCGGCGCCACCGCCCCCGCGGCTCACCGTGGTCTCCGCCTGAGTCGAAGGTCCTCCATGCCGAAGCTCAAGGCCGCCGCCGTCTCCTTTCTCAACGCCTGGCCCCTCACCGAGGGGCTGAAGGACTCGGCGCGCATCGAGCTGGTGCTGGCCGAGCCCTCGCAGTGCGCCGCGTTGCTCGAGGCCGGCGAGGTCGACCTGGCCCTGCTGCCGGTGGGGGCGCTGCGGCATCGCGCACGATTCGCAGGATACCGCCCTGCAAGAAACATTTGGCCCGGCCGGCAGCGGCGATCTTGCGCACCGCCTCCCACCAGCTTTCCGCCGCATCGAACCGCCCGTTGAACGTGTCGACGCGCGCCGACCAG
>JANPOM010000372.1:0-1069 GCA_031427995.1 Anaeromyxobacter sp. | reverse complement strand
CGGAAGGGGTGCGACGTGACCCAAGGATCTTGCCTCGCCTGGCTTGCCCGACGTGGACCGGGCCGATGAGGGCAGTTACTCCGGGTCCGTCGGGGGTGTAGAACGTTGGGACACATCTTCGGGGGCTGGCCAGTTCCGTGGGCCGCTCCATCGGACCGTCGATGGCCAAGAGCAACCCGCCGCAGTCGCCTCCACCGCCCACGCCGCCACCGGCGGCGCAGAGCGACCTCGCCATCACGCTCGACGTCGAACCGCGCAAGCCGCGCCTGGCCTGGCAGGGCATGGAGCGGAAGGAGATGGCCGGGGCGGTGCCGACGCAGGTGGTCGAGATCGTCCGGCCGGGCCGCGCCGTGGAGCGCAAGGGCGAGCTGGACCTGGGCGCTCGTGCCGCCGCCCGCGACGAGCTGGTGCGGCCGGAGAACCGCCTCATCTGGACCAACGACAACCTGGTCGCGCTCCAGACGCTCCTGGAGGAGCGGGACCCGAAGACCAAGGACTGGCGCTACCGGGGCAAGGTGGACCTCGTCTACATCGACCCGCCGTTCATGGTGAACAGCGACTTCCGGGCCGACAACGCCATCGACATCGAGCTGGACGAGAAGGCCCACGTCCAGGCGCGCAAGGAGCCGTCGCTGGTCGAGATCATCGCCTACAAGGACACCTGGCGGCAGGGGCTCGACAGCTTCATCTCGATGCTGCGGTCTCGCCTGGTCCTGCTGAAGCAGCTCCTGGCGCCGACCGGCAGCATCTACGTCCACCTCGATTGGCACGCGGTCCACTACGTCAAGGTGCTGATGGACGAAGTGTTCGGGTACGAGAACTTCGTGGCAGAGATTGCTTGGAAACGGGCTAACGCCAGGGCCGGGACCCAGGGGGTCAACCACATCCACGACACGCTCCTGGCGTTCGGAGCTTCCGACAGGCCGTTTCACGCGCCGATTCGGCTACCTCACGATCCCGAGTACGTTCAGTCTCATTACCGCCAGACGGATGAACGCGGCCGCTACAGACTGGTTCCGCTGAATGCTCCAGGGATTCGGTTCGGTGTTACCGGGCAGCCCTGGCGCGG
>JANPOM010000371.1:0-1092 GCA_031427995.1 Anaeromyxobacter sp. | reverse complement strand
GGAAGGGCTCCGCCCTGCCTTCCTGGTCGGGACCAGCATGGGTGGGGTGGTCGCGGCGCTCTCCGCGGCCGGTCATCCTGCCGCCGAGATCCAGGAACTCGCCAGGGGTTTTCGCTTCCCGCGCTGGTTCATCCCTGGCGGATTCGTCACCTGGGACAGGATCTTCGCGCCGGCGGCCCGTGCTCTCTCTGGCCTCACGTTTGACCAGTTGCCCCACCCCCTGGCAGTCGTCTCCGTCGACCTGGAGGACGGCCGCCAGGTGGTGCTCCACGGAGGTCCGCTGCTCCCGGCGCTCCGCGCCACCTGCGCGGTTCCGGGAGTGCTCCCGCCGGTCGAAGTCGACGGACGCTGGCTCGTCGATGGCTCCCTCGTCAACGCGCTCCCGGTCGACGTGGCCGCGATGGCGGATCCCGACCTGGTGGTAGCCGTGCGCGCCGGGGGACATGGCCCTCGGCCGAGGCCGTCCATTCGAAGCCGCTGGCCGGTCTTCGCTGGTTTCGAGATCCTGATCCGCGCGACCGAGATCGTGCTCGACCGCCAGAACAGGCTCGCGACGGCCATGCTGGAGCCTCAGGTTCTCTTGCAAGCCAACCTTGGCGACCTCGGGCTCCGGGATTTCCATCGGCTCGACGAGGCGGTCGCGGCCGGTCGCCGGGCCGCCATGGAGGCTCTCCCGGCGCTACGGCGGGCCCTCCAGGGCGTGAAGGCCAGCGCGGCCGGTACCGAGCCCCTCACCCTCCTCGTCGACCCGGTATGCGACATGGTGGTCAACCCCCGCCGGGCGCTCTCGCTCGTCGCGCAAGACGGGCGGACCCTCTACTTCTGCTCGGCGACCTGCCGCGACACCTTCCTGCGTCGAGGAACTGACCGACCCGTCTAGGGGCTGGCCGGTCGATCCCGAAGGCCGGCGGCAAGGGCAAGCGCCCTCCCCTTCCACGGGCACTCACGCGCTCTCCGCTTGACGGGAGGTTCCTCCGCCGTGCGCATGGCGGCCGCTACCGGGCCTTGAAGTCGTCCGACCGGACGCCGTAGCGCTTGAGCAGGCGGTGGAGGCTCTCGCGCGCCATCCCGGCTCGCTCGGCCGCCTTGGTG
>JANPOM010000370.1:0-14851 GCA_031427995.1 Anaeromyxobacter sp. | reverse complement strand
GAGGCGGCCGAGCTGGATGGCGAGCTGGAGTACGCCCGGGCGCGCGACAAGGCAGACAAGAGCCTCGACGCCTACAAGTTCTACGTGAACGCCCTCTACGTCGCCATGACGCGAGCGGTGAGGTCGCTGGTGATGATCGAGGCCGAGCCCGGCCACCCGCTCCTCGCGCTCCTGGCCGTCGGCCAGGCTGCCGACCACGTCGAGCTGGCCGCGGAAGAGTCGTCGCGGGAGGAGTGGCAGCGCGAGGCGCGGCGGCTAGAGCTGCAGGGCAAGGCCGAGCAGGCCGAGCGGATCCGCCGCGACATCCTGGAGGTCCGCCCGGTGCCCTGGGCCGTGGCCGACGCGGCTGGGCTGTCCGGTCTCCGGGCCCGGGCGCTCGGCCCGGGGCCGACCGACAAGGCGGCGCAGCAGCTGCTCTTCGAGTTCGCGGTCACCTACGACGCTTCGGCGTTGCTGCCGCGGCTGGTGGCCGCCGGGTTCCGTCACGCGCGGAAGGCCGAGTCGGGGCGTGCCTACATCGAAGACACCCACTACGCCGAGTACCGGCAACGGCGCTCCCCGCGCCTCCAGGACCAGCTCCGCGCCCACGGCCTGGACTTCCGCAACCCACTCAACGAGACCCCGCTCATGGTGGCGGCCCGGCTCGGCCGGCACGACCTGGTGACCGAACTGCTGGCTCTGGGCGCCGACGGCGAGGCCACCGACACGGCCGGCCGCACCGCCCTGCGGGTGGCGTTGGCGGCCTGGCTCGACCAGCGCGGCGTCAAGGCGGCGGCCTTCAAGCAAGTGTGGGAGCGGCTGGCCACCGCCCCCCTCAAGGTGAAGCTCGGCGACCGGATGGTGAAGCTCGACCCGACCACCAGCGAGTGGTTCCTGGTGCAGCTCAGCTTGGTGCAGATCCGGCGCATAGTGGATGGCGCGGCCCGCCAGGGCGCGCTGCCGTTGATCGACGCCCCCGGCCTGGTCCGGCTGGTCGCCGGCCTCCCGTCCGACACCCTGGCCGCCTACCGGCGCCGGCGGGAGTACTTGTCCTCGGTCCTTGCCAAGAACGAGCTCGGTTCGACGAACCCGTACGGCCGGCGCCTCTTCCTGCGAGTGCGGCGCGGCGCTTACGCCCTCTGCCCGGCACTCGAGGTCGAGGTGAAAGGGGAGTGGGTCCCAGTCGGCGACCTGATGGGGCTTCCCCTCCTCTTCGAGGCCATCGGTCCGGAGGCGGCTCCGATCGCGAGGTGGATGGCGCAAGTTCGCGCCGCGCTGACGCCGCCCGCCGCGCCCGAGAAGGACGCGCTGAGCGTGGGTGGCGGGTGACCGCCCGGTCGGCAGGGGGGCCAGTCCGGGAAATGCTCAGCTCAGTGGCGGCGGGGGAGCGTGAAAGACTGCCGGTGAAAGAGCGTGGGAAACAACACCAGCGCACCACCGGATCCGGCTCGACGATGGTGAGGGTTCCACGAGGGACGAGGTGGTGGCGGGCGAGCAGGGCCCACCCGTGCGGTTGGACCCCCTCCGCTACCCCGCCGGTCGAACCTGCTTGCGGACCTTCTTGAGGAAGGTCCGGGTGCATCGCCCGTGCGTGCTCTCGTGGTTCACGATCTCGGCAAGCAGCCGCCTCTTCGCTTCCTCATCGAGGACCGTGCTGGCGCGCACCTCGCTGGCGAGCTGGACGCCTTCCGGTGTGGACGGGACCCTTGGCCCGGTCGAGACCGGGACAGCCGGACGATAATGCGACGGCTTGGTCTTGGTGACGTCGTGGAATCCTGGAGAGGCTTCGGCTCGTCGACCCGAGCCGCGGCAGCTGGGGCACGTCGCCGAGGTGCCACCGAGGGCGTTGCCGACGCGCCCGTCCCCACCGCAGATCCGGCAGGGCTCACCGTCCATGGGATACCCGACGCGACGTCACTTCACCAGGGGCCGGCCGTTTCGTGCGCATGGCGGTGATCAATACCACCAGAGGAGCTTCGGCGCCGCACCTGAACACTCGCGCCTCCGAGTAGGTGTTGAGTTCCTTCAGCGCGGCGAGGGTGCCGCGGTCGAGCCTCAGAGCCACTGCCAGAGGATCTGCTTCTCGAGCAGCACCTTTCCGGCGTGCCAGGTCCGGCCCGGCTCCCTGATCCGGATCGCTGGGAGCGGCTCTGCGTAGAAATCACCGGACCCATAGCCGGCCTTGCCGTCGCCGGTCTCGATGAAGCAGGCGCCGCGCCCGTCGTAGCGCGCGGCCGAACCCGTGCCAAGCACCGAGCGCGCGATGTTTTGCGCGACCACCTCGGCCTGTCCGTGGGCGAACACACCGGCCCGGGGGAGTGGCTTCCCCATGGCGAGCGGGATCAACGTCACATCGCCGATGGCATGCACGCCTGCGAACGAGGTCTCGAGGGTCTGGCGGTCCACTCGAATCCAGCCGTTGTCGCCGGTGAGGCCGGAGCCGGCGAGTGCCCTGGGGGGGCGGAGCGGTGGCACATACGCCAGCAGGTCGAAGTCGGCACGGACTCCGTTCGTGAAGACCGCCTGGCGTCCCTCGATGCGGGCGACCTGATGGTCGGGACGGTAGACAATCCCCTTCGCCTCGACCATCCCCCGCACCGCCGCCGACACCTCCGGTCCCGCGACCCCCATGGGCCCAGGTTCCGCGGAGTAGAGCGCGAGTTCGACAGCGTCGCGGATTCCGCGCCGGCGGCAGTCGGCGTCGATGAGCATGGCCGCCTCGTAGGGAGCGGCCGGGCACTTGTACGCGGGGGCGGCCGTGAGCAGGACGATTCGCCCGCCCCGGAACTGCCTGAGAGCATCCCTCAGCTCGATGGCGCCATCGAGGGTGCAGAAGGTGCGGCCGGCCGCGGCCAGGCCCGGGACCGCATCCAGCGCGAACTCGGCTCCGAGCGCGACAATGAGATGATCGGCGCGCAGCGTCTCGCCGCTCACCACCACCTCCCGAAGCCGCGGGTCGATCCGCTCGACCTCACCATGCACGACCTCGATACCCTTGCGCTGGAGGCGATCGAGCGGACGGGTCACCTGCGTCGGCGAGCGAGCACCGGTCATGACCCAGAGAAACGACGCGGCCAGCGTGAACGACGCCTCGCGGTCGACGAGCACGATCCGGTGCCGGCGCGGCAGGAGCTTGCGGAGGCGGTTGGCGGCGGCGACACCACCGATGCCGCCGCCGAGGATGAGGACGCTTGGCTGGGTCATGACGCTCCTTCAGACGGCGGTGAGGTGCGGGCTGATCCATGGCGACCGGGGGACTCCAGTGCTTGACCTTCCAGACCGGTGCCGCTCGCAGCTTGGTCAAGAATGTGATTGATTACAAGAGGGGCAGGGGACAGCAGCGCCCGACACGCAGCACGGGAGGACGGGATGCCTGAGCAGTACACTCCGACGCGGGGCCGACGCTTCAAGAACGCCATCTACGCTCAGTTCGCCCGGATCTCGAAGGCGCTGGCTAGCCCGCACCGCATCGAGCTGGTGGAGCTCCTGGCGCAGAGTCCCCGCTCCGTCGAGACGCTGGGGCGCCTGGCCGACATGAGCCTCGCCAACACTTCCGCCCACCTCCAGGTGCTGCGCGCCGCGGGGCTGGTGGTAGCCACCAAGCGCGGCCTCTTCGTCACCTATCAACTCGCGGACGCGACCGTGGCCGATCTGCTTCTCGCCATCCGCCGGACCGCCGAGGGGCGCCTAGCGGAGGTGGAGCGGATCAGCCGCGAGCTCCTCGCCGAGCATCGGCAGCTGGAGCCAGTCGACGAGGAGGCGCTGCGACGGCGGGTGCGCGACGGCGAGGTGACCCTGCTCGACGTGCGGCCCTCCGAGGAGTTCGAGGCAGGCCACATCCCAGGGGCTGTCTCGGTGCCTCTGGTGGAGCTGGCGAAGAGGCTGGAGAGGCTGGCCAAGCGCAAGGAGGTGGTCGCTTACTGCCGGGGGCCCTACTGCATCCTCGCCGTGGAGGCGGTCACCTTGCTGCGGAAGAAGGGATTCAAGGCGGTCAGGCTCGGAGACGGCGTCCTGGAATGGTCGGCGAACGGCCTCGGCCTGGAGGCCACCGGCACCGAGTGAGTCCATGGTACCCGCCTGACCCCGCGGGGACCGCTCACGCCGGCGTCGGCTGGCGAACCATGGTGAGGAGCATCTTGAAGCGTCGGCGCGCTTGAACGGCGTGCGGCACGTTGGCGGGCATGAGCACCGTCTCCCCGGCGTGAGCCAGCACCGGCTTGCCGCCGATGACGAGTTCAACCTCGCCGTCGAGCACCTCGACGAGGGCGTCGAATGGAGCCGTGTGCTCCGAGAGCTCCTGGCCCGCCTCGAAGGCGAAGAGGGTCACCGAGCCGCCGCTCGCCTTGGCGAGCACGCGGCTCACCACGGCTCCTGGAGCGTACTCCAGCAGGTCCGCCAGCCGCACCGGCTGGGCCGGTGGCAGCGCCGCCGGATCGATCACGTTCAGGCCCAAGAGTGGCATGGCGTACGCTCCCTGCCGGGCCTTCGCGCCGACCGGGATTGGCCGGCGCAGGCTCGACACCGGAAGGATCAGCAAGAATCCGGCCACCATGCGCGGCCAGTGGAAACGCGGCTTTCCAGGCTGCCGTGGTGCTTCACCACCTGCATTTAGGTGGAGGGGACAACGCCGGGCCGGTGGGCTGGTCGGGCTCACTGGCCGCCGTCCATCTCGCGCGGCCCGACCCGTCCGGGAAGTGGCCGCGAGGTCTTGACAAGCGGCCTTTCCGGAGCGAACGTACCCACGCACAATGGTGGATATTCATATCCATAAAGCCGAGAACAGGTCTGACCAATGGGTTGGGTGGCCGTGATCTTCTCCGCGTCGGCGACCCACGCGCTCCGGGCCATGGCCAGCCTCGCCAAGGGCGAACCCTCCGAGCCCGTTCTCGGCAGGGACCTGGCCAAGCGCGTCGGCCTCCCGAGCCACTACCTCTCGAAGGTCCTGGCGACGCTGGCGCGGAGCGGGCTCCTCACAGCCAGTCGCGGCGCAAAGGGCGGCTACCGCCTGGCGCGCCGGCCGGACCGGATCAAGCTGATCGAGGTGGTGCTGCCATTCGAAGGGCAGCGGGCCCTGCCCGGCTGCCTGCTCCGCCCCGGCAAGGCGTGCCGCGACTCGGGCGCGTGCTCGGCGCACTCGGCCTGGGGAGGCATGAAGCGGACGTACACCGACTTCCTGGAGAAGACGACCGTGGCGGACCTCCGGAGCAGGGATCCCGCCTTGCCCGCCAGGGAGGCCAGGAGGGTGCGCCGTTCGGCCGCAGGTGCCCATCGAGGGCGTTCCACTCCGCGGCGAAAGCGCCCAGGGAAGCGGCCATGACAGTGCGGGTCAACCTACCCGATCTCCGGGACTGGAAGGCGCAGGTCAAGTGTCAGGCGGGCTGCCCTGTCTCGACCGACGCCGGGCGCTACGTCCAGCTCATCGCCGAGGGGCGGGACGAGGAGGCCTATCTCGTGGCGCGGTCGCCGAATCCCTTCGCGTCGGTCTGCGGCCGGGTCTGCGCCGCGCCCTGCGAGGATGCCTGCCGCCGCGGTGCCATCGACGCGCCCGTCACCATCCGTGCCCTGAAGCGTTCGGTATGCGAGCGCTTCGGCGTCGAGTCGGTCCACCCTGGCACCCAGGATCAGCTGCGCCAGACCCTGATCACCGAGGGCAATCGCTACGCCGGACACCTGCCGGTGCGGCCGGTCGCCCAGCAGCCAGGCCTTGGCAAGCGCAAGGTGGCGGTGGTGGGCGGGGGCCCGGCTGGCTTCGCCGCAGCCCACGATCTGGCGCTCCTCGGCTACGCCGTGACCGTCTTCGAGGCCTCGAACGAGGCGGGCGGCATGATGCGCTTCGGGATTCCCGGGTACCGGCTGCCGCGCAGCATCATCCAGGCGGAGATCGAGAAGATCGTCTCGCTGGGGGTCACGCTCAAGCTCGGGACTGGCCTGGGGCCGAGCTACGGTCTTGCCGAGCTCAAGCGCGACGGCTTCGAAGCGGTATTCCTCTCGGTCGGCGTCCAGAAGGGGCGGGACATCCAGGTGCCGGGCGTCGAGCTCGACGGCGTGATCAAGGCGGTCGACTACCTCCTCAACGCGAACCGCGGGTTCCGCCTCGACCTGGGGCGCAGGGTGGTGGTGATCGGCGGCGGCTTCGTGGCCTTCGACGCGGCCCGCACCGCGCTGCGCCTTGGGCGCGAGGAGGAGGCCGCCACGCTGGCCGCGGCGCTGCCCGAGGAAGCCGACGCACGTCTCAAGGAGGCGCTCGACGCGGCGCGCGCCGCGCTGCGCGGCGGAGCCACCGACGTGACCATCGTCTCGCTCGAGGCCTTCGAGGAGATGCCGGTCTTGCGCACCACGCAAGGGCACGAGGAGTTCGAGGAGGCTCAGAAGGAGGGGGTACGCTTTCAACCCCGGCGTGGACCCCGGCGCTTCCTGGGCGAGAAGCACCTCCGGGCCATCGAGCTGAGGAAGGTGACCTCGGTCTTCGATCCGGCCGGGCGCTTCGCCCCGCAGTACGACGACCAGGACGTCGTGACCCTCGAGGCCGATGCCTGCATCCTGGCCATCGGGCAGCAGCCCGACCTATCCTTCCTCAATGCCGTTGACGGGGTGAAGCTCTCGCCGGCCGGGACCATCCAGGTGGACCGGGAGACGCTAGCCACCTCGGCGCCAGGAATCTTCGCGGGCGGCGACGTGGCCTTCGGCCCACGGAACCTCATCGAGGCCATCGCCAACGGCAAGCTGGCGGCCCGCTCCATCCACTCGCACCTCTCGCACGAGGACGTTCGCCTCGAGGCGGTCATCGAGGTCGAGAAGATCCCCACCCGCGACTACCGGATGATCGCCGGCTTCGAGATCCTCGACCGGCAGGTGCCGCCCACCCTGGACGTCGGCCGCCGGACCGGCATCGCCGAAGTGGAGATCGGCTTCACCGAGGCCGAGGCCCGGGCCCAGGGCGCTCGCTGCCTGGTGTGCCACGTCCAGACCATCTACGACCCGGAGCAGTGTGTCCTCTGCAACCGGTGCGTCGACATCTGCCCGGAGCACTGCCTGGCGCTCGTCCCCTACCAGGAGATCGAGCTGCCCGACTACCAGCGGCGCGCCCTCGAGGCCGCGGCCGGCGCCGGCGGCCTGCCGCTCTCGGCCATGCTCAAGGACGACACCCGATGCATCCGCTGTGGGCTCTGCGCCATCCGCTGCCCGACCGACGCCATGACCATGGAACGCTTCTCCATCACCGAGCGCTACGCGTCGGCGCCAACCAAGGAGCTCGCATGAGCCAGAAGAGCGACCAGCCCGGGGACCGCAGGGAGTTCTTCGTGAAGGTCGGCATCGGCGCCGGACTGGTCGCGCTCGGTGGCCAGGGGCTGGCCTCGCTGCGCTCGCTGGTGCCCAACGTCTCCTACGACTCCCCGACCACCGTGAAGCTGGGCCTCCCCCAGGAGTTCCCCGACGGGATGAAGTTCCTGCCGGACCAGCGGCTCTACGTCTTCCGGGAAGGCAAGGTGCTCCACGCCATCTCGGCGGTCTGCACCCATCTCGGGTGCACGGTGCGCGCCGAGGCGCTCTCCCAGGTGGAGGTCCGAAACGTGGAGGGCAGCCCGCTCCGCCTCACCCATCGGTTCCTCTGCCCATGTCACGGCTCGAAGTACGCCGGCGACGGCGAAAACGTGGCCGGCCCGGCCCCCAAGCCCCTCGACTGGTTCCACCTCTCCATCGCCACCGATGACGGGCAACTGGTGGTGGACCTGGCGCGGCCTGTCGAGCGCAGCTTCCGCCTCACCCTCGCCTGAGGAGGCGAACCTTGGCCCAGACTCCAGAAACCGAAAAGCCGCAAGCCCCGGGCGTCCACCCGCGACCGCTCTGGAGCCTCCGCCCCGCCTCGGACCGGCAGGCCGGCGACGCCATCGTCTCCAACTTCATCTTCCACTGGTTCCCTGCCAAGGCCATGAAGGACTCACTGGCCTGGCGCTACTCGCTCTGGCTCGGGACCATCTCGGCAGCCCTGCTGCTGCTGCTGGTCCTCTCCGGCCTCCCTCTCCTCTTCCTGTACGTACCCTCGGTCGAGCGGGCCTACGGCTCGGTGAAGGACATCGAGTTCGTCGTCACCTTCGGCTACTGGATCCGCTCGGTGCACCGCTTTGGCGCCCACTTCATGGTGGTGGCCGTCTTCCTCCACCTGGTCCGCGTCTTCCTCACCGGCGCCTACAAGAACGGTCTGGGCCGCGGTCAGCACCGGGAGTGGAACTGGCTGATGGGCATCGCCATGTTGCTGCTGACCCTCTTCCTGAGCTTCACCGGCTACCTGCTCCCCTGGGACCAGCTCGCCTTCTGGGCGGTCACGGTGGGCACCAACATCGCCTCGGCCGTGCCATGGGTGGGGCCGCAGATCCGCGAGCTGCTGCTGGGCGGGCGGAACATCGACCAGGCCACGCTGATCCGCTTCTACGTCCTCCACGTCATCGTGCTGCCCGGAGGGCTCGGGGTCCTCTTCGCCTACCACATGTGGCGAATCCGCAAGGACGGAGGGCTCGCCAGCGCCGACCACGCGGCGTCGCTGCCGGCAAGGGCCGAGGTCCCGCCCGGCCCGACCAAGACCTATACGCTCCTCGGTATCGCCCGCGGCACCGGCCCGACCATCCGCGCCTCCTCGCTCGAGGCCGCGGATACCACCGTCAGCTCCATCCCGGATCTGACCAGGCGTATCGCCATCGTCGTGCTCGGCACCATAGCGGCCATGAGCATCCTCTCGGTGTTCGTGCACTCGCCGCTGGAGGAGGCGGCCAACGCGCTGGTCACACCCAATCCGGCCAAGGCGCCCTGGTACTTCCTCTGGCTGCAGGAGATCGTGACCGACACCACCATCAAGATCGGCTCCTTCACGGTGAACGGGGCCTTCCTCGGCGGCGTCATCCTGCCGGGGATCATGGTCGGCTTGCTCGGCGCTTGGCCCTGGCTGGACCGGAGCCCGACGGCGGCAGCCGGTCGCTGGTTCCCCCAGACCCGCCAGAGACAGAACCTGGTCTTCCTGCTCATCGTGCTGGGAGTGCTGGTGCTCACCTTCATCGGCACCTTCTGCCGCGGACCCTACTGGCAGCTTTACTGGCCCTGGCAGGCCTGGATCGAACTGCCGACGAGGATCTGAACATGGAGAAGCGTTCCCCATCGCCGTTCCGCCAGCGCGACCGCGCCATCCTGGCCGTCATCGGCGTCCTGTTGGTCGTCTCCACCGTGCTCTTCGTGCGCAGCGACCGCGCCCACGATTGGCGTTACTACCAGGCCGAGTTCAGGAAACGGGTGGCCGCCAAGTTCGGCGCCGGCAAGGCGGCGGCGGTTCCGTCCGGCCTGCAGCAGGTCTGGGTGCCCGAGATGCAGCGGGCCGACCGCTGCATCACCTGCCACCAGGCCACCAAGTGGAAGGGCTTCGAGGACGCCGAGGAGCCTTTCCGGACTCACCCGGAGGCCATCCTCCGTTCCCATCCGCCGGAGCGGTTCGGCTGCAGCGCCTGTCACGGAGGCCAGGGGTACGCCATCGACGCGCCCGAGGCCCACGGTCCGGTGGCCTACTGGGAGGAGCCCTTGCTCTCCCGGGCCATGGGCGAGAGCTACAACCTGGTGGAGAAGGGCGCGCTCCAGCAGATGAACTGCAACGTCTGCCACCGCTACGACCGCGAGACCAAGGGCGCCGACGCCATCAACCTGGCCAAGGTCCTGCTGAAGGACAAGGGGTGCCGCGCCTGCCACGTCATCAACGGCCGCGGGGGCAGCATCGGCCCGGACCTCACCTTCGCGGGAGAGAAGGCGGCCGAGCAGTACGACTTCAGCCGCCTCTACGGCCAGAAGACCTCGTTCGCCTGGCACGTGGCCCACTTCAAGGAGCCGCGGGCACTGGTGCAGGACACGGTCATGCCCCAGTTCAACTTCAGCACCAAGGAGGCCCAGGCGCTGGCCATGCTGGTCCTGTCGTGGCGCCGCTCGCCGGTGCCGGCCACCTTCCTGGCCGGCGCTCCCCGCACCGACCCGCAGACCGTCGAGGAGGTCGAGACCGAACGCAAGATGGCCACCGGCCCCGGCGCCTGGTTCGTCAAGACCGGGTGCTTCGTCTGCCACTCGATCTCCTCCCTTGGCGTGAGGAGCCCGGCGCAGATCGGTCCTGACCTCTCGATCGCGGTCGAGGACGTCCAGAAGCGCTTCGGCAGGACCATCGACGACTTCCTGGACACACCCTCCGGGACCATGGCCGTGGTGCTGTCTCGCCAGATCATCCTTTCTCCCGAGGAGAAAGCGGTGGCCATCCAGAAGCTCCGCGAGGCCTTCGCCGAGCACCAGAAGCAGAAGGCGGCCGGCACGGCCGCACCCTGAGTCATTTGCCGTGAATCCCCAAGGAAAGGAAAGACACATGGACAAGATGACGACGCTTTCGAAACGCAGCATGGCCGCCGTGGGGCTGCTGGCGGGCGCCCTGCTCCTGACCCGGTGCGCGCCGTCCGCTCCCACCGCCTCGAAGAAGGCTCCCACCGCGGCCTCCGACCTCCAGGTCGCGGCCATGAAGACCTACGTCGCTCCGGGCGACCTCGACGAGTACTACCTGTTCTCGTCGGGAGGCCACTCCGGGCAGATCTTCGTCCACGGCGTGCCGTCGATGCGTCACCTCTCCACCATCCCGGTCTTCACTCCGTATCCCGGCACCGGCTACGGCTTCGACGACGACTCCAAGAAGATGCTCGGCCGCTTCACCTGGGGCGACGCCCACCACCCGGCGCTCTCCGAGACCAAGGGCGACTACGACGGCCGCTGGCTTTTCATCAACGAGATGAACGGCCGCGTGGCCCGCATCGACCTGCGTGACTTCAAGACCAAGGAGATCTTCGGGCCGGTGCCCAACGTCTCCGGCAACCATGGCTCGTCGTTCGTCACGCCCAACACCGAATACGCCATCATGGCGTCGCGGTTCCCCATCCCCATCCCCAAGGGGACCTACGCGACCATGGAGAAGTTCGCCAGCGAGTTCAAGGGCGTGGCGGCCGGCATCAAGATCGACCCCAAGACCGGCGCCATGGCCCTGGGGTGGCAGGTGCTGCTGCCGCCCATGCACTGGGACATCGGCGACGCCGGCAAGGGGGTCTCCGACGGTTGGTTCTTCCTGTCCGCCTACAACGCCGAGCGCGCCACCGGAAAGCTGGAGGTCACGGCCTCGCAGCGGGATCGCGACTACATCGTCGCCATCAACTGGCGCGACGCCGAGAAGCACGCCAATGACGGCAAGGGCGACCTTATCGGCGGCGTCAAGGTGCTCGATCCCAAGAAGGTCCCGGGCTTCGTCTATCTGATGCCCTGCGGCAAGTCCCCTCACGGCGTGGACGTCTCCCCCACCGGGAAGTGGGTCATCGGCTCCGGCAAGCTGGCCGGCATCACCACCGCCTTCAACTTCGAGAAGGTGCTGACCGCCATCAAGAACAAGGACTTCACCGGCGAGGAGGACGGGATCCCGGTCCTCAAGTACGAGTCGATCAAGGACGCCGAGGTGCAGGTGGGGCTTGGGCCGCTTCACACCCAGTTCGGGCCGGACAACTGGGCCTACACCTCGCTCTTCGTGGACAGCGCCATCGTCAAGTGGAAGCTGGGGACCTGGGAGGTCGTCGACAAGGTGCCCATGAGCTACTCCATCGGCCATCTCGCGGCCGCCGAGGGTGACACCGTCAGCCCCGACGGGAAGTACCTGGTCGGCCTCAACAAGCTCTCGCACGGCCGCCACCTCCCGGTGGGCCCGTCGCAACCCGAGTCGTTCCAGCTGGTGGACATCGCCGAGGAGAAGATGAAGCTCCTCTACGACGCCTTCACCGAGCCCGAGCCGCACTACGCCCAGATGATCAAGGCCGACAAGATCAAGGCCATCGAGGTCTATCCCAAGGAGGAGAACAAGCACCCGCTGGCGGTCTGGGACGTCAAGGACGCAGGCGTTACGCGCCAGGGCAACAAGGTGATCGTCAAGGCGGTGCTGGTCCGCTCCACCATCACGCCCACCTCGGTGGAGGTGAAGGAGGGCGACACCGTGACCTTCGCGCTCACCAACATCGAGCAGACCACCGACGAGCTCCACGGCTTCGGGCTGCTCGACTGGAACACAAACATCGTCGTCGATCCGGGCGAGACCAAGACGGTGACGCTCAAGCTCGACCGCCCCGGCGTCTTCCCCTATTACTGCACCAACTTCTGCTCGGCGCTCCACCAGGAGATGCAGGGCTACCTCATCGTGAAGCCCAAGTAACCGGCGGCCGGAGATCCCCGTGAGATCATTCTTCGAGAAAAGCGACCGCTTCCTCAAGTCACCACTTGGGCTCGGTCCGCGGGGGCTTCTCCTCCTGGCCACGCTGCTGCTGGTGCCTGCCATGGTGTCGCCGCTCTGGCGGCTGACCATGTTCGCGCCCCAGTACCAGGAGGGGCTGCGGCTGGACATCTACAGCTACAAGCTGGAGGGCGGGCACCACGGCCAGGACACCAGGGAGATCAATCTCCTCAATCACTACATCGGCATGAGGGACCTGGTGACCGAGGACTTCACCGAGTTCCTCTGGTTGCCCTTCGTCATCGGGGCCTTCGGTCTGCTCTTCCTCCGGGCGGTGATGCTCGGGACGGTGGGATACCTCATCGACGTGACCGTGCTGTTCGCCTACTTCAGCGGCTTCTCCATGTGGTCCTTCGCTTACAAGCTCTGGTCGTACGGCCACAATCTGGATCCTACCGCCGCGGTGAAGGTCCCTCCCTTCATGCCGCCGCTTTTCGGGGGCAAGCAGCTCGCCAACTTCGAGGTCTACTCCTACCCTTCGTTCGCCTCCTGGGCGCTCGGCGGGGTGGCGCTGTCCCTGTTCATGGCCCTGGCCCTCTCCTGGCGCGCGGCCCGCCGCGCAGGCGTCGAGGCTGTCGTGGGGAGTGGGTCCTAGGCCCGCCATGACCCCGGCTCTCGTCCTGGTCCTCGCCGCGGTCCTGTCGGTGGCAGGAGACATGGCGGCCGTGCTCCCAGGCAACCTGGAGGGCCGCCCGGCCCTTGCCGACCTCTCGCCACTGCAGGCCCGCGTCGACGCCGCCGCGCCTGGCGCCGTGGTGGAGGTGGCGCCGGGCACCTACCGCGGCGACCTCTACCTCGACCGGCCCATGCGCCTGGTCGGCAGGGGGCGCCCCATGCTCATCGGCTCGGGGAAGGGCAGCGTGGTCCGCGTCCGGGCTCCGGGCGTGGTGGTGGAGGGTTTCGACATCGACGGCCGGGGCGGGGGTGACCTGTCGTCCGATTCGGCAGGCGTGCACGTGGCCGCCCCCGGCGCCGTGGTCCGCGACTGTCACATCGGCAACACCCTCTTCGGCGTCTATGTCCGGGAGGGGCCGGGTGTACGCGTCGAGAACTGCGTCATCCGGGGCATCCCAGGCCGCGAGGTCGGCGAGAAGGGGTCCGGGATCCACATCTGGAACACCGACGGCTTCACCTTCGTTGGCAACGACATCGCCGACGCACGCGACGGCATCTACATCCAGAACGCGTCCAAGGGCGTGATCCGTTCGAACCGGGCCCGGCATCTGCGTTATGGGCTGCACTACATGAACTCGGACGACAACCTCTTCGAGGACAACCTCTTCGAGCACTCGGCCGCGGGCGCGGTCCTGATGTTCTCCACGCGCATCCAGTTCCGCCGGAACCGCTTCCTCCACAACCGCGGCTTCGCCTCGGTGGGGCTGCTCTTCAAGGACCTCAGCGATTCGGTGGCCGAGGACAACCTCATCGCCGACAACGCACGCGGGGTCTTCCTCGAGGGATCGCAGCGCAACGTCTTCCGACGCAACGTCCTGGCGCAGTCGGACATCGCGGTGGTGCTGTATGGCTCCAGCACCCAGAACCGGTTCGAGGGGAACGCCTTCATCGGCAACCTCTCCCCGCTGGCGCTGTTCGCACGCCGCACCGACACGCGCTTCGACGGCAACTATTGGTCGGAGAACGACGCTCCGGATCTCGACGGCGACGGGCGCAGCGATCGCCCCTACATCCTGGGGAGCCTCTTCGACCACCTGCGGGGCAACCTCACCGCCGCCGACCTGATGGCGCAGAGCCCTGCGGCGCTGGCGCTCTCGGCGGCCGAGCGGGCCTTCCCGGTACTGCAAGCCATCCAGGTGTCCGACGCTTCCCCGCTGGCCCGGCCGCCGGCGCTCCCGAACGTCCCGGCGCCGGCACGGCTAGGGCGGCGCCTCGATCCCTGGGGCCTGGCCGCCGCCCTGGGCCTCCTCGGTGCTGGGCTGGCTGCCCTCGGTGCGGGGCGCCGGTGGCGCTGGGGGCTCGCATGATTCGCTTCGAGGCCCTGGCCAAGTCGTTCGGCACGCACCAGGCCGTGCGGGCGCTGACCCTGGCGGTCCGGGCTGGTGAGGTGGTGGCGCTCCTCGGCCCCAACGGCTCGGGCAAGACCACCTCCCTCAAGGCGGCCGCCGGGCTGCTGCGCCCGTCCTCGGGCCAGGTGCTGGTCGGCGAGCCCGGCCTTCCGGCGACGTTGCCTGGCGCCCGCCGGGTGCTCTCCTTCCTGCCCCAGAAGGTCTCCTTTCCCGACCTGCTCACGGGGCGGGAGGTGGTGGAGTTCTACCGCCTGCTGCGCGGTGTCGAGCCGGCACGGACCGACGAGGTGCTCCGGGTGGCGGCGCTCAACGGCGCGGCCGGGCGGCAGGTGGGCACCTACTCCGGAGGCATGACCCAGCGGCTGGGGCTGGCGGTGGCGGCGCTTCCCAACGCACCGGTGCTGCTCCTCGACGAGCCCACCTCTTCCCTGGACGCCGATGGCCTCTGCTCTTTCTACGGCCTGGTGGAGCAGCGCCGGCAGCACGGCCAGACGGTGCTCTTCACCTCGCACCAGTGGGG
>JANPOM010000369.1:0-2176 GCA_031427995.1 Anaeromyxobacter sp. | reverse complement strand
CTCGGCGGCGTCGCGGACGACGGGGTAGACGCAGATGTCTCCTTTAGAGACGACCAGTGATGAGCACTTAGGCTGAAGTTCCGTATTGAGCCACGCAGGATTCACCTGTCAATCCGGGTGGAAAGTGGCGGCCAGGGTGCGGGCGTTCTGGCTACGCGGTGATCTTCTCCAGGAGGTCCATGGCCCGCTGCTGTACTGCGGTGGGGGTGGTGACGACCGTGAAGGTCGGGGTGCTGGGCGAACCCGGAGCCCGACAGGTGTTGCGCACGATGGTGGAGAGATCTTCCACGAGGGAGCGGAAGGAGTGGGCGGGCGTGCCGTCCGGCAGGGTCTTCGTCACGACCTTCTCGATGGCCGCCGCCGACCGCTTGGCCGGCGCCACAGGGTCCCGGGTAGCTTTCGCCGCCAGGTCCTCGTCGGCGAAGAGCAGCGGGCGCCAGGCCTCGCGCATGTGCCACTCGACGTAGTAGGCGAGCATGCAGAGGAAGATGTGGGCACGCACGCGGTTGGCGAGCCGGTGGTGGATGGGCCGGATCTCGAGGTCGACGGTCTTGAGGGTCCGGAAGGCACGCTCGACCTCGGCGAGCGACTTGTAGCTGCGCACGGTCTCGGCGGTGCTCATCTGGCCCTTGGAGAGGCTGGTGCGGATCACGTAGATGCCGTCGAGCGCCGCCTCGGCAACGACGTTCTCCTCGCGAAGCAGGAAGTCGAAGCGGGCGTCGTCGATGGTGAGTTCGAAGTGCTTGGCGACCTTGTACTTGTTGACGACGCGACCGGCCCGGACACCGATCTTCCCCGCCCCGCGAAGGTCGCCTCGCCCCACCATGGCGCGGACCTTCTCGAGCTCCTTCGTCGTCGCCTCGAGGAGCGACTGCCGCTTGTGCGCGCGCAGCTTGCCGAGTTCCACGTTGCGGCACGCCATCAGGCGCTCGCCCGGGTAGTCCGGGTGCCTGAGTTCGAAGAGGTTCCTCTTGTCGAACAACCCGAGTTGCAGCGCTCCGCCTTCGACGAGCGCCCGGATCTGGCTGCTCTTCAGCGCAGTGATCCACTCGAGCCCCGCGATGTTGCGTAGGTCATTCACCGCGGCCTGCCCGATCATCCCGCGGTCGCCGACCAGCACCACCCGCTCCAGGCCGAAGTCGTTCTTCAGCTTCTCCACCTGTGGCATGAGCGTCTTCGCGTCGCCGGTGTTCCCCTCGTAGACCGACACCGCCACCGGGCAGCCGCGCCGGTCCGTCAAGAGCCCGTAGTTGACCTGGAGCTTGTTCCTCTTGCCGTCCCGGTTGTGGCCGATCGCGGCGAGCGGGCAGGTCTTCCCCTCGAAGTAGCTGGAGGAGAGGTCGTAGAGGGCCAGGCCGCCGTCCTTGAGATGGCGCGTCGCAAGCTTCTTCTCGATCGTCGCCTGGTGGTCGAGCAGCCAATCCATGGCCAGATACAGGACGTCTTCCTTGGCGTGCCCGATACGCAGGTCCTCGGGCAACGTGCGGGTATGCCACCATCGGGTCGTGGCAAGCTTGGTGTGGGGAGCCACCAGCCGGGCGGCCACCATTCCCATCACCACATCCGCCTCCCAGGACGGGCGGGAAGACAGCAACTCACGTATTCGTAGCCGCTTCATGGCGGCCAGTACCGCGTGGGTGTCTCCGTGGATGCGGGAGGCGACCACCTCGAAGAGATCCGTGACCGGCGCGAGGCTCTCGCCACGCAGGACGCGCCGGATGGCCTCGACCTGGTCGTCGGCGAGCGAGGAGAGGTTGGCGAGCGTGCGCTTTCGAACCTTGTTGCCCTCGCGGAAGGACTCACGCAGCAGGTACGCTGGGCGGGAGCCGCGGTTCGGCACGACATCGATGTGCATGGGACTCCATAACACATGATATCGCCTCTGGCAAGCTCAGGGTGCTACCTTACATGGCTACATATCGGCAGCCCAAGACGCCGCCCTCCAGCGCCGAACCGTTGCGGCGCAGGGGGCTCAGATCGTTCAGGAGGGGTTCGGCAAACGGGAACTTCAGACTAGCACCCCGGCCAGCCCCGTCGGCAGTGCTCCGAGGTTGCCACTAAGGCCGGGGAAGGTCGGGGCACTAGTGCCCCGACCCAGGCTTGATGACTCGACGAGAGCGCCGAGACCGAAGCGAGGCTGGCGCCCGAGGAGGGAGCAGCGGAAGCGTAGTAGATC
>JANPOM010000368.1:0-3318 GCA_031427995.1 Anaeromyxobacter sp. | reverse complement strand
CGGCCTGCATCACCGCTACGCCTGGCGCCAGGCGGCGTAGCCGAGAATCTGGCCGACCTTCTCGTTCTGCCGAACGTTTCGCGCGATCGAACGCGAGAGTCTTGCCCGGAATTCGACTCGGCCGGCCATTCCGAATCTTCGCGGACCTCGTGTGCCTCGCGCCCTCGCATCGCCCCAGCGTCTGAGGTCGCCCCAACACGGACGAACGGTATATTGGCGAGGCACAGGCGTTCGAGTTGGCGCTCTCGCGTTTGCAGAAGCCACCGATTGGCGGTATGCAATGATTTCGCAGAACCCGACGCTTTCCATCGGTTTGTGCATATGCCCCGCAAGGCCTCCAACCTGCGTCTCTCAGCCTTCGTGGACGCCCTCCAAGGGCGTGGGCGCTACACCTTCGACCGCGCAGAGGGCCTGGAGGAACTTGGCTCCACCCCCGAGGCGCTGGAGGCAGCCGTTCGCCGCCTCTCCACCAAGGGACGACTCGCGGTTCCGCGCCGCGGCTTCTACGTCATCGTCCCGGCCGAATACCGGAGTTCTGGGGCGCCCCCACCTGACTGGTTCATCGCGGACCTCATGCGCTTCGAAGGCAAGACCTACTACGTGGGCCTGCTATCAGCCGCAGCGCTCCACGGCTCGGCCCACCAGCAACCCCAGGAGTTCCAGGTCGTGACCGATGGGCCACTCCGATCGGCCAAGGCGGGACGGGTGCGCATTCGGTTCTTCACCAAGGCGACCGCGGGCTCGACTCCGGTGGTCGACATGAAGACTCAGACCGGCTCGATGCGTGTCTCCACCCCGGAGGCAACCGCCGTCGACCTCGTCCGATACGTCAAGCGCGCCGGCCAGCTCGACAACGTCGCAACCGTCCTCTCGGAACTGGCCGAGAAGCTCGATGCGAAGAGACTTCTCGCGGCGGCCCGCAAGGATGTCGAGATCGGCCATGTGCAGCGGCTCGGCCACATCCTCGATGCGGTGGGCGCCGCCTCCGCCGCGAAGCCCATGGCCGCCTGGATCTCCGGGCAGCGACCGCGCCGGGTCCTGCTCCGCCCAGGTTCCCAGCGACCGATCCAGGAGGAGGACCCGAAGTGGCGGGTCAGCGTGAACGAGCCGGTGGAGATCGACCGATGATCCCTCGCGCGCACATCACGGCATGGCGTGAGCGCGCGCCGTGGGCCTCGGACGCGCAGGTCGAGCAGGACCTCGTCCTCTCCCGGGCCATCGTCGAGATCTTCCGGCATCCGATCCTCGCCTCGACCCTGCTCTTCCGCGGTGGCACGGCGCTTCACAAGGTCGTCCTCGCTCCGGCCGCGCGATACTCGGAAGACATCGACCTCGTCCAGGCGTCACCGGGCGCCATCGGCCCGGTCATGAGCGCCCTCCGCGACACGCTGGACCCCTGGCTCGGCAAGCCAAGGCGGGAGCAGACCGCCGCCGCCGTCCGCTTCATCTACCGGTTCGAGTCCGAGGCCCCGCCGACGACGCCGCTCCGGCTCAAGATCGAGATCAACACCCGGGAGCACCTCCACGTGCTGCCGCTCGAGGAGCGGACGTTCGCAGTCGAGAATCCTTGGTTCGCCGGTCGTGTGGGCGTTCGCATCTACGCGCTGGAGGAGCTCCTCGGCACCAAGCTGAGAGCGCTCTACCAGCGCAAGAAGGGACGCGACCTCTTCGACCTCGCGACGACCCTGGCCCGCGTCCCGTCCATCGACGCCGGCCAGATCGCTCGCTGCTTCGGCACCTACCTGGCTGGCGCCGGGCGGCGGGTGTCGCGGGCCGAGTTCGAGGAGAATCTCGCCGCGAAGCTGAGCGACCAGGCCTTCATGAGCGACATCGGCCCGCTGCTCGTGACGGGGGCCGCTGCCACCTACGACGCGGCGGACGCCGGAATGCGCGTCGGCCGCGAGATCCTGTCGTTGCTCCCCGGCGACCCGTGGAAGGGGCCAGGAGCACCGGACGCCGCCTCGTGACGGCCCGGAGCGGGGACGTCACGGGCGACGTCACCTGCTTCGGTCACCCCTCGCCCACGCTCGGCTCGTCCTTCTCAGGCACGGCGGGCGACGCCAGCTCGGCGCGAACCTCCGCCATCCACCTCGCGAGCGGTGCCGCCTCGGGTCCGATGGCCTCGAAGAGCGCGGGGAGCCCCATCAGGTCGCCGACTGGGACCCATGCCCCCTTCACCTCGACCTCGAGCGCCGGGCAGAGGGCGTAGGCGCCGCGCCGCACCCGCAGGAAAATGCGGCGGCTGTAGGGATTGGTCGAGCCGAGTTCATTCTTGGCGAGGAGGGAGGACAGGTACTCCCGCCGCCGCCGGTAGTTGGCCAGGGTGCCGGGCGGCAGGCCGGCGACCAGTCGGGCCAGGCCGGGGGCGTCGATCAACGGCAGCGCGCCCTCGCGGGCCGCGCCATCCGCCAGGCGCCGGACCTGCACCAGGCAGAGTTGCACGAGGAACCACTCGCCGGTGGACGGGTCGAGCTTCACCATCCGATCGCCGAGCTTCACCTTGAGCGGCGCCGTGGCCAGCTCCTCCCACACCTTCTGGAAGGCGGCCGCCTTGACGCCGCGCTGATCGAGCCAGGCCGCCAGCGCCACCCGCAGCGCGGTCCGCCCAGCCGAGTCGGTGGCCTCACCGTCGGCGCCCAGAGCCAGCAGCTCGGTCACCAGCTCGTGGCGGCCGAGCCGGGCCGCCACCATGAGCGGGGTCTCGTTGAGTGGGTTGCGGAAGTCGAGGCCGTAGGTGCGGAGCTGGTCCTGGAGAAGCGGGGAGCGCCGCTTCCGGTACTCGGCGTAGTGGATGTCCTCGATGTAGGCGCGCCCAGACTCCGCCTTCCGCGCGTGGCGGAAGCCGGCGGCCACCAGCCACGGCAGGAGCGCCTCGACGTCGTAGGTCACCGCGAACTCGAAGAGGAGCTGCTGCGCGGCCTTGTCGAGCGGACCCGGGCCGAGCGCCCGGGCCCGGAGACCGGCCAGCGCCGCCGCGTCGGCCACGGCCCAGGGGACCGGGCGGACCTCCAGGATCTCGCGCCGAATCTGCTCGGCCTGCTCGGCCTTGCCCTGCAGCTCGAGCCGCCGCGCCTCGCGCTGCCACTCCTCCCGCGACGACTCCTCGGCGGCCAGCTCGACTCGATCGGCAGCCTGACCGACGGCCAGGAGCGCGAGGAGCGGGTGGCCGGGGTCGGACTCGATCATCACCAGCGACCTCACCGCTCGCGTCATGGCGACGTAGAGGGCGTTCACGTAGAACTTGTAGGCGTCGAGGCTCTTGTCTGCCTTGTCGCGCGCCCGGGCGTACTCCAGCTCGCCATCCAGCTCGGCCGCCTC
>JANPOM010000367.1:0-2003 GCA_031427995.1 Anaeromyxobacter sp. | reverse complement strand
AAGCCGGTACGCCCTGAACAAGGAAGGCCACCCGGCTGTTTGTGGGCATTCAAGACTCCATCGTTCGTCTGGCGGCTGAACTTCTTGCCGCAGAGCCCGCACTGGAAGACGTAGGTCAGGCCCACTCCCCGAGCTGGCCGCGGCTGCCGTGCTTCGCGTCTGGGAACGGCCGGCTTCGCCGAGTATGAGCGGGAGGCGTCTCCTCCGAACCGACTGACTATCGGTCGAATGGCGAGGTCGGCGGCCGCGAGCTCGATCGCAAAGCGCGGAGTGAAGACCTGGCCCGTAACGGAGACGCTCTGGATCTGGTCCATGCGATAGGTTCGAGACTCGCCGCTGTCAGCACGAACGGCCATGAGGAGAAGCGCGCCTCCCGAGCTTCGGCGCAGCGAATACGGCTCGATGCGACGAACGGAGTCCAGGTAGCCCAGGTCCACGCAGAGCCGGTTCGCAGCTGCCGAGCGGATGGTCTCGAACTCGCGAGCGTGCGGCATCCCGCTTGCGCCCATGCGTCCCAGGGCGGGCCGGATGACATTGTCTCCAACCTTGATCGGCACTGGCCCCGGCTGGCTCGGCGCCACTCCCGTCTCAAGCCACTTGAAGAATGCAGGCAGGGTCTCCCAGTAGGAGTCGAAGGGAGGCAGCACATGGAGTTGGTGGCCCAGCATCGCCGCCCACTCGGCGCGCAGCTCTGGCTCTGCCGTCACCAGCGCACCGACGGTGGGTAGCGGGACATCCTTGAACCTGCACTTCTTGCCGAGGACATCGAGCACCAAGGAGGCGGCCGGGCGACGTTCGTCATTCCTGAACAGGTTCACGACGTCGTACAGGTCCCGCGGGCGGCCTCGCTCTCCGAGCGCCCTGGTCTTCTCGGCGAAGATCTCGGGGAAGGCGTAGCAGCGAGCCACGAGACCGCCAGCCGGCAGGTCCGAGTAGGGGTGGCTGATCGACTGGAGAACCGGTCCTTGAGGAAGGCTTCGCTGAGATGCGCTTCAGCTGAGACGGTGAAGTCCAGGTCCTCCGAGAATCGATAGGTCTCAAAGAAGCACTTCTTGAGGCAGGTCCCCCCCTTGAATACCCATGCCGCAGCCAGTTCCGGGTCGGCATAGATGCCCGCGAGGATCCAGCCGAGCACATAGTCCTTCTCGATGACACCGGCCGCGAGCGAGAGGTCAGTGGCCAGTGACATGACCTCCTGCCGCTCAATCACGGGTGGCCGCCTTCCACGCCTCGGGCACCCAGAGGCGCCACCGGGTAATGAGGCGCGGAGAGGGGACGCCGGGATCCAGCTTCACGGCGCCCTCCGTGAGCCGCTCGCGACACGCAGTGACGGTGGCGGCCGCCTTGCCCTCGCGCTCGAGGAGGAAGCCCAGGCGCTTGTAGATGGAGCCGTTGCCGATGCGCCCGGCATAGTCGAGCAAGACCGCCGGGTCCGCCTCGCGGTTCCCGAGATAGGCGTGCAGGCAGTCGGCCACCTGCCGGATGCCACCCCCGGTCGAGGGGTCGTCCAGCATGTCGACGATGGTGCGGTGGAGGTCGGAGACATCGACCTTTGTCGTACCTCGCCAGACCGACTTCGTTCCGAAGAGCAGCCGCCCGGCGCGATGGCGCAGGACGAAGGGGGAGCCGTGCACATCCAGTTCGCGCTTCCTGATCTTCCTCGCCGTGAAGACGAAAGTGCTCCGAAAGAGCTGCTCCGTGAGGTCCCAGTGGTGGGCCGCTGTCGCGCCACCGATGTAGCCAGGGGAAAAGAGCCGGGGGACGAGACGCCAAGCGTCCTCGACAGCGCTGTCCACGGGACGTGCGGCGAGCGGGACCACCGCGTAGAGGCCGCGGCGGAGGCGCTTGAGCCAGCCCTGCCTGGCCCACCTGGCCAGCGTCTTGGCGGCGGCGACGCGGTCGTTGCCGAGCACGGCGCAAGCGGCGTCAACAGTGACGAGGTCGCCCGAGGAGCGAATGACTTCGGAGAGGAGGGACCTGGAAGTCGCGAGGGTCATGCTTGC
>JANPOM010000366.1:0-2624 GCA_031427995.1 Anaeromyxobacter sp. | reverse complement strand
AAATGCCGGAGCCGCCCTGTAAGCCGGGTTCTGTTCCGCGAGTTGCCCCGCGGCGACGAACATTCATCTAGGACGCGCGTTGCCGCGCGCCTCGAGCGGGCTGAACCCGGAGGCGTCGAGCGGGCCGCTCTTCGCCCCGCCTCGCGGCGGAGCAGCCTCCCTATTTGCCCTTGCACCAGGTGGGGTTTGCCGTGCCGCCCCCGTCACCGGGAGCGCGGTGCGCTCTTACCGCACCCTTTCACCCTTGCCACGCACGCCTCGCGGCGCCGTTCGGCGGTCTGCTCTCTGTGGCACTTTCCTGCGGGTCGCCCCGACCGGTCGTTGACCGGCACCTTGCCCTCTGGTGCCCGGACTTTCCTCGGCAGACACGAGTTCTGACGCGTTCGTCCGGACGGCTCCAGCGCCACGGGGAATAGCACGCGCCACCCCGGCGCGCCAACGCGCCCCCCGGCCACGCGAGAGCACCCACCTGACCACCAGCCTGCTGACAGTCGATGCCGGCATTCGCGGAGCAGGGGATGCGCCCTACCCCGCCGCTCGCTTCAGGCCGATCCGCGGGCAGATCGCCGCCACCGGGCAGCGCTCGCAGGCCGGCGCCCGCGCCGTGCAGCAGCGGCGACCGTGCCAGACCAGCAGCTGGTGTCCGTGGGCCCACCAATCGCGAGGGAAGAGCTCGCGCAGCTCGGCCTCGACCTTGCCCGGCGCCAGCTGCCGGGTGAAGCCGAGCCGGCGCGCCAGCCGCCCCACGTGCGTGTCGACCGGGAAGGCCGCCTCCACCCCCTGCTGCACCAGGATGACGCCGGCCGACTTCTGCCCCACTCCCGGCAGTGCCTCCAGCTCCGCCCGCGTCCGCGGCACCACGCCGCCGTGCACCTCGACGATCCGCCGCGCCGCCGCCACCATCGCCCTGGCCTTGTTGCGGAAGAGCCCGAGCGTCCGGATGTGCGGCCAGAGCTCTTCCGGCGCGGCCCGGGCCAGCGTGGCTGCGTCGGGGTAGGCGGCGAACAGGCCCGGCGTGGCCCGGTTGACCCCCTTGTCGGTCGACTGGGCCGAGAGGACCACCGCCACCAGCAGCTGCAGGTCGGTCGTGAAGTCGAGCTCGATGCGCGCATCCGGCATGGCGGAGTCGAGCCGCCGAATCACCTCGAGCGCCCGGGCCCGCTGCACCCCGGTGAACCTCCGGCCTCGGGCCCTCGGCCTCGGACCCGCCTTCGAACCGGACTTGGCCGGGCCCCGTGCCGCCATGAGGGGGTGGATGCTAGCATCCCGCGCCGTCCATCCCGGGAGAACCGCATGACCACCATCGACCTCCGCTCCGACACCGTCACCCGGCCGACCGAGGCGATGCGCGCCGCCATGGCCAGCGCCGAGGTGGGCGACGACGTCTTCGGCGAGGACCCGACCGTCAACCGGCTGCAGGCGGCCGTCGCCGAGCTGCTCGGCAAGGAGGCAGGCCTCTTCGTCCCCTCCGGGACCATGGCCAACCAGCTCGCGCTCGGCACCCTCACCCGCCCCGGCGACGAGGTGGTCTGCGACGCCGCCGCCCACTGCATCTCCTTCGAAGGTGGCGGATTGGCCGCGCTCTGGGGGGTCCAGCCGCGCGCCATCGCCGCGCCGCGCGGCATCCTCGAACCGGCCGACGTCGAGGCGGCGCTCCGGCCGGTGGCCGACCACTACCCGCGCACCCGCGTCATCGAGATCGAGAACACCCACAACCGCGGCGGCGGCGCGGTCTATCCGCTGGCTCGGGTGCAAGCGCTCGGCGCGCTGGCGCGCAAGCACGGCCTCGACCTCTACATGGATGGCGCCCGGCTCTGGAACGCCTCGGCCGCCTCGGGCGTCTCTCTCGCCGACTACGCCGCGCCGGCCACGCTGGTCTCGGTCTGCCTGTCGAAGGGGCTGGGGGCCCCGGTCGGCTCGGTGCTCTGCGGCCCGCGCGACCAGGTGGCCGCGGCGCGCCGGCTGCGCAAGCGGCTCGGAGGCGGCATGCGCCAGGCCGGCATCCTCGCGGCGGCCGGTCTCCACGCGCTCGAGCACCACCGGTCCCGGCTCACCGAAGACCATGCCAACGCCAGGCGGCTCGGCCAGTTGGTGGCGGCGCTCCCTGGGGCGAAGCTGCTCCACCCGGTCGACACCAACCTGGTCTTCGCCATCTTCGAGGAGCAGAGCGCCCCCGAGCTGGTTCAGCGCTTTTCCGCGGCTGGGGTGCTCGGGCTGCCGGAGGGCTCCCGCCCCGACCTGGTCCGTTTCATCACCCACCTCGACGTCTCGGCCGCCGAGATCGAGGAGGCGGGGCGCCGGCTGGCGAGGGTGCTCGGTGGTTGAGGGGCGCACCGGTCCGGCCCTGGTTGCGTGACCGGCCCGGGCGGTTGGTGGTGCGGGATGTCCGGAAGGGGCTGTCCGGATGGGGATTTTCCCGCCGGGTCAGGCCGTGCGAGCATCGGGCCGTGCCCCGGTCGGCTTCCACCCCTCGGTTCTTCGCCTCCGCCCCGTCGGTCGCGCTCCTCGTCGCCCTGGCCGGGACGGCCGGCTGCGCCACCGCGCCTCCTCCCCGCAAGCTGAGCTTCCGCGAGGCCGGGCTGCTCGACGATGGGCCGGGGAGCGCCCCCAACGCTTCCCGGGCG
>JANPOM010000365.1:0-1593 GCA_031427995.1 Anaeromyxobacter sp. | reverse complement strand
AGGTTCGAGGTCGGGGCGGCGGAGGTCGGGGCGGCGGAGGTCGGGGCGGCGGAGGTCGCCGGAATCTGGCTCTGGGTCGCTGCGTTGCTCGAGATCTGGGTCATGGCGGGAGAGGCGGTCTTTCGCGGCCCCTTCACCTGACCGCGCGCCTTGGCCTGCTTCTCGAGGAGCAGGCCGAGCGCCGCCTCCAGCACCTGCTCCGTCGTCGCGCCGGGGATGGCGTGGGCGAGTCCATCTCGAGCCGCCTTGAGTTTCTGGAGGAATCGGCGGCTGACCGTGGTGCTGAGCCGGCTCAGCTCACTGGTGAGCGGGTCGACCTGATCCCGGCGCGGCTCGACCCGTGCGGGGCCGGTCCATTCAACTTTGGGCGCCCAAAGTGACCCTGGGTCCGCGTCCACCAGTGGCTCCCTGGATGGCACGGCCGAACGTGGCTCCGCCGCCGCCCCCGGAATAGGGAAGGACGGGGTCGGGGTCGGCGCAAGTCCGCGGGCTGGCGGGTCCAACGGCCTCACCACTGTCCGCATCGGTGGCGACTCCCTGGGGTGCAGCTCGGCCACGATCTCCTTCGCCTCACGTGACGAGATGCCAAGGAACCGAGGCACCACGGCCTCCTTGTTCTCGTCGGTCAGCACCTTGGCCAGCTCTCCCATCGTGGTGAGGCAGAGCCGGCCCTGACGCAGCGGCTCGATCAGCCCGGGGAAGTCCTGCAGCAGGCGAGCAGCCTGGCTCCGCCAGAAGGTCGGTGCCGGCGAAAGCCCCAGCTCGGAGTTGAGGAAGGCGAAGAGGCTGGCGTGGCCGAGCACCTCCCAGCCGCGGCGCCGATCGGAGTCGGCCAAGGCGATGAGGAACTCGGCCATGGCGGCCCGCTCCTTGCGGAGGAGCGCGGCGATGGCGTCGCGGAGCCTCCGGGCTTCGGAGAGTTCGAGAGATGGAATGGCTGGATCGCGAGCGGAAGCCGCGGCCGAGGGCGGGGGCGAGGCCGAGGGTAGGGGCGGGGTCTGGTGCGCGGGTGAGTTCATGAGAGTGATCGTCTCATGGAGATTTCGGGCATCGCCAAACGCACGCAGTCGCGCCAGGAGCGGCGTTCACGGGGACCCCTCGCGGACCCCCGCCAGCGCCGACGGACGCGCTGGAGCTTCGAGCGGAGGGCGCCAGGGGGCCATTCACGCGCCGGCTCAGTGCCCGAACGTGAAATGAGCCCAAAATGCGTCAAGCCCAAACCGCGGCCGTTTGGGTACAGACAGGGTGGAAACAGCACGGCCGCAGCGAAAGCGAGCCACGCTCTCTCTGCCTCTGCCTCTGCCTTCGGTGCCGCCCGCGCCTCGAAGCTCCGGCCGAACCTGCTCCCCCTTCACCGCGCCTCTCGGCCGCCGGTCGGTACCGCTCGACGAAGCACCGCCCGCCTCTCGGCCGCCTCTCGGCCGCCGATCGGCGCATTTGACCGCCGCCTATTCGAAGACGGTCGCCTCGCTGACGAAGTACTCGGTCTCGCCGAAGCAGCTGGTGGGAAGGCCGAGGTGCTGCGTGTACTTGAGCCCCACCCGCTTCCCCAGCGTCTTGTTGAGCCGCGCCGCCACCGCCTCGGAGCGGATC
>JANPOM010000364.1:0-1049 GCA_031427995.1 Anaeromyxobacter sp. | reverse complement strand
GCCGCAGAAGGGGCGCTACCGTCAGTTCCACCAGATCGGCGTGGAGGCCTTCGGCATCGCCGAGCCGGCGCTCGACGCCGAGCAGATCGCCATGGTGGAGGACTGGCTCTCGCGGCTCGGCGTCAAGGCGACGCTCAAGCTCAACTCGGTGGGCGACCCGGCCTGCCGCCCCGCCTACCTGGCCGATCTCAAGGCCTGGCTCACCGAGCGGGCCGGCCAGCTCTGCGCCGACTGCCGCGAGCGGACCCAGAAGAACCCGCTGCGGGTCCTCGACTGCAAGGTCCCGACCTGCCAGCCGGTTCTGCAGGCGGCGCCGCGCCTGCTCGATCGGCTCTGCGACCCCTGCCGCGCCCACTTCGACGCGGTCCGCGCCGGCCTCGACGCCCTCGGCGTGACCTACACGGTCGAACCGCGCCTGGTGCGCGGGCTCGACTACTACGTCCGCACCGCCTACGAGTTCACCAGCGACGCGCTCGGAGCCCAGTCGGCGGTGGCCGGCGGCGGCCGCTACGACGGGCTGGTCGAGACCCTGGGTGGACCGCCCACCCCTGGCATCGGCTTCGCGCTCGGCGCCGAGCGGCTGGCGCTGATCCTCGAGGCGCTTGGCCGCCCCATCCCGGTGCGCCGGCCGGCGGTCTTCCTGGTCTCGGCCGACGAGGCCGGCGCGGCCGCGGCGCTGCGCCTCTCCTCCGACCTGCGCAAGGCCGGGGTGGCCTGCGATCTCGATGCGCGTGGCGGCAAGCTGGCGCGCCAGTTCAAGCAGGCGGAGCGGGTCGCGGCCCGCTACGCGCTGGTGCTCGGCAGCCAGGAGTTGGCGACCGGGGAAGGAAAGCTGAAGGACATGACGACGCGGCAAGAGACGCCGGTCAAGCTGGCGGGGCTGGCGGCGCACTTGAGAGGGGGGGAGACGTGATGCGGTGGACCGTGACCCGGGTGCTGGCGCTGCTGGCCGGCCTCTCGCTTTCGACGCTGGCGCAGGCGCAGCAGGAGCAGGCCGGGGTGGGCGACATGGCGCCCGCCTTCTCCTTGAAGGTGCTCAACCCGGAGGC
>JANPOM010000363.1:0-2033 GCA_031427995.1 Anaeromyxobacter sp. | reverse complement strand
GGGTATCTTACTTATGAGCTGGGCAAACGCAACCGTCAAGAGACGCTGAATTATCAAGCGGTGGCCGAGCAACTGGCGCCGACCTGCCGACGGCCCGAACCAGCTGCGGAGGAGGTCGGCGAGTTGGTTCCGGTCGCTGCCGACTGGGTGCGCCACGTTGCAGGCGATCGATGCGAACCGAAAGCGCCAGACGGCGCCGTCCGGCAGGCGCACGTCCACGTCGCCGAGCGGCAGGTCGGGCCGATGGGTCCGATCGGGCAGCTTGAGAATCGGTCCCTGTTTATTGGAGAAGACCTTGCCGGTGAAAGCTCCAGTGGTCGTCGCCTGCTCCAGCCGGCGCCGATACATGGCCAGCCGGTAGTCCACGAGCTCAAGCGTTAGCTCCTCGAAGACACTCTCCAGGCCGTCGGGGATCGGGAGCCGGGGTTGGAACCGCTCCCCTTCGACCCGGAACCAGTCGCCGGCCTTCGAAGCCGTCCCTGCCCAGGCGGCCACTGGGTTCTTGCGCCAGTAGGCCTGCCAAGCCTTCGAATCGGGCGCCTTCGGCTCGGGCAACTCCTTCACGCCCTCCAGGTCCTGGAACAGCTCCGGCGAGCGCGCGAGGATCTCGTGGCACTTCGCGGCGAGCCGGTCGAGCGGCATCCCGGTGCACAGTGCACCCTGCTCGATGAGCGCCTCCAAGACCACCATTTTGAAGGACTTGACCATCTGCGACGTCTCGAGCTCGGCGAACCAGCGAGCCGCCGCCGCCGCGTGGACCTTCTGCTCGTCCTCCGTCAGATGCCCCTCAGCCGCGACGAAGTCGAGCCAGCTCCCGTGCGCGGTCCGGAGCGTGCTCGGCGACAGATTCATCCGGAACTGCTCGCCGATTCGTGGCCGCTCGCCCCGTGCCGCATACAGCTCTCGGTAGACCCGCTCCACCTCGGTCCCGCCACGGGGCAGGAGCGAGCGGAGCAGCTCGATTGCCTCCAGCTCGACCTCCACCGAGCATCCGCTCGGCAACTCGAGCGCGCCGGCCCCATCGACCAGCTCACGGAGCGCGGCGCTGCGGCCGCCCAGCGAAAGCAGCGTCCGAACCCGGTCCAGGAAGACGCGGTGGTTGCCGACAAAGTCGATGACCGTCAGCCGGTCCTTGCCCGGCGCGACCCGCAGGCCGCGCCCAAGCTGCTGCAGGAACAGAATGGGCGACTCGGTCGGGCGGAGCATCACCACCCGGTCGATGAGCGGGACGTCCACGCCCTCGTTGAAGAGGTCCACCGCGCAGACCGCGTCGATCCGCCCGGCTTCGAGGTCGGCGAGTGCGGCGCTCCGGTCGTCCGAGCCGGGTCCGGAGTGGACCAGCCGGACACGGAGGCCCTGTTCAGCCAGCCAGCGATGGACGAAGGCTGCATGCGCGATGGAGCAGCAGAAAACGAGCGACCGGGTCCCCGGGCGCGCATTCCACGCTTCCCAGAGTACCTCCATGCGCCGCTGGGTCTGGACGGCCCGCTCCAATGCCGCTGGGTCGAAGCGGCGATTCCGCCAGGGGATGTTCTCAAATGAGTAGTCGACCGTATCTTTCAGGCCGAAGTAGGCGAACGGGACCAGGCGGCCGACCTGAATGCCGACGCCCAGGTCGGCGCGGAAGGCGACGTGGTCATCGAAGAGGCCGACGATGTCCCCCTCGTCGGCCCGGTCCGGCGTCGCGGTGAGGCCAAGCAGAAAACCGGGCGTGATCCGGGCAAGGATACGCCGGTAGGTGGCTGCCTCGGCGTGGTGCGCCTCGTCCACCACGACGTAGTCGAAGGCCTGGCCGGCGAGGCGCTCGAGGTGCTCTGGCCGCCCGATGGTCTGGATTGAGGCCACCACCGCATCGGCGTCCAGCTCGGCGCGCCCCTCGGCGTACCAGCCTATCTGAAGGGTGGGCCGACCCTCGCGCAGCACTAGCCGGAGCACCGTCGCGGCTTGCGTCAGCAGCTCCTTGCGGTGGGCCAGGAAGAGCACGCGGGGATGGCGACCCAACTCTCGACCGAAGGCGGCGGCGTCGAGCGCGG
>JANPOM010000362.1:0-1075 GCA_031427995.1 Anaeromyxobacter sp. | reverse complement strand
CCGACCTCGGCATGCCGGTCCCCGACGTGCACCTCGGCGTCGGCTCTGGCTCGCACGCCGAGCAGACCGCCAAGGTGCTGCTCGGCTTCGAGCGAATCTGCTTGGAAGAGAAGCCGGACCTGGTGGTCGTGGCCGGCGACGTCAACTCGACCATGGCCTGCGCCATCGACTGCGCCAAGCTCCGCATCCCCTGCGCGCACGTGGAGGCCGGGCTCCGCTCATTCGACCTCGACATGCCCGAAGAGGTGAACCGCCTGGTCACCGATCGGCTCTGCGAGATCCTCCTCACCCCCTCGCCGGACGGCGACGAGAACCTGCTCAAGGAGGGCACCGACCCGCGCCGGATCTTCCGCGTCGGCAACGTGATGATCGACACGCTGCTGACCCACCTGCCGAAGGCCATGGCGACCGGCTCGGTGGCGCGACTCGGGCTCTCGCCCGGCAGCTACGCCGTCCTGACCCTCCACCGCCCATCAAACGTGGACGAGCCCAGGGTCCTCGGTGGGCTCCTCCAGGCGATCCAGGTGGTGCAGCGCCAGCTCCCGGTCGTCTTCCCGGTCCACCCGCGGACCCGCAAGCGCTTCACCGAGTTTGGTCTCGACGGCGCCATCGCCGCCATGACCGGGCTGAAGCTGGTCGACCCGCTCGGCTACCTGGAGTTCCTCGGCCTCACCTCCCAGGCCAAGGTGGTGCTCACCGACTCGGGCGGACTTCAGGAGGAGACCACCGCCCTCGGCGTGCCCTGCTTCACCATCCGGGAGAACACCGAGCGCCCCATCACCATCACCGAGGGGACCAACACGCTGGTCGGCGTCGACCCAGCGAAGATCGTTGCCGCGGTGGCGGAGGCGCTTGCAGGGCGGGGCAAGGCCGGGCGCACCCCGAAGCTCTGGGATGGCAAGGCCAGCGAGCGGATCGCCGTGATCTTGAGGACCTGGAAGCGCCTGGCCTCCTGACGTAACGCCGCACCTCCCGGACCTGTGCTGGGCCCGACGCGGCTGCCGTGGATTCGGCACGCAGCACGGTGGTGCCGCCATCGTCCACCAGCGTATAGCGCGTGGGGTTTTTCGCGCTG
>JANPOM010000361.1:0-35112 GCA_031427995.1 Anaeromyxobacter sp. | reverse complement strand
CAATGTCTCTCATTTTTTTGTGATTATCTACATCCCACCCCACACCCCCCCCCCTCCCCCCCCCCCGCGCCCTCTGTTTGTTTTTGCCTGCGCTGGGTGCTGGGTCGCGCCGCGCGCTTGGCCCCCCCCCCTGGCATTTTCCCCCGTCGAGCGCGCCGCGACCGACGCGGGGGGGGCGCCGGTGGTGGGAGCCGCGTACGCGTAGCAGCGATACTCTGAGCCGCGGCCCGACGCGCCCGCCTGCCGCAGGGGGGGGCCCGGCCCTCGCAGGGGCCTGTTGGCGTGGGTGGGGGCACTACCCGGGGGCTGGCGGCCTCCGCCCTCCCGGGGCCTCCTCGCGGGCCTTCCCCACGGCGGGCGGCTTCCAGGAGCCGTCTAGCGCCGACGGCGGCTTCTCCCGGGGCGCGTGGAGGCGGAGCACCAGGGCGTAGGCGCCAGGCGGGACCTGCAGCCAGTTCGACTCGCGCCCCTTGGGGGCGTCGGCCTGGAGCAGCAGCTCGAGCGAGCCGTCGCGGCCATACTGGAACTTCAGCTTCGAGTGGAGCTGGACGCGCCCCTGCCTGCCGGAAACCGGCGCGCCATCCGGGCCGTAGACGCTCAGGGTCCAGAGCGCCTCGGCCGGCGGTCCCTTGCCGCGGGTGAAGCGGATCACCCGGCGCTGCCCGCCGTCGAGCAGCTTGCCGGCCCCGTCGACCTCGGCCGTCAGCGCAGCCCCGTCCAGCGCCGCATCGACGCCAGCCGAGGCGGCCGCGGCCCGGCCCAGGGTGCCGGCGGGTGGCCGATCGCCGCTTGCCAGCGCCCAGCCGTTGACCGTCGGCGGCGGCGCGGAGGCGGCCAGGATCCTCGCCTGCGCCATCCGTGGCACGCCGGCCAGCGCCGTGATGACCGAGACGTCGAGACCGGTCGGATCATAGTCCTTTCCCGGGACCAGCCCGATGCGGGCCAGCACGGGCAGCATGCCGGCATCGGCCGTGACCGGAGGGTTGGCCTTGAGCAGCGTGGCCAGCAGCTTGAAGTAGATCACCGCGTCGAGCGCGTGGACCTGCTCCAGGACCGGCCGCACCACGTCGAGCGAGGCGTCGGGACGGCCGGGAGGGGGCAGGTACTTCTTCGGGTTGGCCCCGAGCGGCAGCAGCGAGAGCTTGTCGAGCCAGGCCTGCGCCTCGCGGGGATGGTTCGCTTCGCCTACCGCCAGCACCCGGCCCTCGAACCGGACCAGCGCCGTGGGCGATTTCACCTCACGAACCCCGGGCGGGAGCTTCCCCTTCCAGCCCGGACCGGTCACCGCGATCCGCACGGCCTTGCCACGGCCGCCGAGGACCGGGGAGCGATCGAGCAGCTCTCCCCAGGCCGACCGGAACACCAGCGCGTGAAACCGCCCCCTGGCCTCCGGGACACCGAGGATCGAGGGCTCGGCGGAGACGTCGAGCCAGGCCCGGGCCGAGAGCGTGTCGAAGGAGGCTCGCGGGGCCGGCGCGCCGCCGAGGTGAGGGCGGGCCAGCTGCCCCATGGGAGCCTGCCCGGCCCGAGGCCGCTCCACGTTGGTGTCGACCCGCCGGGCCAACTCGGCGGCCACCAGCGGGTAGCCGAACAGGTAGACCTCCACCGCGGCGTCGAGCGCCTCGCGCGCTCGCTCGGCCTCCGCGGCGATGGCGACGGGGGGACGCTCACCGGTCTTGGGTTGCGGCGGGGGCGGTGGGGGGGACGGCGGCGGTGTGCAGGCGACCAGGGTCAAGGCCAGGCCGACGCAGAGGGAGACCGAGAGCCATGACGCCCCGCGAATCGATCGACACATGTGACCCAGCCTCCTGGACGCCGCTCAGGGCAAGCTCCGCGCCCGCGGCCTCCGGCTTCCGGCGGGGGGAGCTTACCGGAGGCCGGCCCGCCGACTCCCGCTATTTCTCGGGCCGCCCCTCGCGTCGACAATGCCCAGGCACCATGGTTAGGTCGGACTGCCGACCCGGTCGGCTCCACGGCGAGGTCCAGCGCATGGTCGAGGCCAACTCCCAGTCCCCGTTCACGATCCTGCCGGCCCGCTGGCTAGCGGCCGCCGCACCAGACCGGGCCCTCGAGGAGACCACCGTCCAGGCGCTCGGCGCCATCACCCCGGGCGACCTGGCCCTGGTCGAGCCGGTGGTCGCCGCGCTGGTGGCGCGGCTGGCCCAGGAGCCATTCCGTCCCGGCGCCAGGCGGGCCCTCTTCACCCTGCTCGACGGGGTGCGCCGAAGGGGCTTCAGCGAGGCGCTGGTGGCCGGACAGGCCGAACCCTGGCTGCGGCTGCTGCTCCCCCTGCTCCGCCAGATCGACTTCACGGTAGGCGAACTGCTCCGCTGCCGGGAGGAGACCGACCCGAAGACCATCGCCATCCGCACCGTCGGCTCCGACGCCACCGAGTTGACGGTGGCCGAGGTGGCGCGCCGGACCCGGGCCATCGCCCGCGGCCTGCTGGCCATTCTCGGCGACGAGCCGAACGCCCGCGTCGCCATCCTCTCCGAGAACTGCCTGGAGGCGGCCCTCGTCGACCTGGCCTGCCTCAGCAACGGCTTCGTCGACTTCCCGCTCCCCGCCAACGCCGTGGCCGAGCAGGTGGTCTACATGCTCAAGCACTCGCGGGCCCAGGTGCTGCTGGTCGGCGACGAGGAGCAGGTCTCCAAGGTGCTCCCGGCGCTTTCCGGACTCCCAGACCTCAAGGCGGTGGTCGCCTTTTCGCCTAGCTGCGCCGAGCGCAATGGGCTGCTCTCGCTCGACCAGATGATCGGCCAGGGGGCCGGCTTCGACGAACCGCTGCGGTCGGCCCGGGCGGCGCGGGTCAAGGCCACCGACATGGCCACCGCCATGTACACCTCGGGCACCACCGGCAAGCCCAAGGCCATCATCTTCACCCACGAGAACCTGGTCTCGAAGCGGCTCTGCCGCGGCTTCGCCCTGCCCGAGGTCGGCGAGGGCGACAGCTTCCTCTGCTACCTGCCGCTCTACCACACCTTCGGACGCTGGCTGGAGCTGATGGGGACGCTCTGGTGGGGAGCCACCTACACCTTCGCCCGCTCCACGGCGCAGAGCTCGCTGTTGGAGGACTTCCGCAGCGTCAAGCCGACCGTCTTCATCTCGGTCCCCAAGAAGTGGATCGAGCTGCAGGACGCGGCGGCCTGGGAGGCGGCCAGCGAGGATGAGCAGGAGACGGCCGGTCACCTGCGGGTCATCACCGGCACTCGGCTCCGTCACGGCCTCTCGGCGGCCGGCTACCTCGACCCGGTCATCTTCAAGAACTTCCACCGCGCCGGGGTCGAGCTCTGCTCCGGCTACGGCATGACCGAGGCCACCGGCGGCATCACCATGACCCCGCCCGGCGGCTACGTCGACGGCTCCATCGGCGTCCCGCTCCCTGGCATCGAGTGCCGGCGCGCCGAAGACGGCGAGCTGCTGATCCGGGGCATCTACGTCTCGCCCGGCTACCTCGACCCCGGGCCGGAGGAGGCCGGGTCGCATGAGCCGGACGGCTGGTTCCACACCGGCGACCTGGTCAGCGTCGACGACGGCCACTTCCGGATCGTCGGGCGCAAGAAGGAGATCTACAAGAACCGGGCTGGCCAGACCATCGCCCCGGCTCGCGTGGAGAACCTCTTCCGCGACTTCGAGGCGGTGGCCCAGGCCTTCCTGGTCGGCGACAACCGCGAGTACAACACGCTGCTGGTCTGGCCCAACTACCAGCAGCAGCCGCAGCTGCGCGACCTGTCGCCCGAGCAGCTCCGCGACCTGATCTCCTCGCTGGTGGCCAGCGCCAACCGCTTCCTGGCCCCCTTCGAGCGGGTGGTGACCTTCCAGGTGCTCCCGCGGGCCCTCGACGCCGAGCACGGAGAGCTGACCCACAAGCAGACCTTCAAGCGCGAGGTGGTCGGGCAGTCCTGGAGGGAGCTCATCGACAAGATGTACGAGCAGAAGCACCTGGCGCTGGCGCTCGACGGCTGGTTCCTGCGGATTCCCAACTGGGTCTTGCGGGAGATCGGGGCGCTCCGGCACGAGGTCTCCCTCCAGGACGGCGTGCTCCGCGCCGGTGACCGCGCGCTGGCGGTCGGCCCCGACGTGGAGGCGCTCGGCTCCTTCCGGCTCGGCGATCTCGCCTACGCCTCGGAGGGGACGGTCATCGATCTCGGCGTGATCCTCTCCCGGCCGGCGCTCTGGATCGGCAACCAGGCGATGCGGCGCTTCCTCGGCGACGAGGCCTTCCTGGCCCTGGCCGCCAAGCGGCGCAAGGGGGGCGCCGAGTACCGGATCGACCCGCGGAACTGGCGCGGCCCTCCCCCCGAGCGGCAGCCGGCCCTGCTCGAGCTGGTGGACCGGACCGAGGTGAGCCTCCTCTCCATCCACGCCGCCGCCGAGTTGCTCCGCGCCGAGCGGCCCGAGGCGCGGCGCGCCATCGGCCACCTGCGGCGCGGCCTGACCGCGGCCTCGCCGGAGCAGGCGCGCCTGAGCCGTGCCTTGCTCCGCCGCGCCGCCGACGCTCCCGACGAGGACGTCCGCCGCCGCGCCTTCCGCGTCCTGCTGCCCAACGAGGATCCCGCGCTCACGCTGGAGACGCTGGGGGCTTTCCTGGACCGGATGGGGGCGATGGCCCTGCGCGACGAGGACCTCGCCGACCTCGGCGAGCGCGGTCTCTCGGACTCCCAGGTGCTGCGGCTGCTCGAGTACGTCGCCTCGGATCGCGCCAACAGCCCGCTCTCCGACGCCTCCGGCCGGCACCTGCTGGTCGGGGTGATGCGGCTCCTCACCGCCACCGCCATCGCCCACCCCGGCTACTTCGCGCGGGTCCGGGTGCCGCTGGCCCGCCTCACCCTCCACCAGGACGCCGGCATCAGCGCTCGTGCCGGCGAAGAGCTGGATCGGCTGCGACGCGGCTTCTCCAACTGGGTCGGCCCCAACCTGCGGCTCGCCATCGACCCCCAGACCGGGCGGGAGTACGGCTGGAACGACGTGCTGGTCTTCGAGCCCTCGGTGGCCGAGCCGGCCAGCCGCACCCTGCTGCAGGCCATGTCCGACACCACCCTGGTGCGGGCCTCGGTCTTCCTGCTGGGGAAGGGCGTGCTGCTCTCGCTGGCCGACATCCCGCCCGGTGGCGCCACCGTGAGCCTGCTGGGGCGGCAGCACGGCAAGGCGGTCTACCGGCTCTCGATCCACTCCCGCTCCCGCGAGGTTTTCGACCTGGCCATCAACGTGGCCGAGGACCTCTCCTTCGCCCAGCTCCGTGACGAGGTGAACTGGCTGCTGGCGGCCGGGGCGCCGCCGCCGCTGGTGGAGCAGTTCGGCGGCTACTTCGGCGAGTGGGGCATCTTCACCGAGGAGTTCATCCCCGGCAACGACGTGGAGCGGCAGGTGGCGCGACTGCTGCGGCAGTCCGAGGGGAAGCGGCTGGAACTGCTCTGGCCCTTCGTCGCCTCCACCGCGCTGGAGCTGCACGTTCGCTTCTGGGACCGCGCCAACCGCCGGCTGGCCCTGCGCGTCCCCTCCCCGGCCGCCTTCATCGTCCCCTCACACGACTACCAGACCGGGGCTCGCCTGGTCTCGATCGCCGACCGCTCGGCCTGCACCTCGCTCGACGAGCTGCTGGACCGCTTCCAGCTCAGCTTCCTCGACAAGGTCGAGGGCTCCCTCCCGGAGCTGCGCGGCAAGGCCACCGACCAGATGCTGCTGGCCGCGGTGGTCGAGGCGCTCGGGGTCGAGCGGGCCCTGCCGGTGCTGGAAGAGGCCTCATCCGGCCAGCGGGCCATCGCGGTCTCCTCCTTCCTCGACCGGCTGGGCGCGGAGGGGCCGACCCCGCTTCGGCTCTTCTTCGCGGTCCGGCGCTTCAAGCGCTGGCTGGAGGTCAACCCGCGGGCCACGCCGGAGGCGCAGTCGAAGCACCTCGGCGAGCAGTGGGGAACCTACCGCCTGGGCGAGCTGGAGGCGCAGTGGACCGACACGCGCATCCGCTTCTTCCGCCAGACGGTCTTCGCCGAGGCCCGCCCCGAGCTGGCCGTCGCGCTCGATCGGCTCATGCAGCGGGCCCGCTCACTGCCGGCCGGGGCCATCGACCTGGCCGAGCAGGTGGCCTCGCTGCGCACCGCGGTCAAGCCGACCGAGGCCGAGGACCACTTCCTGGCCCGCATGACCTACCGTTACCTGGAGCCTGGCGAGCAGGTGGCGCTCATCTCCATGCCACATGGCGACCACTACACCGCCGAGGTGGTGGTGGCCCAGGCCGCCAGCGACGGGAGCCGCTTCACCCTGCGCGGGCCGGTCTCGCCGCGCGAGGTGGCCCGGCTCCTCCACCTCTTCCACGAGTCCAACCTGCAGGTGGCCTTCTCCAGCGAGCACGAGTACCTGCTGGCGCTCGACGCCAGGGACTCGGTGCTGGCCGGCCTCTTCTACCGGCCGGTGGCGCCGGGGCGGGTCCACATGGAGAAGCTGGTGGTGGGGCGCAAGCACCGCACCAAGGGGATCGCCGACGGCCTGATGCGGGACTTCTTCCGCCGGCTGCGGGCCAGGGAGGTCTTCACGGTGGAGACCGGCTACTTCCAGCCCGAGTACCTGAAGCGGTTCGGGTTTCGCACCGATCCCTCCTCGGGCGGCCTGGTCCGGGACATCGACGCCGACGAATCCTTCGAGTGGTAACGAGGCGGCACCGCCATGTCCAAGCCGATCTGGAAGCTCATCGACTCCACCCTCCGCGAGGGTGAGCAGTTCTCCAAGGCCTCCTTCCGCACCGAGGACAAGGTCGAGATCGCGCGCGCGCTCGACACCTTCGGCGTCGAGTACATCGAGGTCACCTCTCCGGCGGCCTCGCCGCAGTCCCAGAAGGACGCCGCCATCCTCGCCAAGCTCGGCCTGGGTGCCCGCATCATCAGCCACGCCCGCTGCGTGCTCGACGACGTCAAGGCGGCCGTCGACTCGGGGGTGCGCGGCCTCGGGCTGCTCTTCGCCACCAGCCGCATCCTCCGGGAGTCCTCCCACGGCAAGTCGATCCAGCAGATCATCGACGCCATGGGCCCGCCCATCGAGTACGCCCTCCGGGCCGGGCTGGAGGTCCGCTTCAGCGCCGAGGACACCTTCCGCTCCGAGACCGCCGACCTGCTGGCGGTCTACCGGGAGGCCGAGCGCCTCGGCGTGCACCGCGTCGGGCTGGCCGACACCGTCGGCATCGCCACCCCGCGCCAGGTCTACGTGCTGGTGCGCGAGGTGCGGCGCACGGTCGCCTGCGGCATCGGCTTCCATGGCCACAACGACACCGGCTGCGCCATCGCCAACGCCTTCGAGGCGCTCCAGGCCGGCGCCACCCACGTCGACGTCTCGGTGCTCGGCATAGGCGAGCGGGTCGGCATAACCCCGCTGGGGGGATTGGTGGCGCGGCTCTTCTCGCTGGAGCCGCAGGCGCTCGGCGAGCGCTACCGGCTCGGCCAGCTGCGTGAGCTGGAGCGGCTGGTGGCCCGGGTCACCGGCATCGAGATCCCCTTCAACAACTACGTGACCGGCGAGACCGCATACAGCCACAAGGCCGGCATGCACCTCAAGGCCATGATGGCCAACCCGGGCTCCTACGAGATCATCCCGCCCGAGGCCTTCGGCCTCTCGCGCAAGCTGATCATCGGCTCGCGCCTGACCGGGCGGGCCGCCATCGCCTACCGGGCCCGCGAGATCGGGATCACCTTCGGTGAGTCGGAGCTGAAGGAGATCACCCGGCGCATCAAGGAGCTGGCCGACTCCGGAGAGCTCTCCGAGGCCCAGATCGACCGGGTGCTGCGCGAGTGGGTGACTGCCTGACGACATGAGCCAGACCACCGCACCTGGAATCGAGCGCCCCGCATGAAGTCCCGCCTCCTCCTGCTGGCCGCCGCGGTTCTCTGGTCGTCGGCCGGCGCCGTCATCAAGCTCTCCGCGCTCGACGCCTGGCAGCTGGCCGGAGGACGGGCGCTGGTGGCCGCGCTCTTCCTGGTCGCCGTGGTCCCCTCGGCACGCCGCCGCCCCTCGGGCCGGCTGCTGGCGGTGGGGGTCGCCTACGCCTTCACGACCGTGCTCTTCGTGCTGGCCAACAAGCTCACCACCTCCGCCAACGCCATCTTCCTTCAGGACACCGCCCCACTCTGGGTCCTGTTGCTCTCGCCCTGGGCGCTGGGCGAGCGCCCCAGCCGCGGCGAGCTGCTCTCCATCCCGGTCTTCGGCCTCGGGCTCGGGCTCTTCTTCCTCGACCAGCTCTCGCCCGGCCAGCTGGCCGGCAACCTGGTCGCGCTCCTGTCGGGCGTCGCCTTCGCCGCCTCGATCCTCGGCCTGCGCCGTCTCGGGAAGGAGGGCCCCGCGGCGCTGGTCTGGGGCAACCTGCTGGCCGCCGCGGTCACCTTGCCGCTCTGGCCCCTCGGCCCGGCGGCCGGCGCCGCCGACCTCGGTGCCGTCGTCTTCCTCGGCGTCTTCCAGCTCGGCCTCGCCTACCTCTGCTTCTCGCTAGGTCTGCGCGGCACGCCGGCGGTGGAGGCCTCGCTGCTGGTCCTGCTCGAGCCGGTGCTCAACCCGCTCTGGACCTACCTCTTCGCCGGCGAGCGGCCCGGCCCCTGGGCTCTGACGGGCGGAACGGTGATCCTGCTGGCCACCACCTGGCGCACCATCCAGCCATGGCTCATGGAGCGGCGCGCCGAGGCTTGATACAAGGACCCATGGCTTCAGGACCATCCGCCCCCGGCGTTCGCACTGGCTCCTGGTCTGGCCTGCGCTGGCGCCTCGCCACGCTGACAGGCCTGGTGGTCCTCGCCGCCGGGGCGGTACAGGGGATCGCCCTGCTGCAGCTCCACCCCGATTTGACGACCCGGCAGCTGGCCGGCCTGGCCGGGATCTCCCTGGCCGCCGCCGCGCTCGGCGGGGGGGTGGTGGCCTGGCTGGCCGGGGCCCTGCTGCATCCCCTGCTTCAGTTCCGGCGGGCTGCCGCGGCCATGGTGGCGGGCCGTGTCCCACCGCCGCTCGACCTCGGAGAAACCGAAGGGGACGTCGCGGCGCTTGCCAGCGGCCTCGACGAACTTGGCGCCACCCTGCGCGCCCTGCTCGATGAGGTAGGCGCCACCGCCACCCGGCTCGGCGAGGAGAGCAGCGCGCTGCACCGCGGCGTGGCCGGCCACGGTGCCGCCAACGCCGGGCGGGCCGAAGCCATGCGGCGGGCCACCGTCAACGCCGCCGCCATCTCCGAGGTGGCCCGCGACGCCGCCAGCCAGGCCGAGTCGGTCGTGGTCATGACCCATCGGGCCGAGGCCCTCTCAGGCCAGGGGCTGGCAGCGGTGGAGCAGGCGGCCCGCTCCGCCGGGGCTCTGGGAGAGCAGGTCCGGCGCATCGCCGCCGCCATGGGCGACCTCTCCGAGCGGACGCTGCAGGTCGGCGAAATCGTCACCACCGTGAAGGATCTGGCCGAGCAGTCGAACCTGCTGGCCCTCAACGCCTCGATCGAGGCGGCCAAGGCCGGCGACCATGGCCGTGGTTTCGCAGCCGTGGCCATGGAGATGCGGAACCTCGCCGAGCAGTCGCGCCAGGCCGCGGTGCAGGTTCGCTCCAGCCTCGGGGAGATCCAGAAGCATGCCCACGAAGCGGCGCTGGCGACCGAGGAGGGCTCGGCTCGCGCCGCGTTGGCCACCGGACGTTCGATTGGCGCCGGCGAGGCTATCGAGGGGTTGGCGCTGGTGATTCGCGAGTCGGCAACTTCGGCCCGGGCCATCGCCGATCTGACCCGTCAGCAGACCGCCGCCGCCGCCGGCCTGGAGGCGGCCATCGCCGAGCTCTCCGAGGTCACCCGGGCCGGCGCTGAGGACTCCACCTTCCTCGAGGCCCGGGCCGGCCAGATCTCCCTGGTCGCCAGCCGCCTCACCGCGCTGGCCGGACGCTTCCGCCCCTGATGCACCCACCGGGACCACGCGGGCAGATCCCGGCGGGCCGCTGTCCTCGCTGCGCCTTCCCGGTCGAGGCCGGGTGCCTCTGCCCTTCCATCCCGCGGCTCGAGGCCGGGGTCCGGATCCTGGTGGTGCGCCACGCCAGCGAGCGCCCCAGGCTCACCAACAGCGGCCGCTGGGCCGCGGCGGCGCTGGTGGGGGCCAGCGTCTACGACCATGCGCTCGAGGAGACCCGCTCCGACGCCGGCCTCGCCGCCGCCATCGGCGAGGGGCCGGCCTGGCTGCTCTACCCCTCCGGCAGCGGGGATCGGCCGCCCGGACCGCCCCCTCGCACCCTGGTGGTCCCGGATGCCACCTGGTCCCAGGCCCGGCGCATGGTGCAGCGGCTGGCGCCGCTGCAGAACCTGCCGCGCCTCGCCCTTCCTCCGCCGCCCGCCACGCTGCGCCTGCGCGAACCTCCACGGCCGGGCGGCATGTCTACGCTGGAGGCGGTGGCTGGGGCGCTGGAGCTGCTGGGCGACGCCGCCGCGGCCAAGGCGCTGCGCCGGCTGCACCAGGTGGCGGTCGAGAAGACGCTGCGGCTCAAGGGCATGTGGTCGGCCCGGGCCAGCCGGCTACTTCATGCCGCCCTTGACGAAGGCGGCCACTTCCTTGATCTCGGCGGGGGTCAGCTTGGCGCTGAACGGCGTCATCTTCCCCTTGCCGGTGGTGATGAGCGACTCCATCTCGGCGGCGGACAGCTTGCTGGCGGACAGGTCCTTCACGCCCAGCTTCTTCCCAATGGCGGACTGACCCTTGCCGTCGGCGCCGTGACAGGCGACGCACTTGGCTCTGAATGTAGCTTTCCCGTCGGCGGCGGAGGTGACACTCGCCACGGCGAGGAGGGCGGCGACGACCAAGAGACGCTTCATGTGAACTCCCGTTGAATGGCGGCGAGGCGACGGTCAGTGGCTGGCCGGCGCGACGCCGCTGGTCTTGAAGGTACCGACGAGGATCGGCACCGAGATCTTCACGAGGATCGTGAAGATGAGGAAGCCCACGCCGAAGATGCCGACGGCGATCGACCACTCGGTCAGGGTGGGCCGGTACTCGTAGATCTCCCCGAGGGTGTCGGGAGTCATCCCGGGGATCACCAGCCCCAGTCCCTTCTCGATGTAGACGCCCGACCAGATGAGCAGGCAGCCCAGGTTGAGGGCGGCCCAGTTCTGCCGCAGCTTCGGCACCAGGAAGATGAAGAAGGCGACGACGCTGGCCACCAGCGAGCCCCAGGCATACGGCACCAGGGCGCGGTGCTCGCCGAGGCCAAACCAGAGGTACTTCGTGTACAGGAGCTCCTGCGTCTGCGAGTAGAACTCCTTGAAGAGCTCGGCCCCCAGCAGGAAGAGGTTGATGAACATGGCGTAGGCCATGAGCTCGGCGAGCTTCCAGATGGCCTCGTCCTTGATCGGGATCTTGGTGGTCTTCCGCAGCACCTGGAAGAGGATGATCATCACCGCCGGCCCGGAGCAGAAGGCCGAGGCCAGGAAGCGCGGCGCCAGGATCGAGGCGTTCCAGTACGGGCGGGCCGCCATGCCGTTGTAGAGGAAGGCCGTCACGGTGTGGGTGCTGATCGCGACCGGGATGGAGATCAGCACCAGCGGCAGGAGGATGCGCTTGTCCGGCTCCTTGCCGGCGTAGGACTGGAAGAGGATGTAGGCCACCACCGCCAGGTTGAGGATCAGGTAGAGGTTGAGAACCAGCGCGTCCCATGCCAGCAGCGATTGGGGCCAGTTGGGCGTGCCGATGAAGGGCATCATGTGGAGCAGCCGCTCGGGGCGGCCCATGTCCACCATGATGAAGAGCAGGCACATGGCCAGCGCCGAGATGGCCAGCAGCTCGCCGAGCAGCACCACTTCCTTGAGAGGGCCCCAGTGGTAGACGTAGGCCGGGATCACCAGCAGCACGGCGGCGGCCGCCACGCCGACCAGGAAGGTGAAGTTCCCGATGTAGAAGGCCCAGGAGACCTGGTCGCGGATGTTGGTGGCGATCAGGCCAGTGCGAGCCTGGTGGACGTAGGCGACCAGGCCGATGGCGATGGCGATGGCCAGCGCTCCCAGCCAGATGAAGTAGGCCCGGTTGCCAGACCTGATCTGTCGGCCACAGCCCTTGAGGAACTCGAGGATGCCGGTCATGGGGGTGGCCTCTTCAGGTGGCGTAGAAGTAGTAGAACTGAGGGTGGGTGGAGAGCTCCTCCTTGAAGATGAAGACCCGCTTGGTCTCCATCACCTTCCGGATCTCGCTCTCCGGATCGAGGAGGTTGCCGAACTTGCGGGCGCCGACCGGGCAGGCCTCGACGCAGGCGGTGTACCGCCCGTTGCGCGACCGCTCGATGCAGAAGGTGCACTTCTCCACCACGCCCTTGGGGCGCGGCCGGTTGCCGAGGAAGTGCTGGTCCGGGTTGAGTTCGGCGGCCGGCAAGGTGGGCTCGGCCAGGTTGAAGCGGCGGGCGCCGTACGGGCAGGCCGCCATGCAGCAACGGCAGCCGATGCACCAGTCGTAGTCGATGACCACGATCCCGTCCTTCTCCTTCCAGGTGGCCTGGGTGGGGCAGACCTTGACGCAGGGCGGATGGCGGCACTGCTGGCACTGGACCGGGAAGTAGAACTTCCCGGGCTGCGGCACGGTGGCCGGATCGTAGTAGTGCTCGGCGTGGGTCAGGTCTACGCCGTGCTCCTTGTCGAGCTCCAGCACCCGGATCCAGTGGACCTGCGGGTGCTGTCGCGACTGGTTGTTCTGCTTGACGCAGGCGTAGACGCAGCGCCGGCAGCCGATGCAGCGGGAGAGATCCAGGCCGTAACCGAAGTCCACCCCCTCGCGCGGACCCTCGGCGGTGACCGTGGTGGCGCGCCCGTACTTCTGCTTGTTGCTGGCCTCGACGCGCGCCAGGGCCCGCTTCAGCTGGGCGGGCGTCAGCTCCCAGAAGTGCTTTTGGAAGAACTCCTCGGTCGCGAGCCCACCGCAGCCGGCCAGCGAGGCCAGCGCCGCGCCGGCGGCCGCGGTGCGCAGGAAGGCCCTGCGCTCGGGGTCGACGCCCTCCTCTCGCAGGTCGGGGGCGAGGTCGATGGGCTCGCCGGCCACGACCGGGAGCGGGTGGCGGGGGCTCACGGGCGCACCTCGTCTGGACGCTTCGGTCGCGGATCGGGCTTGATCCGCTCCAGCGTCGGCATCACCAGCAGCTTGCCGTTCACCATCTCCTCCTTGACGCCCTTGAAGAGCGGGGTGTGCGGGTTGTGGCAGTTGACGCAGAGGAAATAGGTCTTCTGCCCGTCCCAGTTCCCGATCCGCTTGCCGTGCACGCCGCCGCGCCAGTCGCGCAGCTTGTCGCCGTGGCACTGGCCGCAGAGCCGGTAGGACTCGGTGAAGGGGACCAGGTCGCCGTTGGTGAGGTGGAGCTGATCGCGCTTCCGGGCGTCGTGGCAGTCGAGGCACCAGCGGTGCTCGGCGTCGTGGTCGAAGACCGAGGTCTGCTCCTCGTGGAAGCCGAGCTCGCGCCGCGCCGTGTTCACCTTCTCCTTCCCGTCGTGGCAGCCGCTGCACGGGTAGATCCCCTCGGTGAACGGGGGTGTCATGGCCTGGACCTCTTGAGCGGCGGCCGGCGCCGGCTTCCTGGCCTTGGCGTCAGCCCGGGCGGAGGGCTTCGGCTCGGTGGCGCCGGCCGGGGCGACCGCCAGCAGGAACAGGGTGAGCAGCGGCGCCAGCCGGGAGTGGCTGGTTCCGGGGGTGAAGCGGATGGGACGCATGCGGCCTCCAGTCGAGACTGGAGGCTACCTCACCCGAGGGGGGGGGCCGCTTGACCACCGTCAACCGGAGGACTCACGCATGGGTAGTAACTGGGGAGTACCCATGCCGATCAAGGAGGCGGACGTACTCCAGACCGACGTACTCCAGGACGCGTCTGCTGCGGCGCGCCAGGCCTCCCGGCCCCGGCGCGCTACTTCACCTTGAGCTTGTCGAGCTCGGCGTTCTGCGAGGCGACCAACTTCTCAAGGCGGCGGATGTCCTCGCGGCGGGTGGCGAGCTCGGCCTCGAGCTGGACCTTCTCTTCGCGCAGCTTGAGGTATCCATTGAGCAGCCCCTGCACCTGGGCCGCGAGCCCGGTCAGATCCTTGAGTTCAGCCATGGTGTCACCCTCTTCGGCAAGGACGGCGTCCTCGATGAGGAGGCTCGTCGGTCTGGAGGCGCCCCCGGCGGATGCCGGCTGGTGGCGCGAGGGCGCGGAGACTCTCACGGCGGGGGCGCCGGAGGCAAGGCGGCTGGCGACCCGGCCAGGACCGGTGCGCGGAGCGACTCGGCTGGCCTCGACCAGCACCTCGGCGAACCAGTCGGCCATGGCGTGCTCGCCGCACCGAGGACGGGCGCTGGCCCCGCCCGCGGCGCGGCGCTAGCATCGCCGGGTGCGGCTCGCGAACGTGACGGTGACCGCCACCCTGGTGGCGGTTGTGGGGTGCGCCTCCAGCGCCGCCTTCCTCTGCCCGGCGCGCGGCGGCCCGCCCTGGCGCGACATCGGCAGCCGCCACTTCGTCCTGCGCACCGACCTCGAGGTCGAGGAGGCCACCAGGCTGCTGGCTCGCCTGGAGCGGCTCCGCACCGCGGTGGTCTCCGCGCTCTTCGACGAGGTCCCGGCCTCGCGGACCGGCATCGAGGTGGTGGCCTTCCGCTCCGAGGCGGCCTACCGGGCCTTTGCCCCGCCGGGCGTCGACGCCTACTACCTCCGCTCCGCCGGAGGGCCGCCGCGGATCGTGGTCTCCGGGCTGCTCGACAGCCGGCAGCGCGCCATGCTGGCCCACGAGCTGACCCACCACTACCTGTCGAGCGTCTTCCAGCGGCAGCCTCGCTGGTTCTCCGAAGGGCTGGCCACGCTGATGGAACCGCTCGGCGACCAGGGGGATGGTCCGCTCATGACGGTCGGGCAGGCGCCGGGAGGGCGGCTGGCCCGGGTCCGGCTCCCCAGCGGCCGCGTCCCGGTCCGCGAACTGCTGGAGTGGGAGGGCGGCCCGACACCGTCGCATCCGGCGCTCGACTACTACGCCTCGAGCTGGCTGCTGGTCCACTTCCTCGCCTACCGCTACCCCGACCGCTTCGCCGACCTGCAGCGGCGGCTGGTCCGCGGCGAGCCGCCAGTGGCGGCCTGGAGCGGGGCCTTCCCGGCCTGGGACCCGGCCCAGCCACGCGCCCTCGAGGGCCTCGATTCACTGCTGGTGACCTACGCCAACGGCGAGGCGCAGACCCGCTTCCGCCAGGTGCCGGAGACCTGGACCGGGAAGCCGGAGATCCGGCTCATCCCGCCCGCCGAGGTCCACGCGCTGCGGCTGGCGCTCTGGAACCAGGGGCCGAACAAGGGGAGCACGGCGCTCCGCAACGAGGTCGAAGAGGCGCTCTCCGAGGACCCCGATCACCCGCTGGCGCTGCAGCAGTTGGCCGCCCTGACCGGCCAGCCGCCGCTGCCGCTGGCGCGCCGCGCCGTCGCCTCGCACCCGGACGACCCGCGGGCCTGGACCTTCCTGGCCGGGGCCCTGAAGGGCGAGCCGAACCACGCCGAGCGGCTGGTCGCCTACCGGACCGCCGCCGGGCTTGCCGAGGGGAACGCCGCCGCGCTCCACAACCTGGCGGTGGAGCTGCTGGCGCAGGGGCGCAGCGGCGAAGCCCTGCCGGTGGCGCGCCAGGCGGTGCGGCTGGCCCCGTGGAGCCCGCCCCTGCTCGACGGCTACGCCGCGGTGCTGATCGATCTCGGGATGTGCGCGCAGGCCGTCGAGGTGCAGCAGCGGGCGCTCGAGGTCCTGCCGGAGCGGTCGAACCAGGCAGCGCGCCAGGCGCTCAAGGACCGGCTGACGCGGATCCGGGTCCAGTGCCGCTTGGCACCAGCCCCGGCTTCATCGCCGCCGGCGGAGCGCTGACCGGGCCGGAGCCTCGGCCTGGCTCGCCGCCCGGCGCAGGATGAGCAGCGCCGCCTCCAGGTCGGGTGGCAGCGGCGCCTCGAAGCGAAGCGCCTTCCCGGTCCGGGGATGGGCGAAGGCGAGCCGCCAGGCATGGAGCGCTTGACGGCCCATGGCCGCGGCCGCCAGCCGGACCGGATCGTCCTCGGCCAGCCGGGCCTCGCGCCGCACCCCTCCGTAGGTGGGATCGGCCAGCAGGGGGTGGCCGGCCTCGGCGAGGTGGACGCGGATCTGGTGGGTCCGGCCGGTCTCCAGCGCCACCTCGAGCAGGGCCGCCCCATCGCCGAACCGCTCCAGCACCCGCCAGCCGGTCACGGCCCGGCGCGCGCTGGCGATCCGGCCGGTGTAGCGGGTCCGATCCCGCGGATGGCGGCCGTACGGGGTGTCGAGGCGCTCCACGTCGTCGGGGGAGCCGTGGCAGAGGGCCAGGTAGGTCTTCTCGACGGCGCGGGCCTTGAAGGCCGCCTGCAGCGCCAGCAGCGCCGCTTCGCGCTTGGCCACCACCAGGCAGCCGGAGGTCTCCTTGTCGAGCCGGTGGACCAGCCCGAGCCGCTCGCCGCCCGGGGCCCCGTCGCCGAGCCGATGCAGCAGCGCGTTGACCACCGTCCCGGACGGCGAGCCGCGGGCAGGGTGGACCACCATGCCGGCCGCCTTGTCGAGCACCAGCAGATCGGCGTCCTCGTGGAGGACGGAGAGCGGGAGATCCTGGGCGACCAGGCCCGAAGGGGCGGCCGGCGGAAGCTGGAGCGCCACCGTCTCACCGCCGCGCACCCTTGCCGACGGCCGCGCCGCCCGCCCGCCCACGGTGGCGTGCCCGTCCTCGAGGAGCCGCTGGGCCCGGGCGCGGCTCAACCCGGGCCAGAGCTTGACGAGCGCCAGGTCGAGCCGCAGGCCGGCCAGCTCGCCGGGGATGATCCGCTCGCGCCGCTCGGGCACGGGCTCGCCCTACCAGATCTTGGAGCGGATGCGGGCCTTCGACTTCAGGATCACGTCGACGATGGCGCGATCGAAGAAGTTGGTGCGACCGAACAGCTCCGCGGCGACCCGCGAGCGATAGTGGTCCCGCCCCTCGGCAAGCTCGTCCTTGAGCGCGTCGAAGAAGGTGTCCTGCTGGATGCTCTTGACGATCTTCTCCTCGTTGTAGAGGGAGATGTCCGAGCAGATGGCCCGGGCCAGCCGCATCGCCTGCTCTGGAGCGTCGATCAGCGCCATGCCGCGGATGGTACGAGAGGCGGGGGGGCCTGGTCAACGAACAGGACCAGTGCCCAGGCCCCGGCAAGCCGCCTCCCGCGGGCGCCGATGCTCTCGCCGCGCCAGGCGGCCGCGCCGGTCCGCTGCTCCCTGCTCGAGCGCCAGGCTCGCGTTGGTCTCGGCGCTCCCGGTACCCCTGCTTGCCTGGGCAGGGGAACTGGCCGGAATCCTCGGCCTTCAGTCCGGAGAGGACGTCAACGCTTCGGCTCCCCCTCGCTCACCACTCCGGGCCGGTCGAGGTAGGAGCGCGCCACCTTCTGGCCGTCGAGCCGCAGCTCCCGTGCCAGGCTCATGATGATGCCGCGCAGGTAGACCGTGGCCGGCAGCGCCTTGAACCTGTCCTGCTCGATGTTCTCGATCTGGTGCCGGCTGATGCGCGTCCGCTCGGCCACCTGCTGGAGCGTCAGCCCTCGCGCCTCGCGGACCCGGCGCAGCATCTCCCCGGACCATGCGGCGCCCTCCGGAACCGGCAAGGGCCGAAGCGGCACCACCTCCCTGTCGAGGAGGATGGGGGCCACGGCGCTGGTCAGCGCGATGGGTAGCACGGTGAGCGGGACAAGGGCGGGCGCGGCCACCGGAAGCCCCGGCGAGATCTGGCGCGAGTCCATGGCCGCCGGCTGCTGCTCCGGCTCTGGCTCTGGCTTGGGCACTGGCGGCGGCCAGGGCGGCGGGGGGCTCGACGTCTCGGGCCTGGCCTCGGGGACCGGCGTCGCCACGGCCAACTGCGGCGCCGCCACCTGCAGCGCGGCCGGGAGAGGCGTCGACAGGGGGCGGACGCGGAGCCGCTCGTCGTATCGGGAGCGTGCGCTGGTGTCGAGCAGCACCGCCCTGGCCTCCTCGATCCGGCTGGAGAGCAGCGCCGCCTCCTCGGTGGAGGCGAGCGTGTAGGTGACCAGGGACCCGGGGCCGTAGGTGGCGGCCGCCCGATCGCAGGCCCGCGCGATCTCCTCGGGCGCGGCCTCCACCGAGACCTCGATGATCTCGTAGAGGGTCTGGTCGGAGAGCCGCTTCACGCCTGGTCCGCGATCCGTCCTGGGCTGTCGGCGGCGAGGAGCCGATCGGCGATCCGCTCGAAGGCCAGGCCGGCGGGCGCCTCGGGCCGGTCGACCAGCAGGGGCCGCCGCAGGCGGACCGCCCGCCACATCTCGTCGTCGTATTCGATGGCGCCGAGGTAATCCATCTCCAGCCCGAAGTACTTGCGCCAGGCGGCCACCACGGCGTGGCCCATCTCGGCGTCCTGGGCCGAGCGGACCTGGTTGACCACCAGGCGCGGGCGGAAGGCGGCCAGCTGGTTGGCGAGGTTGGCCCCGGCCTCGGGGTCGCGCTCCACCACGCTGGCGACCAGTTCGACCGGGCTGCGGAAGCTGGCTCCCGCCATGATGTCGCGAAGGAGGGGCTCGTAGCCGAAGACCTGCGCCACGTTCCTGACCCTTCGCCAGAAGGCGGCCTTGACGAAGCGGTAGGCGTTCTCGACGGCCGTCGGCTCGGGCACCAGCACCAGCAAGCCGTGATCCGAGACCAGGAAGAAGTCGAGGACGTTGGTGTGGGTCCCGGCGCCGAGGTCGAGGATGACGTAGTCGGCGTCCATGGCCTGGATGTGGCGGAGCAGCCGCATCTTCTGGCCGTGCTTGGGGGTGGCGGCCTCGAGGTTGTCGAGCGCGCCGGAGACGAGGCCGAGGTTCTGGATGCCGGTGGGGGTGACCAGGTCCTCGATCCGCTCGACCTTGCGGTCGATGAAGTCCGAGAGGGTGCGGCGAGGCAGGTCGAGGCCGAGCGTGGTGTGGAGGTTGGCGCCGCCGAGGTCAGCGTCGACCAGCACCACGCGCTGGCCGCGGCGGGCCAGGGCGATGGCGAGGTTGGCGGAGATCAGGCTCTTGCCGATGCCACCCTTTCCGCCGCCGACCGAGAGGATGCGCCGGGCCCGCGTGGTGGGCCGCCTGGTCCTGGCGTGTCCCCTCGACGCCTGCTCCAGCTGCGCGTCGATGGCCAGATCGATCGGCTGCACCAGCTTGAGGATGGGACCGTCCGCCATGAGCTGGCAGTCTACGCCCGGCCCGGAGGAAGGTCCAAGAAGCGCGCTGCCTTGGGTACGGCTCGGGAGTCCCCCCGTCGCGGGTCCCTAGTCCGGGACGAGAGCCGCCGGGACGGAGCCGCTCAGCAGGAGGTAGGAGGCGTAGGAGCGCATCACCCGCTTCACGTAACCCCTCGTCTCGTCATAGGGAATCTCCTCGATCCACTCGTCCAGCTCGGCGTCTCGCCACTCGGACCGCCACCGGCCCACCGCGCCGTCTCCCGCATTGTAGGCGGCCAGGGCCTGGGGCGATTCCCCGCCGTGGCGCCTGAGCAGCTGCCCAAGGTAGGCCGCGCCGATCCGGATCGAGGTCTCCGGTTCGGTGAGGGACGATCGGTCGGGCCGGGGCAGGTGGAGACGCCGCGCCACCTCCTGGGCCGTGGGGAGCATGAGCTGGGTGAGGCCGATCGCTCCGGCGGCGGAGATCGCCTCGGGGTCGAGTCCGCTCTCTTCCCGCATCAGGGCCTGGAGCAGCGCCGGCGGAACCTCGGCGCTGGCGGCGTACCGCCTCACCATCGGCGCGTAGGCTGGAGGATAGGCGAGCGCCCAGACCGCCCGCCCCGCGCCATCGGGCGGCCGGCGCAGTACCGAGCGGGCCTCGGCTCTCAGCAACTGGTGCGCCTCCTTGTGGTCTCCCGCCCGCGAGAGCAGGGCGGCGAGCAGGACCACCTGCTGGGAAGGCTCACCTCGTCCACCCGCCAGGCGGCTCCGATCGATGGCCAGCAGCTCCTCGTCGGCCGCGCGGGTCAGGCCGAGCCGGAGCAACAGCATGGCGGCGCGGAGGTGTGGATCGGCCCGCAGGCTTCCGGGATCGAGCGGCCAGGGCTCCTCCGAGGCCGGGGGGAGCGGCTCGGGGAGCACCAGCCCACCCTTCCCCGCCAGCCGGGCCCTCGAGAGCATGGCGTAGTAGTCGGCCGGCGCCGCCTCGACCAGCCCCCGCCAGATGGTCCTCGCCACCTGCATTCCCTCCTTGCCCCGCCTGGAGAGGAGGGAGGCGCGCCAGTAAGATGCGCGAGCGTGCTCGTAGGGATCGATCTCGCGGCGATCCTCCTCGATGGCCAGCAGCGCCGCGATGGCTCCGGCAGCGTCCCCTTCCTGGCGCGACCGCCAGGCCAGCCGGAAGCGGGCCTCATCGTACTTGTCTCCGTCGGGATGGCGCCGGACCACCTCGCTCAGCGCCTGCCTCGCCTCGGGGCCCCGGCCGGCCCGGACCAGCAGCTCGGCCGACGACACCAGCGCGTCATCCGCCAGTGAACTCGAAGGCTGCTCACGTGCGAAGCGCTGGTACAGGGCCAGCGCCTCGTCACGGGCTCCTTGCGCCTGGACGGCCGTGGCCAGCACGAAGAGCGCGCGGGTGCGAACGGCCGGCTCGGCGCACCGCTCGGCGACCGGGCGGAGCAGCTCCGCCGAGCGCCGGTGCTGCCGGTCGCGCTTCAAGGCCCGGCCGAGCGCGAGCTGGATCCGGCAGGCCAGCGGCTGGTCGGCCGCGGGAGGCGGCACCGACCTGAGCAGCGGCTCGAGCAGCGCGATGGCTTCACCGTTCCGGCTCCGCTCCACCATGGCCTCGGCACGGCGGACCGAGGTCTCGTGGTCGGGGTCGGCGCCGGCCTCGCCCGGCAGCCGCTTGAGGGCAGCCAGGCAGCCGGCCGCCTCGGGGGAGCTGGCGTGATCGGCCCAGCAGCGCAGCAAGGCGCTCCGTGCCCCGCCGGCATCGGGTGGATCGAGCTGGGCGTGGAGCTCGCCGGCCAGGGCCAGGGCCGCGGCGGACGGATCGGGACGAGCCGGATCGGCCGGTGACGGCAGGTCGACGAGGCCGGCCAGAGCGGCCAGGGCCTCTCGCGGTCTCGAGGCCGAGACCAGCGAGCGAGCGCGACGGACCATGGAATCGGCGTGCGCGACGGAGGTGACCGGGACGTCGGCGAAGGCCGACGCCGCCTCCTGGTGGCGGTCGAGCCTGGCGAGACAGCGTCCCCTGAGCGCATGGACCCGCCCGGCGATCTCCGGCAGCCGAGGCGCGACCCCCTCGATCGACCGGAGGGCCTCGGCGCAGGCGCCCGTCGCCTCCTCCGCCAGTGCCCGGAGGAACCGGGCCTCGGGCCCCGCGGCGCTTCCGAGCGCGGCCATCGCCTCCACGGCTCTTCCCGCCGTGAGGAGACTCCCGGCCCCGGCCGCCGCGCCCTGAAGCGCGGGGGTCAAGTCTCGTTCGGTGATGGGGCCGGCCGCGCTGTTGAGCGAGAGCAGCAGCCATGCGGTCAGGGGAGCGACGATCATCAGGCGTCGAGCCTGCGACGGCCCCGTGATCCGGTCAAGCCGGCGCCCCCGGTCCCAGCTCCACTAGTGCCCCGACCCAGGCATGATGACCCGACGAGGCCGCCTGCCGCAGCGAGAGGATCGGCGCTCGCAGTGGTCAGTATGCCTGGGGCGCGGCACTGGATCGGGCGGAGCCGGGACGGGGTAACGTGGGGTGGCGTGGACATCCGGACCCAGGCAGCCCTGCTCGCCGCCATCGTCACCCTGGCGCTGGCCGTGGCCGCGCTGCTGCGCGACAACCGCTCCCGCGTCTTCACGCTCTTCGCCGTCCTCGCCATCGACCTCTCGCTCTTCTCGGTGGCGCTCTGCTTCCTGCGCTGGCCCGAGTTCCAGCTGGCCGAGACCTGGTGGAATCGCCTCGCCGTCGCCTCCGGCTCGCTGATCCCATCGGCCGCGCTGGCCTTCTTCCTCGAGGTCCTCGGCGTGGCCCGCCGCCCGGCCCGCCGCGCCCGCAACGCCATGCTGGCCGGCTCGGTCGGCGGCCTGGTGGTGGCCGTTTCCCCGCTGGTCCACCTCCGGCTGGCCGGCGTGGCCGTGGCCGCCTACGTCCTCTTCGGCCTCGCCGTGGTGCTCTCGGCCCTGCTCAACCGGATGCGCGCCGCCGCCACCCGCGTCGAGCGCGCCCGCTTCCGCTACCTCTTCATCGGGGCCCTGGTCACGATGGGGCTCTCCGCCATCGAGGTGGTGCTGGCGCCGTACTTCCACTACCCGGTCGAGGGGCTCGGTTCCATCGCCCTGACCATCTACATGTTCTTCCTCTCCCAGACCCTGCAGCGCCACCGCCTGCTCGACCTGCACGAGTTCCTCGGGAAGATCGTGGTGGTCACCGCCCTCGGCCTGGTGCTGGTGATCGTCTACGGCGGCCTGGTCTCCTGGGTGGGCGACCGGCGCGAGCTCTTCTACTTCAACACCGTGGTCGCCTCCTTCGTCATCCTCTCGCTCTTCGATCCGCTGCGGCACCGCGTCGAGGAGTGGGTGGTGACCACACTCTTCACCGAGCGCTACGAGCTGGTCCGCAAGCTGGAGTTGATCCGCGACCGGGCCGCCACCGTCATCGACCCGGCCGAGCTGGCGGTGACCGTGCTCGACGGCCTCATCGAGACCCGGCGCGTCACCCACGCCTCCATCTGGCTGCTCTCGGAGGACCGCCCCGGCTTCCGCCCCATCGACTCGCGCGGGCCACCCCCTGCCCCGTTTCTCGAGCCGGCCGCGGCTCGCGCCCTGATGGCGGCCGTGGCGGCCGGCCAGAAGGCGGTGCTCCTCGAGAACCTCGACCGGCGCATGGGCGAGCTTCAGCGGCTGCTCCCCACCGGCCCCGCCGAGGAGGTGGCCCGCTCCGGCCGCCTGGCGCTGGCCGCGGTGGAGGCCGAGCTGAAGCGGCTCTCCGACGCCCGCGCCGTGATGACCTCCATGAAGGCCGGCATCTGCATGCCGCTGGCGGCTGGTGACCGGCCGGTCGGCTTCTTCGCCTGCTGGGACGAGCGGGTCCCCGAGGCCTTCGCCTCCGACGAGATCGCGGCGCTGCTCGAGCTGTCGGACCGCTGCGCGCTGGTGATCGAGAACTCGAAGCTCTACGAGCAGATGAAGGAGCGCGACCGGCTCGCCGCCATCGGCGAGATGTCGGCTGGCCTGGCCCACGAGATCCGCAACCCGCTGGCGGCCATCAAGGGGGCCATCCAGTACCTCGACCCCGCCTCGCTGACTGGCGAGGACCGGGAGTTCCTCGAGATCGTGGTCGACGAGGTCAACCGGCTCAACGGCGTGGTGAGCCAGTTCCTCGACTACTCCCGCCCCCTCAAGCCGGCGCTGGCCCCAGCCGATCTGAACGAGGTGGTCTCCCGCACCCTCAAGCTGCTGCAGACCACCGTCCCGCCCGGCATCGAGCTGATCGTCGACCTCTCCGGCGAGCCCCAGCGCGTCCTCTGTGACGCCGAGCAGCTCAAGCAGGTCTTCATCAACCTGGCCCAGAACGGCTTCCAGGCCATGCCCGAGGGTGGCCAGCTCACCGTCTCCACCACGGTGGTCCGCGACGAGCTGGCATTCTGGCGGGAGGGCTCGCGCCGGCCCGACCATGTGGAGGTCCGCTTCCGCGACACCGGGCCGGGCATCCCCGACGAGGAGCGCGAGCGGATCTTCGTCCCCTTCTACACCACCAAGGAGAAGGGGACCGGCCTGGGCCTGGCCATCTGCCTGCGGCTGGTGCGGGCCCACCAGGGGACGCTGGTGGTCCGCTCGCCGCCGGGCGGCGGCGCCGAGTTCATCGTCTCCTTGCCGGTCCATCGTGACGAGCGGCCCGAGCCCCGCCGCTCCGGCTCGCCCGACGACCAGCAGGCCCGGCAGCGGCGGCGGGAAAAGGCGGAGGTCAGGCTCCGAAGGCTGAAGCGAAAGAGGGGTTGACGCCTCCCCTGGCCTGGTGCGGTGAGGTCGCCTCGGGCGCCGCTCCGGCCTGCCCCGCCGGGCCGATCCGTGCTACCACCTTCCCCGTGGCGCACGTCCTCATCGTAGACGACGAGCCGAACATCCGCCGCATCCTCGCGGCGATGCTGAAGCGCGACGGCTACGAGGTCACCACCGCCGCCGACGGCGAGCAGGGCCTGGCGGTGCTCCAGCGCACCCCGGTCCACGTGGTGGTCACCGACCTGGTCATGCCCCGCCTCGGCGGCATGGAGCTGCTGGCCCGCGTCCGCGCCGAGTTCCCGGACATCCCGGTCATCCTCATCACCGCCCACGGCACCGTCGACAACGCCGTGGCGGCGCTCAAGGCCGGCGCCTTCGACTACGTCACCAAGCCCTTCGAGCAGGAGGAGCTGCGCAAGGTGATCGCCAAGGCGGCTCGCGCCAACGACCTGGAGCGGCGCAGCCTCCACGAAGGCAGCGCCGAAGGCGACCGCCCGCCCCTGGTGGGGAACTCCCAGGCCATGCGGATCATCTTCGACATGGTGGACCGCGTCGCCGACTCACCCTCCACCGTGCTCATCACCGGCGAGAGCGGCACCGGCAAGGAACTGATCGCCAACCGCCTTCACCGCGGCTCCACCCGGCGCGACAAGCCGCTCATCAAGGTCAACTGCGCCGCCATCCCCAAGGACCTGGTCGAGTCGGAGCTCTTCGGCTATCAGCGGGGCGCCTTCACCGGCGCGGTGGGCGACAAGCCGGGGCGCTTCGAGCTGGCCGACGGCGGCACCCTCTTCCTCGACGAGGTCGGCGAGATCCCGCTCGAGACCCAGGTGAAGCTGCTGCGGGCCCTGCAGGAGTCGGAGTTCGAGCGGGTCGGCGGCATCAGGACGCTCAAGGTCGACGTCCGGCTCATCGCCGCCACCAACCGTGATCTCAAGACGCTCATCGAGGAGGGCCGGCTCCGCGAGGACCTCTACTACCGCCTGGCGGTGGTCCCCATCGCGCTGCCGCCCCTGCGCGACAGGCGCGAGGACATCCCGCTGCTGGTCGGCCACTTCATCGAGAAGTACAACCGGCGCCTCGGCAAGCGGGTGGAGCGGATCGACCCCGACGCCCTCAAGCTGCTGGTCGAGTACCGCTGGCCCGGCAACATCCGCGAGTTGGAGAACCTGATGGAGCGGTCGGTGCTCTTCGCCGACGGCCCGAGCATCCACGCCACCTCGTTGCCCGACTCGCTGCGCGAGATGGGGAGCCCGCCACCGCACCCCATCGCCGCGGTCGGCCCGCTCGGCGCCATCGCCGCCCCCAGCGGCGCCTCGATGAAGGAGATCGTCCGCCAGGCCCAGGCCGAGCTCGAAAGGGAGCTCATCTCCCGCGCCCTGGAGGAGACTGGCGGCAACGTGACCCGCAGCGCCAAGAGGCTGCAGATCAGCCGCAAGTCGCTCCAGGTCAAGATGAAGGACCTGGGGCTTCGCGACGCCGACAACGGCGCCGGCGGGGACTGAGAGGCCATCCGCCCGCTTCGCCTTGACCCCGCTCGGGCGTGACTGCCATCCGCCCGCTTCACCTTGACCCCGCTCGGGCGTGACTGCCATCCACCCGCTTCACCTTGACCCCGCTCGGGCGTGACTGTTAGCGTCGACTCATCCCCTTGGAGGAGCATCATGGGCCGGCTTTCCGCTGTTTTCACCGCCGCTTTCCTGCTCGTGCTGGCCGCCCCGGCCCGGGCCGCCGAGCTCACCCGCGTGGCCACGGCCGCCGAGCCGGACAACGCCTTCGACCTCGACCTCTCGATCCGCTGGGAGCGGACGCAGAGGAAGGCCACCATCACCCGGGAGCGGGCCACCGCCGCCACGCCGGCCGAGCCGTTCGGGAGGGTCGACGACCTCCCCGAGCTCACCTTCAGCGAGATCACCAACGTCATCATCCCGCGGGCGGCCTTCGGCCTCTACCAGGACGTCGAACTCCACTTCGAGATGCCCTACTACCTGGGCCAGGACGTGGCATGGAAGTACGCCAGCGGCATCACCTTGGCGGCGGACAGCGCCATCTCCGGCAACACCATCAACGCCAACGGCGATACCTGCGCCGTCACCCCGTGCCCGCTCTTTCCCGCCGGCCCCCGCAACACCACCGTCTACCACGGGGGCGTGACCGGGGACCTGAAGGCCGGCCTGGCCTGGGGCATCTTCTCCGACCTCAAGGACGACACCAAGCCGTTCTGGCTGGTCGGCGTCGACGTCACCTTCCCGACCTCGAGCCTCTACGACCCCTGGGCCGGGCGGGTCCAGGCGGCCAACACCTACGTCTCACCGTACATGGTGCCAGCCAAGCTGGCCGGCGTCGGCCACAAGATCTGGAAGTTCGACCTCCAGACCGCCCTCTCCAAGCGGATTGGGCCGCTCGACCCCTACTTCAAGGCCCACCTGACCCTGCCGCGCCGCTTCTCCAGCACCTACTCCAACTGCGACCACGTCAACGACACCGCCAACGCGCCGCCCGGGACCAACGTCACCAGGACCAACTGCGGCCTCCCGCAGTGGAAGGACGAGGCCGGGGCCCAGCTCCCCTGGTCCACCGGCGTCACCTTCGGCGTCGAGTTCGTCACCCTCGAGGACAAGATCGAGGGGCAGCGGGTGGTCATCGACACCCGCTTGACCGCCGACTACACCTCCAGCAGCCGCTGGTACAACGAGCTGACCGACGCCACCGGGAAGCTGCTCCAGACCGGGAGCTACGTGCAGGTCGGTGGCCTGCTCTCCTTCCTCTTCCGCGCCTCCAGGTACGTGGCGGTGCAGGGCCAGGCCGGTTACGCCTGGGAGTCGTCGCGCCTGCTCACCGGCGAGCCGCTTGGAACCGACGAGGCCGGGATCAACACGTCCCCGAACCAGAACCCGAACTTCGACTGGCGCTGGGACGCTCCGGGCCGCCGTTTCCGCCTCACCAGCACCGGCGTCTTCACGATGCAGCTCTCGGGCATGCTCAACTTCTAGCCGGGCCGCCCTTCAGGCGCTCCAGCGCGTCGTAGACCTCGGCCCGCGTCAACCCCCGGGCCCTGGCCACTTGGCGCGCCGTCTGGCTGGGGGCCTCGCCCGCCTCCAGCCGCCTGCGCAGCTCCTCCTCGAGCGGCTCCTCCACCCGCGGTGGCGCCACGGCGTCTGCACCGGCCACCACGATGGTCACCTCTCCCCTCACCTCGCCAGAGAAGCGGGCCGCCAGCCCGGTGAGCCGCCCCCGGGCCAGCTCCTCGTGCAGCTTGGTCAGCTCCCGCCCCACCACCGCCAGCCGGTCGCCGAACGCCTCGGCCAGGTCGAGCAGCGTGGCGCCGGTGCGGTTGCCCGCCTCGTAGAGCACCAGCGTGGCCGGGAGCCCAGCCAGGAAGGCCAGCCGCTCCGCCCGCGCGCCGCCCTTGCGCGGGAGGAACCCGGTGAAGAAGAACTGGTCGGCTGGCAGCCCCGACGCCATCAGCGCGGTGAGCGCCGCCGACGGGCCGGGGATGGGCACCACCCGTACACCCGCCTCCCAGGCCGCCGCCACCAGCGCCACTCCCGGATCGGAAACGCCCGGCGTCCCGGCGTCGGTGCAGAGCGCCACGTCCTGCCCGGTCCGGAGCCGGTCGAGGATCGGCTCGAGCCGCCCGCGCTCGTCGAAGGCCGGCAGGGAGAGCAGCGTGGGGGGCTCGGCGCCGAGGTGGGCGAAGAGCCGGGAGGTGCGCCGGGTGTCCTCGGCCGCCACGGCGCGTACCGAGCGGAGCGCCTCGGCGGTCCGGGGAGCCAGATCGCCGAGATTTCCGATGGGGGTGGCCAGCACATAGAGGATCCCAGGCCGGCCGGGTCGCGCCTCGCTCATGGGCTGGCCCGCCCGCTGGCGTCGAAGGCGCCGCGCACCAGCTCGAAGCTCGGCTGGGCCTGGTCGAGCAGGACGCCGACCACGTCGAAGCGGAGCGCCTTCCCCAGGGCGCCGTGCCGGGCGGCCCAGTCGGTCGCCGCACGCACCACCCGGCGCGCCTTGGCCGGTCCCACCGTCTCCAGCGGCGTTCCATGCGTGGCGCTGCTTCGGCTGCGCACCTCGACGAAGCAGATGACCTCGCCCTCCCGGCAGACCAGGTCTACCTCGCCGGTGCGCGTGGCGTGGTTGCGGGCCAGCGTGACGTAGCCGAGGCCAGCCAGGTAGCGCTCGGCCATCGCCTCGGCCTGGCGACCACGCTCGCGGCGCTGGCTGCGCTCCGGCGAGGTCACGCCTGGTGGTCCGCCGCCTCGCGGAAGGCGGGGTCGGTGGTGGCATGGATGACCTGCCCGGGACGAGCCAGGGCCTTGAGCATCCGGCCCGCGCTGCGCCGTACCACGTCGGAGAGGCCGGCGAAGGCGTCCTCCAGGATGGCCAGGGTCCGGCCCTCCGCCACCGCCTGCTCCAGCAGGGCCAGCTTGAGGGCCAGGAAGACCAGGTCGCGCTCGGCCGGGGGGAGCGTCATGGCCGGGATGGCGCGCCCGCCATTCACCACCTGGACGTTTCCCCGGTCATCGGCACTGACCCCGGTGAGCCGGTTGAGCGTGAACGCGGCCACCGCCTGGGAGGCCTTGATCGAGAGCCCGCGCGCCACCGAGGCCGGGCTCCCGCCCAGCTCGGCCGCGGCCCGCTCCAGCAGGTTGCGCAGTGGCTCACCGCCGGGGGCGACCGCCACCGGGCGGGCCGGGGTGCGCGCCGAGACCGGGGCCGGCGCGGGAGGCTGGGCCGCGCTCGGGGACGCCGCCGCCTCCGCCTCGACGCGGGCCAGGTCGGCCTCCACCGCCGCGACGTCGCGGACGAACCCGCCGGCCTGGTCGGAGAGCTGCCCCTCCACCTGCTTCATCTCCTCCTCGACCCGGCCGTGCTCGGCCAGCGCGTCGGTGGTCTGGGCGTCGATCTCCCACTCGGCCAGCCGCTGGCGGGCCTCGGCGACCCCCTGGTCGGCCGCCGCCAGCCGCTCCAGGGCGTCCTTGAGCTCGGCCAGCTTGCCCAGCCCCAGTTTCTTCAGCGCCTCGTCGATCGGGCCGGCGTCGCGGGTGAACTGGGCCAGCACCTTTGCCTCCCAGTCGTCGACCAGGCGGCTGCGGCGACCGAGACGCCCCCAGGCGGCCTGCGCGTCGATCCAGTGGAGCGCGAGCCAGGCCGACCAGCCGAAAGCCGGGATGTCGAGCAGGGCGAGGTAGCGCAGGTCGGAGTCGCCGGCGAGCAGGCCGACGACCAGGAGCACCAGCCCGCCCAGCACCCCGGCCAGGAAGGGCGGCGCCGTCCAGACCGGCGGCGGGGCCCCGCGGGCCTGGGCCTCGAGGATGGCTTCGCGCTCGGCGGCGATGCGCCCGTCGGCTTCGGCCCGCTTGGCCGCTGACTTCTGGTAGGCCACGAAGCGGGCGGTGGGGTCGCCGAGCGTAGCCGCCGCCTCGGCCACCGCCTGGAGCGCCGCCCGATCGGCCGCGGCGCCAGCCACCGCCTCCTGCACCCGTTGCCCGCTCTTGAGCGCCTCCTCCAGCTTGAAGAGGCGCGACTGCGCCTGGTCGAGCTGCTCCTGGAGCTTGGCGGCCACCTTGGCGCGGGCCAGCTCGACCCGCAGCTCCTCGACCCGCTTGCTGGCCTGCTCACCGCTCAGCGCCTGGCGCATCACCGGAGGCAGCGCCGGGGAGGTGGCGAGGCCGCCACCGGCCTTGGAGGGCAGCTCGTAGATCGAGAGGGAGAGCAGCGCCCCGAGCTTCTCGGGGGAAGGGACGCCGATGGGGCTGCGCAGCAGGCCTGCGATCTCGTTGAACTCCGCGGAGACCGGGACGAAGGCCCGCTTCTCGGGATCGAAGCGGTGGAGCTGGCAACCGGCTCCGAAGTCGCGCACCAACCGGTAGGTGACGCGGTCGTCGCCGACCAGCGTCAACCCGGCGCGCACCGGGCCGCCTCCCGGGGCGCCCTGGGCGCGCGCCAGCTCCTCGCCGTCCTGGGGCGTCGGGTGGAGCAGCGCTGCGAGCAGGCGGTGCAGGGCGACCCCGTCGGCCGCCACCACGTTGTAGCCCGGACGCAGCGTGGCGCGGCCGCCGGCGGGCGCCACGCCACGGATACCCTGGGCCGCGAACTCGAGGAGGAGCAAGTCGGCCGATGGTAGCGCCGCCGCCCTCCGGGTGGAAGGAGGGCGTGCGGCGAGAGGCCTCTTTAGGCCTGCGGGGGGACGACGGCCGCGACGCCGGCGCCCTCGTCGTGGGTGAGGCGGGCCGCCTTGCCCTTGAGGTCGCGCAGGTAGAAGAGGCGGGAGCGGCGGACGTCGCCGTGGTTCACCACCTCGATCTTGTCGATGCGCGGGCTGTGGGTGGGGAAGATCCGCTCCACCCCGACGCCGTAGCTCACCTTGCGGACCGTGAAGTTGCCACGGGGGCCGCCTTCGCGCTTGGCGATGATCACGCCCTCGAAGATCTGGATGCGCTCTTTGTCGCCTTCCTTGATCTTGGTGTGGACCTTGACCTGGTCCCCGGCACGAAGCGCGGGGACGTTGGACTTCGTGTACTTCGCCTCGATGACGGCAATCGCGTTACGCAGCATGGCCTGTCCTTCTCCTTGGAACCGCTCTTCTACAACTCGTCGTCGCCAGAGTCGAGGAGGAGTCTATCCCCCTCCGTGAGCCCGGCCCTCTCCAGGAGGTCCGGCCGCCGCTCCCGGGTGACGCGCAGCGCCTCGCGCCGCCGCCACCGCTCGATCTTCCGGTGGTCCCCCGAGAGGAGGATCTCCGGCACTTCCTGACCCCGGAACACCGGGGGACGGGTGTAGTGGGGGTGCTCCAGCACCCCGTCCTGACCCGCGAAACTCTCCTCGCCCACCGAGGCCTGGTTGCCGAGGACTCCCGGGACCAACCGGGCCGCGGCGTCCACCACGCAGAGCGCCGCCAGTTCCCCACCGGTCAGGACGAAGTCCCCGACCGACAGCTCCAGGTCGATCGAGCCCAGCACCCGCTCGTCGACCCCTTCATACCGCCCGCAGACCATGATGAGCCGCCCCTGCCCCGCCAGCCGCCGCGCCTGCCCCTGGTCGAAGCGGACGCCGCGCGGGCTCATCAGCACCGCCAGCGCCCCCGGAAGCCTTGCCCGGGCCGCCTCGATGGCGGCCGTGAGCGGCTCCGGCTTCATCACCATGCCGGCCCCGCCGCCATACGGCGCGTCGTCGGCCACCCGGTGCTTGCCCTCGGCGTACTCGCGGATGTCCGACACCCGCACCGCCAGCAGCCCGCTCTCCCGCGCCTTCCCGAGGATGCTCTCCGCGAGGTACCCCGTGCACATGCGGGGGAACAGCGTCAGGATCTCGACCTCCAGCTTCCTTGCCACGCCCGCACCTCGTCTTCAGGGTCCTTCCGTTCCTCCTGGCCCGTCGATCAGTCCGTCCGGCGGGTCCACCACGATTCGCCTCGACTTCAAGTCCACCTCGACGTACGGAGCCAGTGGGATCAGCACCTCGCCTCGCCCACCGGTCACCACCAGCACGTCCACGCCGCCAGTCTGGTACAGCCCGGTCACCGTGCCCACCGGCTCGCCGCCCACCGTCACCACCGGCAGACCCTCGAGGTCGGTCCAGTAGTGGCTCCCCTCCCCGGCCTCACCCATCTCGTCGCGCTCGGCCAGCACCACCGAGCCGACCAGGGCCTCGGCCGCGGTCCGATCGGAGGTCCCTTCCAGCGACACCGCCCAGAGCTTGCCCTGGGGCCTCGCCTCCAGCACCGCCAGCCGCCGCTGCTGCCCGGCCCGCTCCAGCACCAGCCACTCCAGCTTCCCGAGACCGCCGTCGCTGCCGCCAACCCCGACCAGGCCCTTGAGCCCGATGGCCCGCACCACCTTGCCGATGGAGACCAGCGCCACGGCTCAGTCGAGGATGTCGAGCACCGCGCGCCGGCCCTGCAGCCGGGCCGCGGTGTCGAGGATGGTGCGGAAGGCCTTGGCTGTCCGGCCGCCGCGTCCGATGACGCGCCCGAGGTCGCCGGGAGCCACCGTGAGCTCGAAGACCGTCGAGCGATCGCGCTCGATGGCCTCCACGGTCACGGCGCCCTGGTCTTCGACGAGCTCACGCGCCAGCCAGAGGACGAGGTCACGCACCGCCGCCCCAGAGCTACTTGGCCGCCGCCGGCTTGGCCAGCTTGATCCGCTTGAGCAGCATCGCCACCGTCTGGCTGGGACGGGCCCCGGCCGAAAGCCAGTGCTGGATCCGCTCGGACTTGAGCTGGATCAGCGCCGGCTTCCGGGTCGGATCGTAGGTCCCGACGTCCTCGAGGTACTTGCCGTCTCGCGGCTTGCGCGAGTCGGTCGCCACCACGTGATAGAAGGGCGCCTTGTGCGTTCCCGCACGCGACAACCGCAGAACAACCGCCATGTGAGCCTCACTTCTCGGCCCCGCGCCGCGGGTGCCGAATAACGACCGCTACTCCGCGGCCTGCTTGGTCCTGGTCTTCGCGCCCTTGGTCTCGCCCTTGGCCGTGCTCTTGGAGTCGCCCTCGGTCTCGGCGGCGGGGGTCCGCTCGACCAACTCGATGACCGCCATCTCGGCGTTGTCCCCGGCCCGGCGCCCCACCCGGATGATGCGGGTGTAGCCGCCCGGCCGGGTCTTGAAGCGCTCGGCGATGGGGCCGAACAGCTTCACCAGCACCTCGACGTCCTTGACGTCACGGTTGAGCAGGCGCCGGGCGTGCGGGGTGCCGCGCTTGGCCATGGTGATCGCCTTGTCGGCGATCCGCTTCAGCTCCTTGGCCTTGGGCGTGGTGGTCACGATCTTCTCGTGACGAATCAGCGAGGTCACCATGTTCTTGAACATGGCCGTCCGGTGCGAGGTGGTGCGGTCGAGCCGGCGGCCGACAATCCTATGCTTCATCTGGTTCTTCCTTTCGGACCCGCGGCGCTAGACCTTCGCGGCGACCGGGGCGGTCTTCGGCGGCCAGCTCTCGAGCTTCATCCCGAGCGAGAGGCCCATCTCGGCGAGGATCTCCTTGATCTCCTTCAACGACTTCCGGCCGAAGTTCTTGGTCTTCAACATCTCGGCCTCGGTCTTCTGCACCAGGTCGCCGATGGTCTTGATGTTGGCGTTCTGGAGGCAGTTGGCGCTGCGGACCGAGAGCTCCAGCTCGTCGACCGAGCGGAAGAGGTTCTCGTTGAGCTTGTGCTCCTCCACCACCTTCACCTCTTCGACGGGCTCCTCGGTCTCGTCGAAGTTGATGAAGATGGAGATCTGCTCCTTGATGATCTTGGCGGCGAAGGCCACCGCGTCGGCCGGGGTCACCGAGCCGTCGGTCCAGACCTCCAGGGTCAGCTTGTCGTAGTCGGTCTGCTGGCCGACGCGGGCATTGGTGACCTGGTAGTTGACCTTGCGGATGGGGCTGAAGAGGGCGTCGATGGGGATGGTCCCGAGCGGCGCTCCGGCCACCTTGTTCTTGTCGGCCGGCACGTAGCTTCGGCCGCGGCGGGCGGTCATCTCCATGCGGACCCGTCCGCCCTCGCTGATGGTGAGGACGTGGTGACCGGGGTTGAGGACCTCGACCTGGGCGTCGGTGATGATGTCGCCGGCCTTGATCTCCTTGGGCCCGTCGGCCTCGATGCGGATGGTCTTCACCTCGTTGGTGTGGATCTGGAGCAGGACTTCCTTGAGGTTGAGGATGATGTCGGTGACGTCCTCGGCGACCTCGGGGATGGTCATGAACTCGTGCTCCACCCCCTCGACCTTGATCGAGGTGATGGCGGCGCCCTGCAGGCTCGAGAGGAGCACGCGCCGCAGCGTGTTGCCGAGCGTGATGCCGAAGCCACGCTCCAGCGGCTCGGCAACGAACTTGCCGTAGGTGTTGGAGAGCGACTCCTGGTCGATGGTCAGGCCGCGCGGCTTGATCAGGTCGCGCCAGTTCTTGGTGGTGATCGCGTCGGACGCCATGGGCTGTCTCCTCTGCCGCCGCCCCCTCCCCGGCTCCGCCCAGCCTGGCGGATCGGGGCACCGTGGGACGCGCGGCCGTGGACGGCGCGGCCCCGGCCTCGGCCGGACCCGCGTCGTGTTGGAACGGCTGCGACTACTTCGAGTACAGCTCGACGATGAGCTGCTCCTGGATGGGCATGGTGATGTCCTCGCGCGCCGGCGAGGTCCGAACCGTGCCCTTCTGGGCTGCCTTGTCCAGCTCCAGCCACGCCGGGACGCCGCGGCGGTCCACCGCCTCGAGCGCCTCGACGATGCGGGCGACCTTCTTCGAGCGCTCCTTCAGCTCGACGATGTCGCCGACGCGGCACTGGTAGCTGGCGATGTTGACCTTGCGGCCGTTCACCTTGAAGTGGCCGTGCTGGACCAGCTGGCGGGACTCGTTCCGGGTGTCGGCGAAGCCCATGCGGAAGATCACGTTGTCGAGCCGGAGCTCGAGGGTCTGCAGCAGGTTCTCACCGGTCTTGCCCTTGGAGGCCGCGGCGTTGGCGTAGGCGTGGCGGAAGCCGGCCTCGAGCAGGCCGTACATCCGCTTCACCTTCTGCTTCTCGCGGAGTTGGACGCCGTACTCCGAGAACTTGACGCGACCCTGGCCGTGCTGGCCAGGTGGGTACGGGCGGCGCTCGATGGCGCACTTGTCCGTGTAGCAGCGGTCGCCCTTGAGGTACATCTTCAGATTTTCCCGGCGGCAGAGCCGGCAGACGCTTTCGCAGTAACGAGCCACGGTGTTCTCCTGATCAGACGCGACGGCGCTTGGGCGGCCGGCAGCCGTTGTGCGGGATCGGGGTGACGTCCCGGATGAGCGAGATCTTGAGGCCAGCGGCGGCCAGGGCGCGGAGCGCCGATTCGCGGCCGGCGCCCGGGCCGGTCACGACCACCGAGACGCTCTTCAGGCCGTGCTCCATGGCCTTGGCGGCGGCGTCGCCGGCGGCGACCTGCGCCGCGAACGGGGTCGACTTGCGTGAGCCCTTGAAGCCGCGGGCGCCGGCGCTCGACCAGGAGATGACGTTCCCGGTGGCGTCGGTGATGGTGATCATCGTGTTGTTGAAGCTGGCCGCGATGTGCACGATGCCGCTGGCGATGTTCTTCTTGACCCGCTTCTTCCCCTTCTTGGGGATGACGGGCGAGGCGGTGATGGGCTCCATACCGCCCAGGTTCGGGACCGAGGGGGTGCTCTCCTCGGCCTTGGGCGCCGCAGCCGCTTCCGGCTTCTTGGCGGGCTTCTCCGTCGTCTGCTTCTCGTCGGCCACTCGTCGATCTCCGATGATTGAAGGGC
>JANPOM010000360.1:0-1088 GCA_031427995.1 Anaeromyxobacter sp. | reverse complement strand
GCCGGTCATCTCGTAGGGGCCGACGCCATAGCGGATCCGCTGGGTCAGGTAGCGCCGGTACTTCTCGGGGTCGCCGCCCTTCTGCCGTGCGAACTCCTGCGCCAGCTCGGTGCGGATCCCCTGGCCGTGCTGCGCCGCCCGCGCCAGCTCCTGCACGTCCTCCGGCTTGAGCACGCCGGGCCGCGCCGCCCAGACCGCGAAGACCATGGGCAGGCCGGTGAGCCGGTTCCACTCCTTGGAGAGGTCGAGGACCTGCGGCTTCTTGACGTCGAAGGCCCGGTCGCCGATCACCAGCGCGCCCTTGCCGCCGACGGCGCGGGCCACGCCCTCCACGGCCGGCAGCGGCGTGTACTTCGGGTGGACGCCCATGGCGTCGAGCACCAGCCTGGCCAGCACCACCGAGGTGCGCGAGGCGGTGTCCAGGTAGACCTCGTCCCAGGTCGCGGCCGGCTGCTCGCCGACCAGCAGCACGGTCTGCACCGCGCCGTCGGCGCCGACCGCCATGCCCGGCGCGATCTCGTAGTCCTTGCCGGCCAGCGCCCCCACCGGCAGCAGCGCCAGGTCGACCTCGCCGGCCTCGAGCAGCGCGGCGCATTGGGAAGGCTCGGCCAGCACCAGCTCGATGCGCGCCGAGTCCTTGAGCGCTTCGGTGAGCGGCCAGGCGTTGAGGAAGGAGACGGCGGCGGCCTTGAGCTTCGGCATGGGGGGGACCTTCGGCCTCAGGCCGAGACCACGGTGAGCCGCGGGGGCGGCGGCGCCGCCGGGGGGAGCGGCTGCTCATGGACCTTGAGCACGTTGTAGAGCGAGTCGCGCTCGGCCGGGACCCGGCCGGCGGCGCGGATCAGGTCGTGCAGGGAGCGCTCGCTGAGCGCCTGCGGCACGGTCGAGCCGGCCATGTGGTAGATGCGCTCCTCGAGCACGGTGCCGTCGAGGTCGTCGACGCCGAAGCCGAGCGCCACTTGCGCCAGCCGCTCGCCCATCGACACCCAGTAGGCCTTCATGTGGTCGAAGTTGTCGAGGTAGAGCCGCGCCACCGCGGCGGTACGCAGGGCGTCGAAGCCGGTCGGCTTGGGGTAGGCCTTGCCGAT
>JANPOM010000359.1:0-1301 GCA_031427995.1 Anaeromyxobacter sp. | reverse complement strand
CCCGCTTCCGAGCAGTTCCGGTTGATGGCCCCTTAGTCTAGCGGTTAGGACGTCGCCCTCTCACGGCGAAGACATGGGTTCAATTCCCGTAGGGGTCACCATCTCGCCCCGCCAGCGCTCGTCCCGTTGGCGGGGTTTTTCCTTGGGAATTCCCGATTCGGCTGGGCCGACCCTCAGTACGCGGTCACCTGGACTGTAACCCGCTACGGGAACGGGGAAGCCTTTTGGCCCTTTCGGGTCAGCCCGGTCGGTGCCGTCAATCACCTCGCGGGCCCCGGTCGCGGCGGCGTCCGCCGGCGGCCTCCAGGCCCCCGCGTCGATGCCGAGGACGGCCGCGCAGCGGGCCCTCCACTCCCGCTCCAAGCGTCGGTAGAAGTCCGTCCCGAAGACGAGGCTGGTGTGCGTGATGGCGTCCACCTGGCGCTGTCGGCGCCACCGTCAAGGGCCAGCGTCCTGAAGGTCGCCCTCGACTGGTATTGCCGCTGGCGGGCCATCCCGAGCCGGTCCAGGTCGCCGTGGAACTGCTCCAGCGTGAAGTCCACGCGCCGGGGCTGCCCGTCCTGGCGGGGCACGATGAAGTCGTCGGGCCTGGGAGGGCGACCGATGTACGCCTCCCAGCCGCCGCTCCACCAGGCCTCCAGCATCGCCTGGAGGACCGGGTGGACGGGGACATGGTAGGTGGCCCCCGTCTTGGTCCGCTGCTTCTCCAGGCGGTTCGCTGAGTCGTAGGCGCCGGTGATGCTGAGGCGCCAGAACGGCACCTTCGTGCGGTCGAGATCCTTCCAGCGGGCGATGGCCCTGGAGCTCGGCCTGAGCCCACCGCCGAGGAAGCCGAGGCCGTAGTAGACGCGGCGGTCCAGGGGGACGCTCCGGTCCGATGTGAGCGCGACGACCTGCTCCAGGTTGAAGCCTCCCGTCTCACGGAAGCCCTTCACTTTGTCGACCTTCACCGGCAGGTGCTTCCTGGGCCGCAGGCCGTCGCACGGGCTCCGCGCGATGACGCGCCGTTCCCTGGCGTCGGCGAAGAAGACCTTGACGATCGACCAGGTGCTCCAGGCGGTCCTGGCGGCGATGGGCTGGCCGTCGCGCCTGGCGGTGTGGCTCCGGAGGCCCACCAGCCAGTCGAGCACCGCCTGCTCGCCACGCTCCGTGCCCATGTCGGCCATCGACCAGCCGCCGAACTTCGACAGGAAGTGGTGCCGCAGGCGAGAGCTGTCGGTCCGCCAGGCCGAGGGCTGTTCCACCATGCGCTGGGGCAGCCACTTTTCCTCGTACCAGACCTGCACGGTCAGCGACTCCAG
>JANPOM010000358.1:0-14435 GCA_031427995.1 Anaeromyxobacter sp. | reverse complement strand
GGTCGAGCCGGCCGCCCCAGAGGTCAACGAGGAAGCCGAGGTCGACGAAGAACTCGACGATGACGACGACGATGACGATGACGACGACGATGATTAGTGCCCCGACCCAGGCAAGATGACTACTGCGAGCGCCGATCCTCTCGCTACGGCAGGCGGCCTCGTCACATCATCATGCCTGGGTAGGGGCACTTGTGCCCGGCTCAGGGATAGCTGAGCGTCGGCGTCACCGCCCCCCTGGCGGGCACCTCGATCACCACCCTCTTCTCGCCGTACTTCTCATGCCAGGTGACCGCCTGCCATGCGCCTGCCGGCACGCCCTTCAGCTCGAAGCGCCCCCCGGCGCCGGTCACCACCACGTGGGGGCTCTCGGTCACCAGGATCGACGCGCTCATCCAGGCGTGTACGTCACAGGCAATGCGGATGACGCCGGGCCTTGCCAGCAGGCGCGGCGACTTCCCGCCCTGCGTCGGCATCGGCACGTTGAAGGCGGTGGCGGCGCCAGCGTAGCCGTGGACGTTGTGCAGCACCGGGTCCCCGTTGCGCAGCTCCAGCGTCGAGCCGGGCGAGGCCGCCTGGACCCGTGGCAGGTACCGGCATTCCCGCTGGTCGAGGACCAGTGCCTGGGGCGACGCCTTGGCGCCCGGAACTTCGATCCGGATCACCACGTTCTCCAGACCCCCGTCGCTCACCAGCACCGATTCCTCGGCCACCGAGGAGCCGCAGACCGACCGATCGCGGTCGGTCTCGACGCGGCTGCTGGCCGGGGCGGGCCCGGTCCAGCGGACGGACCCCAGGACCTCCCCAGCCCGTCCGGCGAGCGGGGCGAGCAGCAGTCCAGCGGCGAGGGCGGCGATGCGCGGCGTCATGGTCACTCCTGGTGCCACTTGGGAACCCGATCGAATCATGCCTGGGTCGAACCATACCCAGCGGGAGCCTGTAACCTTCGTTGACCCCCTGCCGGTCCATCCCTATATCTCGGGCGCCCCATGCGCGAGTACCGCTTCGCCGTAGCCACCGCCGCAGCCACCTTCCTCCTCCTGGTCATCGGGGGGCTGGTCCACCCGACCGGCTCGTCACTCGCCTGCCCCGACTGGCCGCTCTGCAACGGCATGGTCTTCCCGCCCATGCAGGGAGGCATCCTCTATGAGCACGGCCATCGGCTGGCGGCGCTCAGCGTCTCGGTCCTGACCGTAATGCTGGCGGTGGTGGTCTTTCGTTCCCGGCGCGAGCGCGACCTTCGCTGGCTCTCGCTCGGCGCGGTGGCCCTGGTCGGCGTCCAGGCCGGGCTCGGCGCCCTCACCGTCATCTACAAGCTGCCGCTCATGCTCTCGGCCAGTCACCTCGCCACCTCGATGGCCTTCTTCTCGCTCCTCATCTACCTCGCCCACCGGCTTCATCCCGGCGCGACCTTCGCGCCGCCGGTCGGCCGCGGGCTGGTCGGGCTGACCGCCGCCGCCGTCTACGCCCAGATCGTGGTCGGGGCGCTGGTGCGCCACACCGGCTCGGCGCTGGCCTGCGGCACCGATCTGCTCCTCTGCGAGGGCGCGCTCTGGCCGGCCTGGGGCCCGGCCCAGGTCCATGTGACCCACCGGCTGCTCGGCTACCTGGTGGCGGCGCTGGTGTTCGCCTCGTCGCTCCGCACCTGGCGCCTCACCGCGGAGGGTCCGCCCATCCGGCGCCAGCTGGCGGCGCTCGGCCCGGCCCTGGCCGTGACCCAGGTGACGCTCGGCCTGCTAACGGTGGCGAGCTACGTCGCCCTCCCCATCGTGGCGCTCCACCTCGCCTTCGGAGCGGCGCTGCTCGCCAACCAGCTCACCCTCTTGCTGCTGCTCGGGAGGCGCGGCGCGGCCCTCCGGGCGTCCGCCGACCAGCGGCCGCCCCACCTGGCCCCGGAGATCGCCCCATGACCACTCTCTCGCCGGCCGCCGGCCAGGCGACGGCCCGCTACGTCACCTCACCGCTCGGGTTGGGGCGCGAGCTCTTCCTGCTGGCCAAGCCGCGCCTCTCCGCGTTGGTCCTGCTCACCACCGGCGGCGGCATGTGGCTGGCCCCGGGGAGAATCCACCCGGCCCGCGCCCTCCTGACGGTGCTCTGCACCGCGGCGGTGGTGGGGGCCGCCAACGCCCTCAACAGCTACCGCGAGCGGGAGAGCGACGCGCTGATGCACCGGACCCGGGATCGCCCACTGCCGGCCGGACGGCTCGATCCGACCATGGCGCTCCTCTTCGGCTTCGGCGTACCGGTCTTCGCCCTGCCGGTGCTGGCGCTGGTGGCCGGTCAGCTCACCGCGGCGCTGGCGCTGCTGGCGCTGGCCTGCTACGTCGCCGTCTACACGCCGCTCAAGAAGCGCAGCTCGCTGGCGCTCTTCGTCGGCGCCGTGCCAGGCGCCATCCCGCCGCTGATGGGCTGGACCGCGGTGACCGGCACCGCCGATCTCGGTGGGATCGCCCTGTTCCTGCTGCTGTTCGCCTGGCAGCTTCCGCACTTCATCGCCATCTCGCTCTACCTCAAGGAGGACTACGCCCGCGGCGGGATGAAGGTCTTCGCGCTGGTCCACGGCGACCAGGTGGCGCGGGTCTGGATCGCCGGCACCAGCCTGCTGCTGCTCCCGGCCTCGCTGCTGCCGGTGGCGCTCGGGCTGGCCAGCTGGATCTACGGCGCCGTGGCGGCGACCGCCTCGCTCGCCTTCACCGGCTACGCGCTCACCGGGTTGCGGCTCACCGGCGAGGCGAACCGTTGGGCGCGGCGCATCTTCCTCGCCACGCTGGCCTACCTGGTGGCGCTGATGGTGGGGCTCTTCCTGGGGGCCGTCCGGTGAGCCTCGGCGAGGCGCTGGCCCCGCTCAACGCTGCCCTCAACACCACCGCCGGCGTGCTGGTGCTGCTCGGCTGGCGCGCCATCCGGCACGGCGACCGCGAGCGCCACCACCGCCTCATGATCGGCGCGGTCCTGGTCTCGGCGGTCTTCCTGGTCAGCTATCTCACCCGCGTGGCGCTCACCGGAACCCACCGGTTCCCCGGCGACGGCTGGCTGCGCGGGCTCTACCTCGCCATCCTGGTGAGCCACACGCTGCTGGCCGCCGCGGTGGCGCCCATGGTGCTGCGCTCGCTCTTCCTCGGGGTGAAGGGACGATTCCACGAGCACCGCCGCATCGCCCGGGTCACCTTCCCGGTCTGGCTCTACGTCTCGGCGACCGGGGTGGTGGTCTACCTCCTGCTCTACCAGGTGGCGCCGAGGCTCTAGCGCCGGGGGCTTCGCCAGGAGAGGTCGGCCATGAGCGGCGCGCCGCCGACCGGGACCCAGCCGTCGCCCTCGGGCCGGAGCACGGCGTGCACCTTGAGCGGCTGGTGGCTGGCTCGCGGGTCTAGTTCGTGGTGGAGCGGCAAGTTGAAGTAGTAGAGCCGCGTCGCGGTCCCGAAGCGGAGGCGGCAGGCCGGCGTGCCGTGAAAATCGTCGGTGGAGAACTCCGGCGCCTCCACCGGCGCCAGCCGATGCCTGGGGCCCATGACCACGGAGGAGACGCCGAAGCCACCTGGGCAGGATTCGCCGATCTCGCTCTCGGCGGAGCTGTTGCCGAAGACGGTGATGGTGTCCCGGACCCCGGGCGTATCCTCGAGGTACTCGCCGTAAAACCCGGCCAGCACGTCCCGGTAGGCGCGGTGCTCGGGCTTGGGGTTGCACTGCAGCACGAAGAGCGCGTCCAGGGTCCGCCGCGCCGCGAAGTACTGCTGGTTGGCGTGGTCGACGATCTGCCGGATGTTGGAGCCGTAGAGGTCCCGGTACAAGTAGTCGAAGCAGACCAGCACCATGAAGTGGAAGAAGGCGGGCTGGGCGCGGAACCACCAGAAGTGCCGGCCCCGGTAGAGGTCGCCGGACTTGTCCAGGAACTCCTCGGCGTGGAAGGGGTGGCTCTTGGCCTCGAAGAAGACCCGCAGCCGGCCGCTCGCCTCCCTCACCGCCACGCAGCACCAGTTGACCGGGATGTCGGGGCTGGCCCCGGCCTCCAGGTCGCGCTCGACCGCTGGGATGGCCAACTGGTTGTCCTCGCGGAAGCGCCGCAGGGTGTCGAGGTAGGCGCGCAAGGAGACGTGCTCCAGCCCGAACATGGTCACGGTGCTGGGCCGAAAACGCTCCCCCACGATGGCGAGCACGTCGTCCAGCCGCGCGGCGGGCAGCGCGGCCTCCGGGAAGGTGAGGAAGTGGAGCTTCTGGAAGCGCTCGCCCCGCGCCACCAGTTCGAGCACCGAGGCCACGGTGCGCCACTGGGCCTCGCCGTCCCGCAGGGCGAAGCCGTGTCCGGTGGCGCAGACCCTAACCGGGACCTGGGCCACCAGGCAGTGGAGGTGGCTCCCCAGCGCGTATTCGAGGTTCACCCCGGCCTCGAGGATCTGGATCACGGCGCCCGCCCCCGGGTCCGCCCCGGTCCCGGCCGGCCGGCGGCGCCCAACTCGGGGAAGATCCCGGCCAGGACATGGAGGGTCCCCTCCGGCATGGCGTAGCCGGTGAGTTCTCCGCGCGGGACCCAGCGCGCCTCGGCCACCTCCGCTGGGTTGGGTGTGAGCTCTGGACGGCTGGGCTTGCAGCGGAAGTACAGGATGACGTGGTGGTCGTTGTCGGCACCTGGCGTGACGTGCTCGAAGGTGTCGACCAGGCCGCCGACCACGACGTCGATCCCGATCTCCTCGCGCACCTCCCGGCGCAGCGCCGATTGCATCGGCTCCCCGAGCGCGATCTTGCCGCCCGGCATGACCCACTGGTCGAGGAACGGTGGCACGCTGCGACGGGTGAGCACCACCCGATCGTCGCCGTCCACGATGACTGCGACCACCGAGGTCACGACATGTGGCTTCCGGTAGGCGAGGTGCTTGCTCATTTCGGGCTCATGGAAGCGTGCGGCGCACCAGGTGATGCCACCACTTTGCGGGAGCGATGTCGCCAAGGCAACCGGGGCCGGGGATGACCAGCGTCCCCTTCGACTTTTCCTCGAGCAGCGTCCGGGTCTCCGCGGGGTGGTACCTGGCCAAGGTCCGGCGCGATTCGGAGCGGGAGGCCGCCGGCCAGGTGCCCCTCCCCGGGGGCCCCCGTCTGGGCCATCGACCCCTTTCCCGGGCTGGAGGCTCCCACTCGCATGGCCAGGAAAGCGCTCATCATCGGTGGCGGGTTCGCCGGACTCGAAGCAGCCATCCAGCTCCGCAAGGCGGGGCTGGAGGTCACGCTCGTCTCCAACCGCCCGTTCCTCTTCATCTACCCGACCTCGATCTGGGTGGTGACCGGCGAGCGTTCGATCGACCAGGTCACGCTCGACCTGAAGGACGCCGCGCGACGCCACGGCTTCACCTTCGTCACGGGGGCCGTCGAGTCGATCTCGGCGGCACGACGGTCGGCGGTCGTGAACGGGGCTGAACTGGCCGCCGACCACCTGGTCGTGGCCCTGGGCGGCGACAGGCTCAAGCCCAAGGGCATCGAGCACACCTTCACGCTCGGCGGCGCGCCGGAGAACGCCCTGCGCCTCCGCGAGGCGCTCGACGCGCTCCTGGCCAAGGGGAGCGGGCGGATAGCCATGGGCTTCGGGGGAAACCCCAAGGACACCTCCGCCGTCCGCGGTGGACCGGTCTTCGAGGTCATGTTCAACGTCGAGACGCTGCTCCGGCGCCGCGGCCTGCGCCACGCCTTCGAGTTGACCTTCTTCGCTCCCATGCCGAGCCCCGGCGAGCGGATGGGCAAGAAGGCCGTCGGCGCCATCCAGTCGATGTTCGAGCGGCTCGGCATCGCCAAGCGCTTCGGCAAGAAGATCGATCGGTTCGAGCCAGGCGGCGTGGTCTTCGAGGACCAATCGAAGCTGGACGCCGACCTGGTCCTGTTCCTGCCCGCGGGGGATGGGCACCCCGTCGTCAAGTCCTCCGACCTGCCGAAGAACGAGGCCGGGTTCGTCCAGGTCGACGACGGCTGCGCGGCCCAGGGGTTCCCCGGCGTGTGGGCCATCGGCGACGCCGCGGCGCTGCAGGGCCCGGACTGGAAGGCCAAGCAGGGCCACGTCGCCGAGGTCATGGCGCGCGTGGTCGCGAGCAACGTCCAGGCCCTCGAGGCCGGCCGGTCCGAGCGTGAGAGCTACCTGCCCCACCTCGGCATCACCTGCCTCCTCGACATGGGGAACGGCGCCGCCTACATCCACCGCGACAGCGAGAAGGAGCGGATGGTCCCGCTCCCGGTGGTCGGCCACTGGATGAAGCAGGCCTGGGGCGCTTACTACAAGGCGTCGAAGCTCAGGCAGGTCCCGCGGCTTCCTGGGATGTGAGCGCCGCGCCTGGCAAGCGACCGCCCTTGAAATAGGCGTCACCCGTCCGCGTAAGGCTCGCTGTCCCTCTGGGGAGAGTGACAGCGGAGGCGCCGGGCCGGGGCCTGTCCCGGTCCGGTGTCGCCCGCATGAGGAGCGTCGCCTCCTTGGCCTGCAGCCAGGGGACCAGCACGCCCGAAACCGCGCGGAGCATGGGCCTCGGCGCCACCTCGCGCTACCATGGCACTAGCCATGCGCGCCCTCCGCCTCGCCCTGCCCGCCCTCCTGCCAGCCCTCCTGCTCGCCGCCTGCGGCGGCCCGGTCGCCGTCGAGATCGAGCCGCCGTCGCTCCGCTTCTCCGGCCGGAGCCAGAACGGCCTGCTCCACGCCACGCCGCGCGCCAAGGGGGGCAAGTCGCTCCCCGACGCCCGCTGCGCCTGGTCGAGCTCCGACCTCAAGGTGGCCACCGTCACCGCGCGCGGCAACGACGTCACCGTCACCTCGGCCGGCCCCGGCTCGGCCACCGTCACCTGCGCCATCGGCGACCTCCTGGCCTCGGCGCCGGTCCAGGTCCGGGTGGTGACGCGGGTAACGCTCGGCCTGGAGAGGGCGGCACTCGAGCTGCGCGACGACCGCCAGCCCTTGGCCGTGAAGCCGCAGGCCTTCGACGACCAGGGGGCCCCGGTGACCGGACGCCTGGTGCTGACCCGCTGCGACGACGAGGAGGTCTGCCGCGGGGATGCGCGCGGGCAGCTCTGGCCCATTGGCGCCGGAAAGGCCATCGCCACCGTCGAGGTCGATGGGATCAAGGTCGTGCTGCCGGTCACGGTCAAGGACCTGCGGGTCGACAGCAAGCCCAAGCTGGTGAAGAAGGACTACATGGAGGAGTTGGACCGCGAGGCCCGCGTTCGCGAGGCGAAGGAGGCCGCCGCCGCCGCCGCCAAGGCGGACAGCGCCCCGACCCAGGCAAGATGACTACTGCGAGCGCCGATCCTCTCGCCGCGGCTGGCGGCCTGGTCAAGTCACCCTGCCCGGGGCGGGGCCCTTCAAGAAAGTGAGCCCCGCCGCTCCCCAACTGGTCGCCCTCGGCCTGCTCGCGCTGGCCGGCTGCGCCTACTACCAGGTGCCGCGCTTCGTTGCCGACCAGCAGCTGGGCGGCGTCACCGTCCCGGCCCGCACCCTCAACCGCGGCGCCGAGGCCTACATGCGCTCCTGCCGCCCCTGCCACGGCGCGCTCGGCGACGGCCATGGACCCCAGGCGGTGGGGATGAACCCGCGGCCCCGCGACCTTCGGCTCGGCATCGTCTCGTTCGCCTCGGTCCCGGCCGGCAGCCTCTGGCGCGACGAGGACCTGGTCCGCATCGTCCGCTCCGGGCTGGCCGGCACCGGGATGCGCGCCTGGAGAGGGATCCCCGACGACGAGCTGGCCGCCATCATCCAGTTCTGGAAGACCCTCTCGCCGCGCTTCGGCGAGGAGCGGCCGGGCCAGGCCATCGTCGTCTCGCCAGATCCCTGGACCGGCCGCGAGGCCGACGGCGCGGCGCGCGGCCGGTTGGTCTACCACGGTCCCGGCCGCTGCCAGAGCTGCCACCCGTCCTACGCTCCGGCCGAGGAGGTGGCCCGGTTCGCCCGCGACGCCGGCCTCCAGCACGAGCCGAGGCCCTCGCCCGGGCAGCCGGCCGCGACCCGCACCGACTTTGGCGTGACGCTGCTCGCCACCGACTTCCGCGCCGGCCCGCTCCGCGCGGTCCGCCCCGCCAGCCGCGCCGCCGACCTCTACCGCTCCATCGCGGCCGGGCTGGGCGGCACCGCCATGCCAACCTGGAAGGGAGCGCTCCCCGAGGCCGACCTCTGGGCGCTGGTCCACTACGTCGACCAGCTCTCGCGCGGCGGCGCCGAAGCGCCCGGCCGCTGAGGTGAAGGGACCTCACTTCCTGGCAGCGTCGATGATCGCCTTGGCCGCCGTGACGTTGACGTCCCGCGGACAGACCTGCAGGAAGCGCTCGAGCCGGAGCCGGGAGGTCTCGCGGGCCTTCTTCGACTCCTCGTCCCGGCCCTGCCCCGCGTCCCAGCCGAGCTTGCCGGCATTCCAGAGCGACTCGCAGGAGGCCGGGTCCTTGTCGAGCGCCTTCACGTAGAGCGCGAAGACCTGGTCGGCCCTGGCGCCGCGCGAGCGCTCGATGCCGGCCATCTCGACGAAGGCCTGCGCCGCGCTGCCGGCCCCGCCCTGCCCGTACTCGGTGATGGCGAGGTCGAGCTCGGCCAGCGCCGCCGGCACGTTCTTCAGCTCGCGGTGCAACCTGGCCAGCGCCACCCTGGCGTCGGGGTACGGCTTGCCGAGCTGGATGGAGCGCTCGTACTGGCCGCGGGCCCGGTCGGTGTCGCCCTTGGCGCGGTAGGCGTCGCCCAGCAGCAGCGCGATGCGCGGGTGGTCGCCGGCGCGGGCGGTGGCCTTCTGCAGCACCTCGATGGCCTTCTTGCTGCCGTCGGGGGTGGCCAGCAGGGCGCGGTTGAGATCGACGTAGAAGGCGACCCGCCTGGCGTCGCCATTGACGGCCCGCTGGATGGAAGCCACGGCGGCGGCCGCCTCGCCGTCGCGCAGCTGGCGCCGCCCGATCAGCCAGGGCAGGTCGGGGCTCTGCGGGTCGAGCTCGAGCGCCTTCTTCTCGTCGGCGGTCCCCTCGGTGGCCTTGCCCTGCGCGAAGAGGACGGAACCGCGCACGGCGTGGGCCAGCGCCTGTTGACGCGGGCTGGCGTCGCCGCCGGTCAGCACCTGCTGGACGTGCTGCGCCGCCTGGTCATGGAGGCCGCGCTCCAGGAGCAGCATGGCCCGCCCCAGCAGCGAGGGGACATGGTCCTTCTGAAGCCGCAGCGCCAGCTGGTAGGAGTTCTCGGCCTGCTGCTCGTACCCCTCGCCGCGACGCCGGTACTGCTCGGCCAGCTGCTGAACGATCCGCACCTCGTTGGGGTTGAGCTTCTGGGCCCGGACCAGCCAGTCGCGCGCGCCCTCCAGATCGCCAGAGGTCATGAGCAGGACCCCCATGGCGCCGGAGAGGAGCCCGGTCTGCCGCGCCGGATCTTCCAGCTCGGCCTTCAGGCCGGCCAGGCCGCCCGGCAGGTCGCCGGTGGCCGCCTTCAAGTAGGCCTCGGCGGCGATCAGGTGCGAGTGGTTGCCGAGCTTGCGGCCGGCCTCGAGCTGGATGATCGCCTCGCCCCGAACCGCGTCGCCCTCGGCGTGCTCGAGGAATCGGATGGCGTCGACGTAGGAGAGGAAGGCGTGACCGGCCAGCGAGCCGGCGTCCTCCTTGAGGATGGCCTGGCACTTCTCGGCGGCGCCGCGGTAGGCGCCGAAGGAGTCGCGCCCCACCAGCTCCTGCGTCTCCTTGAGCAGCCCGGCGATCGCCTCGACCCGCTGCTTGTGAGCGCGGGCGAAGAGCTGCCAGGCCACCAGCGAGAGCACCAGCACCACCGCCAGCCCGGCGGTTGCGAAGACCGTGGTCCGGGTGGCCCCCTTGCGCGGCTTGACCTGGCCGGGCGAGTTGAGCCCCCAGGTCTGCGTGCCGTACTTCTCCGCCAGCTGCCGTGCGTAGTCGTCCCCGGCGCGCGGCATGGGCGGCGGGGTGGGGATGGGCTGGGCGCTGGGGGCGGCGCGCTCCGCCGGCTGCGCGGTGGAGGTGGCGGACCGCGGCGCCAGGGCCGGCTGGCCGGCGGAGCTGGAACGGCTCAGCAGCGGCGGGGCGTTGGCTCCGGCGGGGACCGGCGGAGCTGGCGGAGGGGCCGCGGTGACGCCGTGCTTCTGGAGCGCGGCCACCACCTCGGGATCGGAGGGGGCTGCCTCGGCGGCCCGGCGCAGCGCCGCCTCGCCCTCGGCGCGAGCGCCGCCGCGCAGGTGGAGGGTGGCCGCCAGCAGATTCCCCGCGGCGTAGTTGGGATAGGAGGTGAGGACCGGCCCCAACTCCTCGAGTGCCTTCTTGTCCTTGCCCTGGTCGGCGTAGACCCGGGCCAGTTGCACCTTGGCCGCCGGATCGTCGGGGTGGGACTTCACCCCCTTCTTGCAGACCACCATCGCCTCCATGAACCGGCCAGAGGCCAGGTAGGCCTCGGCGAGCGGGCGGAAGGCCTCCGACGCGGGATCCGCGGCGAAGGCGTGCTCGAGGCTGGCGAGCTCCGCCGCCGTGAGCTGTCTCTTGGGGCTGGGCATGGGAAGCCCGAGAATTACCTTGGGGTATGGGCCGAGTCAATCGACCCTTGACACCGTCCGGGCCGAACCGCTAAGTCACGCATCCCCTGAGACCTCGGGGGAACTTTCCGTGGGGCTGTAGCTCAGTTGGGAGAGCGCTAGAATCGCACTCTAGAGGTCATCGGTTCGATCCCGTTCAGCTCCACCATCTCGAGAAGGCCCGGTTGCCGAGCGCGGCCGGGCCTTCTGCTTTCACGGGGTGCGCGGGAGGGGCTCGAAGCCATCGCGGAGCCTTGCTGGGGTAGGCTCGCCCCATTGGGAGGACTCGATGCCACGCCAGCCGCTCCAGCAGTTCGGTGAAGGGACCGGGGTGGTGCGCGTCTACTTCGCGCTCGGGCTCCAGGAGGCGGAGCGGGCCGAGGCCCTGCTCGACGCCGCCGGCCTCACCTTCGCCGTCGAGGTCGAGGAGGTAGGCGGCGCCACCATGTTCGGGTTCGGGCTTCCGCGCCGCGGTGCCGGAGTCTGGATCCGGGAAGGCGACCTCGACACCGCCTGCGCGGCGCTGGAAGCGGCCGGGATGGTCAAGGGGCTGGTCGACCGGGGCCAGGCCTCCTCTTGAGCACGGCCACCATCGCGCCAGCGACGACCACCAGAGAAGCCTCCCCAGCCTGGCACGCCCTCTCCGTCGAGGAGGCGATGCTGCGCGCCGGCAGCGGCTTCGACGGGCTCGACCAGGGCGAGGCGGCCAGGCGCCTGGCCAAGGACGGCCCCAACCTGCTCCCCCACGCCGCCGGCGAGTGCCTCTGGCGCATCCTCTGGAGGCAGATCGACAGCCCGCTAATCCTGGTGCTGGTCGCCTCCGCGGTGGTGGCGGCGCTGCTCGGCGAGCGGACCGACGCCGCGGTGGTGGGCGCGGTGGTGGTCATCAACACGCTGGTCGGCTTCTTCCAGGAGTACCGCGCCGGACGGGCCATCGAGGCCCTCTCCAGCCTGGTGCCGGAGAGCGCCACGGTGCTCCGCGCCGGGGTGCGCCGCACCGTTGGCGTGACCGACCTGGTCCGCGGCGACGTGGTGGCGCTGGGCTCGGGCGACAAGGTGCCGGCCGACTTGCGGCTGCTCTCGGTGAAGGGGCTGCGGATCGAGGAGGCGGCGCTCACCGGCGAATCGGTCCCGGCCGAGAAGGGGGTGGCGGCGGTCGACGCCAGCGCCTCCCTCGGTGATCGGCTCGACCTCGCCTTCGCCGGGACGCTGGTCGCCTCCGGCACCGGCACCGGGCTGGTGGTGGCCACCGCTGGCGACTCGGAGCTGGGGCGCATCTCCGGGCTGTTGCAGGCGGCCGGCTCGCTCGAGACGCCGCTGACCCGGGCCCTCGCCAAGGTCGGCAAGTCCATCACCATCGGCATCCTGGTGGTCACCGCCGTGCTGATCGCGGTCGGGGCCTGGCGCTCGGTGGGCCAGGGCCTTGCGCTCGCCGACGCGCTCCGCGAGATGCTGGTCTTCGCCATCTCGCTGGCGGTCGGCGCCATCCCCGAGGGGCTGCCGGCCATCGTCACCATCGCGCTGGCGGTCGGCGTGCAGCGGATGGCGAAGCGCCGGGCCATCATCCGCAAGCTGCCGGCGGTCGAGACGCTCGGATCGACCTCGGTGATCTGCTCCGACAAGACCGGGACCCTCACCCGCAACGAGATGACGGTGCAGGCGCTCAGCGCGGGTGGCGAGGCGCTGGAGCTGACCGGGATCGGCTGGGGTGGAGAGGGCGGCTTCCGGCGCGCCGGCGCCCCCGTGGCGCCGACCGATGCGGCGCGGCGGCTGCTAACGGCGGCGGTGCTCTGCAGCGACGCCACGGTCGAGGCGGCGGGTGACGGCTGGGCCGTGAGTGGCGACCCGACCGAGGCGGCGCTGGTGGTGGCGGCGCGCAAGGCCGGGCTGGAGGCGGCCGCGCTCCGCGGAGCGCAGCCCCGGCTCGACGCCATCCCCTTCGAGTCGGAGCACCAGTTCATGGCCACGCTGCACCGGGAGGCCGGCGGACGGCTGTGCCTCCTCATGAAGGGGGCGCCCGAGGTGGTGCTGGCCCGCTGCCCGGCCGCCGCGCGGGGCGCGGCGCTGGCGCAGGTCGAGGCGCTGGCCGAGCGAGGCCAGCGGGTGCTGGCGGTGGCGGAGCGGGGCTGGACCGAGGGGACGGCGCTGGAGCGAGCAGGCCTCAGCGGCGGCTTCGAGCTGCTCGGGCTGATCGGCATGATCGATCCTCCGCGCCCCGAGGCCATCGCGGCGGTGGCGGCCTGTCACGCCGCCGGCATCGACGTGAAGATGATCACCGGCGACCACCTCGGGACGGCCCGCGCCATCGCCCGCGAGCTGGGGCTGCTGAAGGCCGGCGGCGCGGCCACCACCGGGGCCGAGCTGGCCAGGCTCGATGACACGGCGCTGCGCCCCGTGGCGGCCGGCACCAGCGTCTTCGCCCGGGTCTCGCCGGAGCAGAAGCTCCGGCTGGTCCGCGCCCTGCAGGCCGACGGGCGGGTGGTTGCGATGACCGGCGATGGCGTCAACGACGCGCCGGCGCTCAAGCAGGCCGACATCGGCGTGGCCATGGGGATCACCGGCACCTCGGTCTCGCGCGAGGCGGCCGACATGGTGCTCACCGACGACGACTTCGCCACCATCGTGGCGGCGGTCGAGGAGGGGCGGCGCGTCTACGACAACCTGGTCAAGTCGCTGGCCTTCGTGCTGCCGACCAACCTTGGGCTGGCGCTGATCTTCGTCAGCGCCGTCTTCGCCTTCCCCTTCGACGCCGCCACGCGGGCCCTGCTGCTCCCGGTGCGGCCGACCCAGCTCCTCTGGATCAACCTGGTGGCGGCGGTGACGCTGGCCCTGCCCCTGGCCTTCGAGGCCATGGAGCGCGACATCATGCGGCGACCGCCGCGCCACGCCGACGCCCCCCTGCTCTCGCGGCTGGTGCTGCGGCGCACGGTCATGGGGGCGCTGCTGATGGCGGCCGGGGCGATGGGGCTCTTCCTCTACCAGTGGCACCGCGGGCTGGCGCTCGGCGAGACGCCGATGCTCGCGCTGGCCGAGGCCCAGACCATGGCGGTCACCTCGGTCATCTTCTTCCAGGTCTTCTACTTGCTGGAGAGCCGCTCGCTGACCGACTCGGTCCTTGGCGCCAGCCTGATCTCCAACCCGGCCCTCTTGCCCGGCATCGGCGCGGTGCTGGGGCTGCAAGCGGCCTTCATCTGGTGGCCGCCGCTCCAGTCGGTCTTCGGCACCGCCTCGCTCGCCGCCGCCGACGTGGGAATCGCGTCGCTGGTGGCGGCGGTCATCTTCCCGGCCATGGCTATCGAGAAGGCGCTGACGCGGTGGTCGAGGCGGAGGGCCAGGGCCGCGGCGGCAGGTTGACGCCGAGCCAACGGGCTCGGCGCTCTCGTCGAGTCATCAAGCCTGGGTCGGGGCACTAGTGCCCTGAACCGGCAGCCCAGGTCACCGCCGGAGCCCGCATCGAGCAAGGACGCCTGTTCGCCTACGGATCGTCCAATTTGAGACTATTTCTCACTTACTTGATGCAGATCAAGGTACCGTTGGTCTCCCGAGCCATATCTTGCCCCCATGGTGAGACTCGGTATCATCATCGGAGCTCCTAGCTGGACGCATGTCGCTCTTCGCGAGCAGCCGCGGGGCTGTCGCACTGGCCGCGCCCCCAGGGGAACCTGCCGCGCCCTCGGGTTGATCTTGCTGGCCTTGGCCCTCGCTCCTTCCGTCGCCCGCTCCGCGCCACTCGCGCCGGCCGGAGAGGCGCCGGAGATGATCGCCGAGGCGCTCTACCTGTGCGACCCGGTCCCAACCGGCGGCCAGGAGGTGAGCTTCGCCTTCACGCTCCGGTCTCGGGACGGGGAGGGCTCCACCGGCGGCTCCGAGCTGGTGCCGTCGCCTCGCGTCCAGCTGGCGCTGGCGCTGTCGGATCGGCTGGGGTTGACGGTCGATCTCGGC
>JANPOM010000357.1:0-46437 GCA_031427995.1 Anaeromyxobacter sp. | reverse complement strand
GGCCTTCGCACGCGACGTGCTGCCGCTCATCGCCGCAGGCAAGGTCAAGCCGGTGGTCGACTGCGTCCTTCCCGCCGCCCGGGCCCGCGAGGCCCACGAGCGGATGGAGAGGAACGATTCGTTCGGGAAGATCGTGCTGGGCTTCTAGGCGGATTGCGCCCTTCCACCCGGCTCGCCATGATGGCGGCTCTTCCCGCCCCCCGGAGCCCTCCCATGGACGCCGCCACGCTCGCCAGGCACCTCGAGACGCACTTGCGGGTCGCCACCTTCCCGGTCGGCATCCTGCCGCTGGCCCCCGGCGCGCCGCTACCGCCCAAGGCCAAGCGGCCCAAGAAGGACCTCGGCATCGAGGTGGCCATCTGCCAGTCGATCAGCTTCGCCCGCCGCTACGGCTGGACGCTGGCCTTCACCGGCGAGGACCTCTCCTGCCCAATCGCCAAGGTGGCCTTCGGCTTCCGCGACCGGATCGACTTCTACGAGAAGGGCTCGCTGGCCGAGGGGATGTACGCCTCCTGCGCCGAGGCCGGGAAGGCCTTCGAGGCGGCGCTCCCACGCTTCCAGCGCGACGAGGTGAGCGCGGTGGTGGTCGGGCCGCTGGCCCGCATCGCCTTCGCCCCGGAGACGGTGGTGGTCTACGGCAACTCGGCGCAGGTGCTCCGCCTCGTCAACGCCGCGCTCTTCGAGAAGGGGGGCGCCTTCAAGACCGAGTTCACCGGCCGCGGCGACTGCGCCGACATCATCATCCGCACCCGGCAGACCAGCGAACCGCAGCTCATCCTCCCCTGCTACGGCGACCGGATCTTCGGCCTGGCGGCCGATGACGAGATGGCCTTCAGCTTCCCCTTCGCCCAGGCCGAGGCCATCGTGAAGGGGCTGGAGGGGACCCACGCCGGCGGGATCCGCTACCCCATCCCCCTCTACCAGCGCTTCACCGCCGAGTTCCCGGCCACCTACCAGGAGTTGGAGCGGCGCTGGAAGGCCGGCGAGGCCTAGGGCGTAGGGCTCCTAGCCGGCGCTCACCGGCCGCCCCGCCTCCGCCACCACCGTCACCCGCGACCCGGCGCCGAGCGCCACCCCGTCACCGCGCGGCTCGGTCCCCTCCAGCATCACCACGTCGCCCCGCCGCAGCCTCTCGAAGCGCCGGTTGGCCTCGCCGACGTGCTTCTCCTGGAGCGCCAGCCCCTTGCGCCCGTCCGGCCCGCACCCCATGTAGCGGAGCCGCCCCTTGCCGGCCAGCGGCTCGGAGACGATGCGGAAGACCAGGCCGGGCGGTGGCGCGGCCCAGGGCTCACCGGGCGGCGCCAGCACCAGGTAGCTCATCTTGACCGCCTCCTTGCGCAGGCCGGCAGCCTTGCCTACCTGCGCCACCAGCGCGGGCGGATCGATGCTCCGCTCGGCGTGGCACCAGTCGGACTCCTTCGAGAGCGCTGGGCAGGCGCCGCGGAAGAGACAGGGGGCCCGGACCGCGAAGCCGCGGGCCACCAGCAGGTCCCGCACCCGCAGCAGCGCCCGCGAGGTGTCGCGCAGCGCCGGCTCGATCACCACCAGCGAGCCGCCCGGGGCAAGGGCCTGGGCCGCCTCCTCGAGCAGCGCCGCCCGCTTCTCCTCCGCCCCCTCGCCCTTCCAGAGCTCGTTGATGACGTGGCCGAGCGAGATCAGGTCGGGCGGCGCGCCGCCGGCCAGCGCGGCGAGAGGCGTGCCGTGGGTCGGGTTCCAGTCGCGCGTGGTGAGCCGCGCCCCGGCCAGCCGCGCCAGCTCGCGCGCCGCGGTGAGGGCCTGCTTGGCCCGGTCGCAAGCCGTCACCTCGCCGGCGCCGGCGTCGCGGGCGGCGAAGGCGAGCGGGCCGGGCCCGCTGCCGAGGTCGAGCACGCTGCGCGGCCGGCGCGGCAGCTCGGAGAGGACGCCGCGCGCCTGCAGGTAGGAGATGGGCCAGTAGAAGAGCAGGTAGGCGCCGAGCAGCCGCTCGTCGTCGAGGTAGCGGGCCCCGGCCAGCTCGCGCTCGCGAGTCAGGCCGGTGGAGAGCCGCGTCACCCCCGCCGCCACCTCGCGCAGCTCGTCCGGCAGCAGCGCGTCGGGAGGCGGGCGCGGACCGCCGCGGCGCTGCGTCCGGCGGGAGGCGCGCCAGGTGGCCAGCAGGCGGGGGATCCAGGCGGAGAGGTCGGCGGCGGGGGTGCCCACGGGGGTGTCGTAGCACGGGCACCAGGGCCTCGCCGTGGCCAGGCCCGCCCGGGTTCCCCCGCCCAGCATGGCTTTGCGCGCCCGGTCAACCCCGCGGTCCGGCCGGGAGCCAGCCCCCGCCCTGGGGATCCTCTATAGGGAAACTGGCTCGCCCCCCCGGAACGTGGAATGATGAGCCACATGCCGACGATCCGGCCCAAGTCCACAGCAGCGAAGAAGACCGCGGTCAAGGCGCCAGCCGTTCGCCCGGCCCCGCTCAACCCACCGCTCACAGAGAAGCTCAACGTCACGCCCGGCACCACCATCGTGGTGCTGGGGGCGCCCGCCGGCTATCGGCAGAAGCTCGGGCCGCTGCCCGAGGGGGCCCGGCTCGTGAACGTGGTCCCGGCCGAGGCCGCCTTCGTACACCTCTTCGCCCGCGACGGCGCCGCCCTCTCCTCGCGCCTGCGCGAGGTGTCGCCGCGGCTCACCGCCGACGCCACCGTCTGGATCAGCTACCCCAAGGCCGACTCCGGGGCCGGCTCCGACCTGAGCCGCGAGAAGATCCGGGCCCTGGCCGGGCCGTTCGGCCTCGAGCCGGCCGCCGCCATCGCCCTCGACAAGATCTGGGCCGGGCTGCGCTTCAAGCGCGTCCCCAAGACCTGACGCCGCCGCCTACTCCGGCAGCGGCAGCTCCACCACCAGCCCGTCGTGGGCCACCTCGACCGACGGATACTCGGCGCGCGCCTGCTCCAGCAGCGTGCCGGTGTCGCGGTCGTAGCGGGTGGATAGGTGGGTCAGCAGCAGCCGCGCCACCCCTGCCTCCTTCGCCATCCGGGCCGCCTCGCGGGCCGTGGAGTGGAGCGTCTCGACGGCGCGAGCCGCCTCGGCGTCGCCGAAGGTCGAGTCGTGGACCAGCAGGTCGGCCCCCTTGGCCGCCGCCACCGTGGCCGCGCAGGGCCGGGTGTCCCCGGTGATGACCAGCTTGCGCCCGCGCCGGGCCCGGTCCACCACCTGGGCCGGCTCGACGCGCCGGCCGTCGGGAAGCGTCACCGCCCGCCCGTGCTGCAGCTCGCCGAAGAGCGGCCCGGGTGGCACGCCCAGCGCCGTGGCCTTCTCCGGGTAGAAGCGGCCAGGCCGGTCGTCCTCCACCAGCGCCCAGCCGCAGGAGGCCAGCTTGTGCTGGGTGGCGAAGCTGACCAGGCGGCAGCCGTCGCGCCTCACCTCGTCACCCGGCACCACCTCGTGGATGCGCACCTCGAAGGTGAGCTTCTCGGTGCCGGCGAAGAGCATGGTGTCGAGCAGCTTGCGCGCCGGCTTCGGCCCGTGGATGTCGAGCGGCTCGACCCGCCCCTGCATCGAGAGCGTCCGCAGGAAGCCGATGGCCCCGAGGTAGTGGTCGGCGTGGAAGTGGGTGAAGAAGATGGCCGCCACGTCGAAGCCGGTGCCGTAGCGGATCATCTGCCGCTGGGTCCCCTCCCCGCAGTCGACCAGGAAGAACTCCCGCTCCCGGCGCAGCGCGTGGCCGGTCAGGTTGCGGCCGATGGTCGGCTGGGCCGCCGAGGTGCCGAGGAAGGTGAGCCGGAGCATCGGGAGGGGGAGGGCGTGGGCGCCGAGGCGCCCGCGGCCAGCCTAGGTCTTGGGGACCTTCTCCCAGTCGGCGAGGAACTGCTTCAGCCCCTTGTCGGTGAGCGGGTGGCCGGCCAGCTGCTCGATCACCTTGTACGGGATGGTGGCGACGTCGGCGCCGAGGCGGGCCGACTGCAGCACGTGGATGGGGTGGCGCACGCTGGCCACCAGCACCTGGGTCTTGAAGCCGTAGTTCGAGTAGATCTCGATGATCTGCTCGATCAGCAGCATGCCGTCCTCGGAGATGTCGTCGAGGCGGCCCACGAAGGGCGAGATGTAGGTGGCCCCGGCCTTGGCGGCCAGCAGCGCCTGCACCGCCGAGAAGCAGAGGGTGACGTTGGTCTTGATGCCGCGGGCCGAGAGGATCTTGACCGCCTTCAGCCCCTCGACGATGAGCGGGATCTTGATGACGATGTCCGGGCCGAAGGCGATGAGGTGCTCGGCCTCCTTGAGCATGCCCTCGCAGTCGAGCGCCGTGACCTCGGCGCTGATGGGCCCGGGCTTGAGCGCCACGATCTCCTTGAGGACCTCGTCGAACCCGCGGCCGGTCCTGGCCACCAGCGACGGGTTGGTGGTGACGCCGTCACACAGGCCGAGGGCGAGGGCCTTCTTGATCTCGCCGAGGTCGGCCGAGTCGATGAAGAACTTCATCTGTGGGAGTCTCCAGGAAAGGTGGGAAGGGACCGCATAGCGCACCGGTGAGGGCGCCCGCAAGCGCCCGCCGCCGTGACATACTGCGCCTCGCATGCCGAATCGCCGCCGCCCTCGCGCCGCCCGCCCCAAGCAGGCCGCACGCCCCCCCGCTGCCCGGGCCGGAAAGCTCCGGCCCGCCCCCGCCCGCCGCACCCGCGCCCTCACCGACTACGGCCAGACCGTGCTGGCCGCCGAGGCGACCGCCATCGGGCTGGTCAAGCTCGGCGAGCCCTTCGCCCGCGCCGTCGAGTGGATCCTCGGCTGTACCGGCCGGGTGGTGATCACCGGCATGGGGAAGCCCGGCTTCGTGGCCCAGAAGATCTCGGCCACCCTCGCCTCCACCGGCACCCCCTCCCACTTCGTCCACCCGGCCGAGGCGGCCCACGGCGACCTCGGTCGCATCGCCCGCGAGGACGTGGTCATCGCCCTCTCCAACTCGGGCGAGACCGAGGAGCTGCTGCGGCTCCTGCCGGCGCTCAAGAAGATCGGCGCCCGCATCGTGGCAATCACGCGGGACACCGCCAACCCGCTGGCCCGCGGCGCCGACCTGGTCATCGCCATCGGAAACGTCGAGGAGGCTTGCCCCATGGGGCTGGCCCCCACCGCCTCCACCGCCGTGTTGCTGGCGGTGGGCGACGCTCTGGCCATGACGGTGCTGGAGAACCGGGACTTCTCCAGGGAGGAGTACGCGCTCTTCCACCCGGGCGGAAAGCTGGGCCGAGGCCTGATGAAGGTCAGCGAGCTGATGCGGCAGGGCGAGGCCTGCCCGCTGGTGGCCGAGTCGGCGCCGCTCAGCGCCGCGGTGGCGGTCATGACCGGGACCCCGGGGCGCCCCGGCGCCACCGGCGTCCACGACGCCGCCGGCAAGCTGGTCGGAATCTTCACCGACGGTGACTTGCGCCGGCTGGTCGAGCTGGGGCAGACCGACTTCACCCGGCCGGTGGCCGCCGCCATGGGACGCCACCCGCGCACCATCCGGCCCAGCGACCTGCTGGTCGACGCCGCAGGCGTGCTGCGCGAGGCCCGCATCGACCAGGTGCCGGTGGTGGACGGCGAGGGGCGCATGGTCGGTCTGCTCGACGTCCAGGACCTGCTGGCCGCCAAGATCATCTGATGGACAGCACCGCCCTGCGCCTGGCCCTCTGCGCCGCCGGCCGCCGGCTGGTCGAGGCCGATCTGATCGGCGCCGCCGAGGGGAACCTCTCGGCGCGCCTCCCCGGCGGCACCTTCCTGGTCACGCCCTCGGGCGTCTCCAAGGCGGGGCTGGAGCCGGGCCGGCTGCTGGAGGTGGACGCCACCGGGCGGGTGTTGAGCGGCGAGGGCCGGCCCTCCACCGAGTTGCCCATGCACCTCGCGGCCTACGCGGCCCGGCCCGACGCCATGGCGCTGGTCCACGCCCACCCGGTCACCGCGGTCGCCTTCACCATCGCCGGCCTGGCCTGGCCCGGGGATCTCGTCCCGGAGGCGGCGGTGACGCTCGGTCCGGTGGCGGTCGCCCCCTTCGCCACGCCCGGCACCGCCGAGGTGCCGGCCTCGCTGGCACCTTTCCTGGCTGACCACGACGTGGTGATCCTCGCGCGGCACGGCGCGCTGTGCCTCGGCCGGAGCGTCGAGGAGGCGGTCGGCCGGATGGAGACCCTGGAGCGGGTGGCCCGCATGGCGCTCATCGCCCATGCCCTCGGCCGCTGCGACCCGCTCCCGCCCGCCACCGTCTACGCGGTGCTGCGGGCCGCCGGCAGGCCGCCGGGATGGACGAGGGGCCGGTTGCCATAATCGACCCCTCTGGCAGAATTCACCTCTCACATCCCGACCAAGGCGGCTCACATGCCAAGCACGGCGACCACGGCGCATCCGCCACTCCCGGACGACGCGGCACCAGCCCAACTCCGCGCCGCGCTGGAGGTCCAGCGGGCGGGGTTCCTCGCCTCCCAGCCCGAGCCGCTCTCGGTGCGCAAGGACCGGCTCGGCCGCGCCGTCGCCATGCTGGTCGACCACGCCGAGGCCTTCTGCGCCGCCCTGGACGAGGACTTCGGCGGCCGCTCGCGCCAGCAGTCGATGCTGACGGACATCGTCCCTTCCCTCTCCGCCCTCAAGCACGCCCGCAAGCACCTCGACGCCTGGGCGCGGGATGAACGGCGCAGGCCGCTCTTCCCGCTGGGCCTGCTCGGCGGGTCGGCGCGGGTCTCCTACCAGCCCAAGGGCGTGGTCGGCGTGATCGCGCCCTGGAACTACCCGGTCGGCATGGTGATGGTGCCGCTGGCTGGCGTGCTGGCGGCGGGGAACCGCGCCATGTTGAAGCCCAGCGAGTTCACCCCGCGCGTCTCGGCCCTGTTCGCCAGGCTGGTGCCGGGCCTCTTCGCGGGCGACGAGCTCGCCGTGGTGACCGGCGGCGCCGCGGTGGGCCAGGCCTTCTCCGCGCTTCCCTTCGATCACCTCATCTTCACCGGGGCCACCGGGATCGGCCGGCAGATCATGCGCGCGGCGGCCGCCAACCTGACGCCGGTGACGCTCGAGCTGGGCGGGAAGTCCCCGGTGATCATCGGCCAGAGCGCCGACCTGGCCAGGACCGCCGAGCGGCTGGTGATCGGCAAGATGATGAACGCGGGGCAGACCTGCCTCGCGCCCGACTACCTGCTGGTGCCGCGGAACCGGGAGCTGGCCCTCATCGAGGAGCTGAAGGGTGCGGTGGCGCGGCAATACCCCGATCTGCTTGCAGGCAACGACTACACCGCGATCGTGAGCGACCGGCACTTCGCGCGGCTGACCGCCCATGTCGAGGATGCCAGGGCCAAGGGCGCCGAGGTGATTGTCGTCAACCCGGCCAGCCGGTCCCCGGCCCCGGCCAGCGGCCGCAAGATGCCGCTGCAGATCCTCCGCAACGTGACCGGCGAGATGAGCGTGATGCAGGAGGAGATCTTCGGCCCGCTGCTCCCCGTGGTCCCGGTCGAAGACACCAGGGCGGCGGTGGCCTACGTCAACGCCCGTGATCGCCCGCTGGCGCTCTACTACTTCGGCTCTGACCGCGCCGAGGAGCAGCAGGTGATCGGTGGCACCACCTCCGGCGGTGTCACCGTGAACGACGTGATCTTCCATGTCGCCATGGATGACCTGCCGTTCGGCGGCATCGGCTGCTCGGGCATGGGCAACTACCACGGCCGTGACGGGTTCAAGACCTTCAGCCACGCACGGGCCATCTACCGCCAGTCGCCGCTGGATGTCGCCAGGCTGGCCGGGCTCAAGCCTCCCTATGGCGCCTGGGCCGACAAGTCCATCGCCCGCGACCTGAAGAAGTAGCGGCGCCGCGGCGGGGATCGGGCTGAGGGAGGTTTGTGCCCCGACCCAGGCTTACTGACTACTGCGAGCGCCGATCCTCTCGCTGCGGCAGGCGGCCTCGTCGAGTCATCAAGTTTGGGTCGGGGCACTAGCCCAGCGGATAGGCCCCGGCGTCCTTCAGCTCCCAGGCCGGCGCGGCCAGCAGCAGCTCGGCCACGGTGCGCCCGGTCCCGGCCACCGCGGCCCGCGGGCAGAATTCGGCGAGCGGCTGCAACACGAAGCGCCGCGCCCCCAGCTCGCGGTGCGGCACGGTCAGGCCGCGCTCGGCGACCACCCGATCGCCGAGCAGGAGCAGGTCGAGGTCGAGGGTGCGCGCCCCCCAGTGGAGGTCGCGGCGGCGGCGAGCCCGGGCCTCGACCGCCTGGAGCGCGGCCAGCAGCGCCCGCGGGGGCAAGGAGGTCTCCAGCTCCAGCACGGCGTTGAGGTAGCGCGGCTGCGGCGGCCCGAGCGGCGCCGAGTCCCAGACCCGCGAGCCGCGCACCACGGCGATGCCTGGGGTGGCGCGCAGCGCCCGGGCCGCCAGCGCGAGCCAGGCCCAGCGATCACCGAGGTTGGCGCCGACGCCGACGTAGGCCCGCATGGACCTGTCCTAGCCCGGCGCGACCGGGACCGCCACCGCCCCCGCTCGGCGGGTATCGGCGGCGGGAGAGCCGACGAGTGACGAGGCCGGGTCTCCGGGGCGGCCACTGAACAGCCATGCCCAGAGGCCGGCGTCAGGCCCTGGCCGACACCCCTGCGGAGCGCCCAGAGGGCGTGGCAACTTCCATGAAGCGCTGAACCGGGGTTTGAACCAGAAGATTCGAGTCACCGTACACTGTCGGACTCGATCGGTGGGTTGAATGGCTGGTCCTGTAGCGGTTCACCCCCCCCCCCCCCGGCGCCCCCTGGCCTTCGAGCCGGCCAGGATGAGACTCCTCGGGCCACCTTGTGCTGATCAGGTGGGCCCTCGCCCTACTTGGACTCATCCCGTGGCGCGGTGTCAGCCGTTCATGTGACCGGCGCGAACTTGCGCTTACTCGTGCAAGGTCGGTACGAGGAAGGCGTGGCCGTGAGGTCGTCCGGCAGCCCCCCCCCCGGACCATCCGCGCCAAGGAGCAACCTCATGCTTCACGCCAGGTCACCACTCGTTCGTCAGCTGCGCCTGGCGATGCTCGCCGCCGTGTTGTTGACGGCGACGCCCGCCCGCGCCCAGTTCCCCATCGTCCAGTCCTTCATGAACTCCACGGCGCCGGGGTGGACGTTGCTCGGCAACGCGGCGCTGACCGGCACCGGCGGCGTCGACCCAATCGGCTCGGGCTGGCTGCGGCTCACCGCCCCCAACACCAACGAGGCTGGCCACGCCATCTTCAACACCGACTTCCCCTCCACCAGCGGCATCTCCATCTCATTCGACTACGCAGACTACGGCGGCACCGGGGCGGACGGCTTCTCCTTCTACCTGATCGACGGCGCCACCGCGACGCCCACCGTCGGCTCCTCCGGCGGCCCGCTCGGCTACGCCGCCAAGTACAGCAACGCCACCTGCGCCACCGGGCCGCTCACCGTCACCATCCCGGGCGTCACCAGCGGCTACGTGGGCATCGGCTTCGACGAGTTCGGCAACTACTCCGCGTGCGAGTCGGGCGTCGCCTCGCCGGGCCGGACCGCGCAGTCGGTGGCGATCCGCGGGTCGGGCACGCGGGTCGCCGCCGGCGGCACCCAGACCGCCTTCCGGTACCTCGCCGGCAGGACCCTGGCCTCGGTCCTGGCAGGCGCCAGGGTGGACAACGTCCAGCGCGCCACGCCGCGCCGGGCCCAGGTCTCCATCATCAACCAGAGGATCACCGTGTCCATGGACCTGGGCGCGGGCCTCCAGACCATCATCAACTCCTACGACCTGTCGACAGCCACCGGCCAGGCGGCGCTGCCCGCCACCTTCAAGATGGGGCTCTCCGGCTCGACTGGCGGCTCCACCAACTACCACGAGATCCGCAACGTCAGGGTCGAGCTGCCGGCCAACATCATCCTGGGCCAGACCGTGACCCCAGCCTCGGTGGGCGTGACCGGCACCATCGCCTTCACGATCACCATCACCAACGACGCCACCAATGCCGCCCTCAACTCGGCGCTCACCGACGCCTTCCCGGCGGGCCTGAGCAACGTCGCCTGGACCACTACCGCCACGGGCGGGGCGACCGTGGGCCGGGCCAGCGGCACCGGCAACCTCAGCGAGACCGTCAACCTGCCCAAGAGCAGCTCGGTGACCTACACGGTGACCGCCACCGTGACCGCCGCCGCCGCGGGCCAGACCCTGTCCAACACCGTGACCTTGACCCCGCCCAGCGGCGTGGCCAACGTGCTGAGCAACACCACCAACGCCACCGTGACGGTCAGCAAGATGGGGTCGGCGACGGCGCTGGCCAGCAGCGGCACCCCGACACGCTTCGGCCAGCCGGTCACCTTCACCGCGACCGTCACCGCCGTGGCGCCCGGCTCGGGCGTGGCCACCGGCACCGTGACCTTCCTCGACGGGGCCACCACCATCGGCAGCGGGGCGCTCAACGGCTCCGGCGTGGCCACCTTCACGACCGCGGCGCTGGCGGTCGGCACCCACCCCATCACGGCCAGCTACGGCGGCTCCGCCGCCTTCCTCACCAGCGTCTCGTCCGGCGTCTCGCAGGTGGTGAACCAGTCTCTGACCTCGTCCGTTCTCACCAGCAGCGTCAACCCCTCGATTTCTGGCCAGGCGGTCACGCTCACCGCCACCGTGACCGCGACGGCGCCGGGGGCCGGCTCGCCTTCCGGCACCGTGACCTTCCTCGACGGGGCCACCACCATCGGCACCGGCGCCCTCAACGGCTCCGGCGTGGCCACCTTCACGACCGCGGCGCTCGGCGTGGCCACGCACTCGCTCACGGCCAGCTACGGCGGTGACGCCAGCTTCGCCGCCTCCACCTCGGTGGCGCTGAGCCAGGTGGTCGGTCAGGCCACCTCCGCCACCACGCTGGTGGCGGCTCCCACCCCGGCCCTCTTCGGCGAGCCCATCACGCTCACGGCCACGGTCGCCCCGGTAGCTCCGGGGGCGGGCGCTCCGACCGGCACCGTCACCTTCCGCGACGGGGCCACCACGCTCGGCGTCGGCGTCCTCAACGGCTCCGGCGTGGCCACCTTCACGACCGCGGCGCTCAGCGTGGCCACGCACTCGCTCACCGCGGCGTACGGCGGCGACACGGCCTTCATCCCCAGCACCTCGACGGCAGCCAGCGCCTCGGTGGTCAAGGCAAGCACCGGCACCGTGGTGGCCTCGTCGCTCCTCACCTCCACGTTCGGCGACGCGGTCACCTTCACCGCCACGGTGGCGGTCCAGGCGCCCGGCGCCGGGATGCCCACCGGCACCATCCGCTTCACCGCCGACGGCACGACGCTCGGCGACTTGGTCCTCGACGCCTCCGGCCAGGCGGCCCTCCCGGTCGGCGGCGCCACCCTCCGCGCCGGCGCCCACGCCATCGTCGCCAGCTATCTCGGTGATGGCAACTTCGTCGGCTCGGCCTCGCCCAGCCTGATCCAATCGGTGGCCCGCGCCACCACCACCACCGCGGTCGCCGCCGATGTCTCGCCATCGGTCGCGGGCCAGCCGGTCACCTTCACCGCCACCGTCTCCGGCCCCGGCGGCCTGCCGGCCGTGACCGGCACCGTCACCTTCCGGGACGGCGCCACCGTGCTGGGCACCGCCTCGCTCTCTGGCGGTGTCGCCACCCTGACCACCGGCTCACTGGCCGTCGGGCCGCACACCCTCACCGCCGCCTCGGGCGGCGACGCCGACTACGCCCCGTCCACCTCGCCGGGGCTGGCGCAGCAGGTCATCCCGGCCGGCACGGCCACCTCGCTGGCCTCGTCGCCCAACCCCTCGGTCTTCGGCCTGGCGGTGACACTCGACGCCACCGTCACCGTCCCCGCGCCCGGCGCCGGCACCCCCACCGGCAGCGTCACCTTCTTCGACGGGGCCACCGCCATCGGCTCCGCGGCGCTCGACCTCGCGGGCCTCGCCTCGCTCCAGGTCACCACGCTGGTCGGCGGCAGCCACGCGCTCTCCGCCACCTACGGCGGCGAGCCCCGCTTCAACGCCTCCACCTCCGCCCCCGTGACCCAGTCGGTGGGCGTGGCGGCGACCAGTCTGGGCCTGGCGACCTCGAAGAGCCCGGCCGTCCTGGGCGAGTCGGTGACGCTGACCGCCACGGTGGCATCGGCAGCCGGTACGCCGATCGGGACCGTCACGTTCCGCGAGGGCGCCACCGTCCTCGGCAGCGCCCCATTGACCGGCGGGGTGGCCAGCCTGGCGGTGGCCACGCTTCCGGTTGGCAGCCACGCCCTCGCGGCCGGTTACGGCGGGTCGGCCGACTTCGCCGCATCGACCGGCGCGGTCACCCAGGTGGTGGCCCAGGCCGCCACCGACGTGACAGTGGTGCCCGCGGCCAACCCGGTGGTCACCGGCGAACCGGTCACCGTCCAGGTGCTGGTCGCCGCGCGCGCCCCCGGGGTTGGCCTCCCCAGCGGCACGGTACGCCTCCTCGTCGATGGCCTCCCGGTCGGCACCGCCACCCTCGCCGGCGGCAGCGCCACCTTCACGCTGGCCCCGCTCCCGGTGGGCGCCCACCCCCTCACCGCCGAGTACGCCGGCGACGCCAGCTTCCAGGCCGGCACCACCTCGGCGCCGGTCATGCTCGACGCTCTCCCGGCGGTCACCGACACCGCCCTGGTCTCCTCCACCCCCAGCGCCGTCTTCGGCGAGCCGGTCACCTTCACCGCCACGGTGACGGTCAAGGCCCCGGGAGCCGGTGCGCCCACCGGCTCCGTGACCTTCACCGAGGGGACCACCACGCTGGGCGCCGCCGCCGTGAACGCCACCGGCCAGGCGCCCATCGACCTCTCCACCCTCGCGGTCGGCGGCCACGACCTGGTGGCGACCTACGGCGGGGACCCGGGCTTCGCCCTCTCGGTCTCGACGCCGGTCCACCTCGACGTGAGCCTGGCCAGCTCCGCGGCGACGGTGGTGGCGGCGCCGTCACCCTCCGTGGTCGGCCAGCCGGTCGTCTTCACCGTGACCGTCTCCCCCGTGGCGCCGAGCACCGCGACTCCCACCGGAGACGTCACCTTGCGCGAGGGGACCACCGTCCTCGGCACCGCCACGCTCTCTGGCGGCACCGCAACCATCACCACCGCCGCCCTCGGACCCGGACCGCACGACCTGGCGGCCGATTTCGCCGGCGACGCCGGCTTCGGCCCGGTCACCTCCCCGGCGCTGACCCACCGGGTCGATCCGGCCACGACCTCCACCGCCCTGTCGGCGGCGCCCAACCCGTCGCTCACCGGGGAGCCGGTCCAGCTCACCGCCACGGTGACGGTCACCGCGCCGGGCGCCGGGACGCCCAGCGGGACCGTGACCTTCCTCGACGGAGCCACCGTCCTCGGCACCGCCCCGGTCGATCCCGGCGGCGTGGCCACCCTGGTGGCGGCGTTCGGCGCCGGCGCCCACGCCCTCGTCGCCGGCTACGGCGGAGACGCCAGCCTCCTCGCCTCCGGCGCGCCCACCCTGGTGCTGGACGTCGGCCGGGGGACGGTGGCGGTCGCGCTGGGCGCCGCGCCGTCGCCGTCCACCTACGGCGACGCGGTGACCCTCACCGCGACCGTGGCTGCCGTGGCCCCCGCCGCCGGCGCGCCCGGGGGCGACGTGCTCTTCACCATGGACGGGGTGGCGGTCGGGTCCGCCACCCTCTCGGGCGGCGTGGCCACGCTGGCCCTGCTCCCCGGCGCCCTGAACGGTGGCGTCCATCTCTTCGGCGCCGCCACCCTCGGCGATGCCGGCTTCTCCGGCGCCGCCGCCCCTCCCTTCACGCAGCTGGTCGGTCCGGCCGTGGTCGGCCTGGCGCTGGCGGCCGCCTCGCCGGCCCCCGTGGCCGGTGAGCCCGTGGTCCTAACCGCCACCGCCGTCTCCGGCGCCGGCGTGCCCGCCGGCCTCGTCACCTTCACCGACGGCGGTGTGACGCTCGGCGCCGCCGCGCTCGGCCCGGCTGGCGTGGCGGTGCTGGCGGTTGGCCCCCTCGCCGTGGGCAGCCACGCGCTGGCCGCCGCGGTCGACGCCTCGCCGGACTGGCAGGCCGCCTCGGCGAGCGCCGCGCTCACCGTGGCCAGGGCCAGCTCGACGGTGTCGGTGGTCTCGGCCCCCGCCGAGCCCGCCCTGGGCCAGGCGGTGACCTTCACGGTCGCTGTCGCCGCGGTGGCGCCCGGCGCCGCCGTCCCCTCGGGCACGGTGAGCCTCTACGACGGCGCCACGCTGCTCGGCACGGCCACGGTGGATGCCACCGGCCACGCCACCCTGGTGACCTCGGCGCTGGCCGTCGGCGCCCACGACGTCACCGTGAGCTACGGCGGCGACGCGGCGCTCGCGCCCTCCACCTCGGCGGCACCGCTCCCCGTCTTGGTGGGGCGTGTCGCCACCGCCACCACGTTGGTGGCCGCTCCGGCGGCCTCGACCTTCGGAACCGCGGTCTCCTTCACCGCCACGGTGACCGCCTCCGGCCCGGGCACCATCACCGGCAGCGTCACCTTCACCGACGGCGTGGTCACGCTGGGCGTCGCCTCGCTCGACGCTGGCGGGATGGCCACCCTGGCGCTGCCGGGGGGCGCCCTCCGCGCCGGAGTCCACCCGGTGGCGGCCCGCTACGGCGGCGACCCGTCCTTCTTCGGGAGCTCGTCGGCGCCGGCCACCGCCAGCGTGGCCCGGGCGCCGAGCCTGGTGGCGCTGGTGGCCAGCCCGTCGCCCGCCACCGCCGGCGGCACCGTCACCCTGACCGCCACCGTGACCTCGACCTTCGGCACGCCCGGCGGGACCGTGACCTTCAGCGACGGCGCCTCCGTGCTGGGCGTCGCGACGCTCGGCGGCTCGGGGCAGCCCGCGGTCCTCACCACCAGCGCGCTCACCCCCGGCAGCCACGCCCTCTCCGCGGCCGCCAGCGGCGACGCCGACTACGCAGCCGGGAGCGGGGCCGCGACCCTCTCTGTGGTCCAGGGTGCCACCACGGTGGCGGTCACCACCTCGCGCAACCCCTCCCGTCGCGGCCGGCCGATCACCTTCACGGCCACCGTGACCGGTCCCCACGCCACGCCCACCGGTTCGGTGACCTTCCGGGACCTCTCCGGCGCCACGCCCGTGGTCCTCGGCACCGCCACGCTGGCCGGCGGCCAGGCCACCCTGACCACCCGGGCCCTCCTGAAGGGCGTCCACCCCATCGCCGTCGCCTACTCGGGCGACGCCAGCAACGCCCCGTCGACCGGGGTCCTCCCTGCCGACGAGGTGGTGGAGAACACGCCCCCGGTGGCCGGCTCCGGCACGGCCCTGGCGCTGGGCGTCCCCGCCGCTCCCGGCAGCGCGGCCCGAGCCACGGTGGACACCTCGGGCGGCGCCCTCGACCAACCTGGCGGCACGGTGGAGCTCTGGTTCCGCACCGGCTGGTCGGCTCCGACCGAGGTGGGCGCGACCCCGTCGCTGGCCCGGCTCGCCGGGGCCGGGGCAGCCCGCTGGGCACTCGGCGTCGCGCCGGATCGAGCCCACCTGCTGGTCACCCTGGGCGGCGTCACCACCAGCGTCTCGGCCCCCATCGGTGGCGCCGGCTGGCACCACCTCGCGCTGATCGGCGGGGCCACCTCGTCGACGCTCCTCCTCGACGGCGTCGAGGTCGGCCAACTGGCCGAGCCGTTCGGCGGCGTCGCCTCGGCGACCCTCACCCTCGGCGAGGGGTTCTTCGGCCAGCTCGACGAGGTCCGCGCCTGGTCCACGGCCCGCTCGGCGGCCGAGCTCTCGGCCTCGGCGCGGAGCCCGCTGCGCGGCGACGAGGCCGGCATCATCGGCCTGTGGCGCCTCGACGAGGGGAGCGGCCTGGAGATCTTCGACGCCTCCAGCAGCCACCTCGACGGCGCCCTGGCGCTGGTCGACCCGGCCGCCCCGCCCGCGCCCTTCACCGGCTCGACGGCCTGGGCGAGCCGCCAGGCCGTGACCGGGAGAGACCTGGTCCCCGTCGACGCCGGGTACGACGCCGACGGCGACCCGCTCACCCTGACCATCGCCACGCCGGCCACCAACGGCGCCGCCACGCCCGACGGCGCGGTGATCCAGGTGGGCTACCGCAGCCAAGCTGGCTGGACCGGCACCGACCCGTTCACCTTCCGGCTCGACGACGGCGCCGCCGTGAGCGACTACACCATCGAGGTGACCGTGGTCCCGGTCCCGGCTTGCCAGTCGAGCCGCGACTGCGCCAGCGGCGAGCCCTGCGTGCAGGGTGCCTGCACGACGTCATCCGGCGTCGAGTTGCGCGCCGGCGGCTGCGGCTGCACCAGCGGTGGGGGCGGCGCCCTGGCCCTCTGGTCGCTGCTGGCCCTGGCCTTCACCCGCCGCCGCCGCGCCCGCTTGGCCGGCGCCGAGGTGATCCGGTGAGCCGTCGCTTCGCCCTCCGTGGGCTGGCCGCCGCGCTGCTCCTGGCCGCGTGCGCCGCGGCCCGGGCTCAGCAGCCAGGCCCGTTCGCGCTACAGACCTACGAGCCGCCGCCGGCCGGGGACCGCTTCCTCACCGTCTCCGGAACCGGGGTGCCGGACCACCTGGCCCCTGCGGCGGCGCTGGTCCTCTCCGCGGCCGCCGACCCGCTGGTGCTTCGGGTGAATGGCCAGTACCTGCCGGGCGGCACCATCGTCCACCGACAGCTCTGGGCCTACGCCCAGGGGTCGGTGGGGATCTCGGGCCGGGTCCTGCTCGAGGCGACGCTGCCGATGGCGCTGTCCCAGAGCGGCTCGCGGCCGCTCACCGACCTGCCCCAGGTGACCAGCTCGGCGCTGGGCGACCTGCGGCTCGGCGCCCGCCTGCCGCTCCCACGGTTCGGGCCGCTCACCACCGCGGTGGCGGCCGAGCTCTGGCTCCCCACCGGCTCGCAGGATGCGTTCGCCAGCGACGGCTCGCCGCGCTTCGGCGTCCGGGCCGTCGCCGCTGGCGAGTCGGGCCACGTCGAGTACGGAGGCCAACTCGGGCTGCTGTGGCGCTCCAGCCAGGACCTGGTCGCGACCAGCACCGGGAGCGCCGTGACCTGGGCCGTGGCCGCCGCCTGGCGCGAGGGGGCGTGGCGCGCCGGCCCGGAGCTCTACGGCCGGTACCAGTTCGCCGGGCAGACGACCTCGCCGGCCGAGGCGCTCCTGGCCGGCCACTGGAGCCACGGCTGGTTCGACACCGCGCTGGCCTTCGGGACGCAGCTCAACCACGCGCCGGGCGCGGCGCCATACCGGGTCGTCGCCCGCTTGAGCTGGAGCCCGCCGAGCCGGTCGGCGGCCGGCGCGGCGGCGCGGCTGGCCGCCGACAAGGCGGCCAGGGACCAGGCCGCGGTGCAACAGGTGGCGGCGGAGCAGGCCTCGGCCGAGAAGGCGGCCGCGGAGGAGGCGGTGCAGGACCGGGCCGCGAGAGAGGCGGCGGCGGTCCGGGCCGCAGCTGAGAAGGCGGCCGCGGAGGAGGAGGCGCTGGACCGGGCCGCGAGAGAGGCGGCGTCAGACCGGGCGGCGGCGGAAGCGGCCTTGGCGGTCTCGGCGGCGGCGAAGCTCGCGGCCCAGCCGGCGGTGGTCAAGCTCACCGCCGAGAAGATCGAGATCCTCCAGGCGGTCCAGTTCGAGCTGAACAGCGACGCTCTCCGCCCGGTGAGCACGCCGATCCTCCAGCAGGTGGCCTGGGTGCTCCAGGCCCACCCCGAGATCAGCCGGGTGCTGATCGAGGGGCACAGCGACTCGCAGGGCGACCGCCCCCTCAACGTCAAGCTCTCCGAGGCGCGGGCAAGGAAGGTGATGGCCTGGCTGGTGAAGCAGGGTCAGATCGCCCCGGCCCGGCTCGAGGCGGTGGGGCATGGCCCCGACCGGCCCGTGGCCTCGAACCAGACCGCCGAGGGGCGGGCACTCAACCGGCGCGTCGAGTTCAAGATCGAGGGGCGGATCCCGGCATCCTGAGCGGCACCTTCAAGCGCCGCTCAGGCTACCCCACCACCATGATTGGCGTGCCGCCGGTCCGCTGCAGCCAGGAGAGGGTCATGACCGGCAAAAGGTGGCCGACGTGGAGCGTTCGGCGGTCGGGTCGAAGCCGACGTAGCCGGTGATGGGCCCCTGCTCGAGCCGCTCCTCCAGGCCGGGGGTGGACTTGGAGACGAGGCCGCGCCGTGAACCGGGCGGTATGGGACTCCCCGTATGGCCTCGCAAAAGCGCCCATCCACCAAGTCCGGCACGCCGCGCGCCAGCAAGGGCGTCAAGCTCAGGCCAACCGGGCTCACCGCCAAGGACCTCCGCCTCGACAGCCCGCCGCCCAGGTGGAGCGGACCTCCTTGCAGCTCGACGTCTCCGACCCGCACTTGCGCCGGCTCTCCAGCGAGCCGATCGGCCGGCTGGGGGCGCTGCTCGAGTGCTGGGTGCAGGGAGAGGCGGCGAGGGCGTCGAGGCCCAGCAGGTGAAGTCGAGGTGGCCACGCCCGATCCACCCAGCCACAACACCGTGCGTCACCGCCCGTGGACAGGCGCGGCGGCGCGGTTGTGGCGCGGCGCCTCGCCGCGGTACGCTTCGCACATGGTCGAGATCGTCGCGGTCGCAGCGCCCGCCGAGATGGATGCCGTCCGTGTCCTGTTCGACGAGTACAAGAAGTCGGTCGGGGTGGACCTGTGGTTCGGCAGCGTGTACCAGCGGGAGCTCGACGACCTGCCGAAGCCTTACCTGGCTCCGGGAGGGCGGCTGGTGATCGCCCGCGAGGGCGCCGAGGTCGCCGGGTGCGGCGCGCTCCGGCCGCTCCGGCCCGGGATCGTCGAGATGCGGCGGCTCTGGGTCCGCCGTCCCTACCGGAAGCAGGGCGTCGGCAAGATGATCATCGAGGCGCTCGTCGCCTGGGCGCGCTCGGCCGGCTACCGCTCGGTTCGCCTGGAGACGCTCTCCGTCATGTCGCAGGCCGAGGTCCTGTTCCGCAGCCTCGGCTTCGCCACCATCCCGGACGACCGCGCCAGCCCGTTCCCCGGCTCCAAGCTCTTCGAGCTCAAGCTCTAGTGCCCTGACCGGCCTAGACCGCCGGCGGTGGGGCGGCGGAGGCCGCGGGCACTACGGGGAGGAGCACGGTGAAGGTCGTGCCCAGGCCCGGCTCGCTCTTGACCAGGATGGCGCCGTGGTGCTGCTTCACGAGGCGCTGGCTCACCGACAGGCCCAGGCCGGTGCCGAGGCCGCGGGGATTGGTGCTGAAGAACGGCGTGAAGATCTTGCCGAGGACCTCGAGCGTCATGCCCGTCCCGGTGTCGCTGATGGTGATGGCGACGTGGTCGTCCTCGAGCCCGGAGGCGATGCTCAGGACCCGCTCCGGGCCGCCGAGCATGGCCTGGCTGGCGTTCATGATCAGGTTCACGAAGACCTGCTGCAGGTGGCCGGCGTTCCCCAGGACCAGGGGCAGGCGGGCGACGGCCATCTCGATCCGGACCTGCTTCGACATGAGCTGGTGCCGCAGCAGCCGCACGGCGCCTTCCAGGACCGCCACCGCGTCCACCGGCGCGTGATCCAGCTGGTCGAGGCGAGCGAACTGGAGGAGCGACTGGAGGATCTCGTTGGCCCGCCAGGCGGCGGTCTCGATGACCTTGAACGCCTCCACGGCCTGCTCCAGGGTGGTCGCCTCCTGTCCCACCTGCGCGTAGCCCACGATCCCGGCCAGCGGGTTCTTCACCTCGTGGGCGACGCTGGCGCCGATCTCGCCGACCACAGACAGCCTGTCCGACTGGGCCAGCTGGGTGTGGGCCTCGGCCAGGCTCGCTTCCCGGTCCTTCAACTCCTGTCCCATGCGGTTGAAGGCCTGGGCCAGGCTCCCGATCTCGTTGCCGCCGGAGACCTCCACGGGGGCGGTGAACTCGCCCTTGGCCACGGCCCGCGTCGCCTGCTCGAGCGTGCGCAGCGAGGCGGTGATGCGGCGCCCGAGGAAGACGCTGGCCAGGACCGCCAGGAACAGGATGCCGACGCCGAAGAGGATGGAGCGGCGGGCCAGCTGCCGGGAGGCCTCCAGCGCCACCGCCATCGGCACCTCGGCCACCACCGCGAGGCGCCCCACTCCGACCCGGGCGAAGGCGCCGATGGTGGATCCGTCGGGACCCTCGAACTCGTAGACGCCGCGCGCCACCGGCCCCCGGATGGCCTCCCTGACCACCGGGAGCGAGGCCAGGTTCTGGCGCGCCACGATGCGCGACGGGTCGGGGTGGACCACGACGCCGCCCTTCCCGTCCACCAGGTAGACGCGCCAGGCCGGGGAGCGAGCGAAGATGCGGAGCAGCCGGTCCGGCCGGAGCAGCGCCACCACCACGCGGCTCCCGTCGGGCGCCGGCGCGGTCAGGGAGAGGATCCCCACGTCGGGCGGGAGGCTGGCGTTCTGGAGCATCGCGCCCTCGGCGGCCACCGCCTCGAAGGGCACGGGGGCGCTGCTGCGGGCCTCGGCCAACTCCTCCAGGGAGAGGTTCAGGGCGGCCAGGCGCTCCTGGTCCACCCGCCGGAGCACCTGCACGTAGCTCCCGCCCCGCGGCTCCCAGATCTCCACCGAGAGCAGGTCGGCGTCGGACGCCAGCAGCATCTGGGCGGCGCGGGCATCGCCCTCTTGCGCGTGGGAGAGGGCGAGCCAGCCGAGTTTGTCCACCCGGCTGTCCACGCTGGCCCGGACCTGCTCCGCCACGATGGTGGTGAGCGAGGACTCGAGGTCGTAGATGTAGGCCAGCTTGTCCCGGGTGAAGAGGCTGGTGGCGAGCAGGAAGTAGGCCGTGATGGCGACCCCGAGGACGCCGACGGTGAGCATGAGGATCTGGTAGCGGATGGAGAGCTTCACGTCGTTCCTACCAGGGCGTCTCGGCGGCGCCGAGGTCGGGCGCGGCGCCGTTGTAGTTGCCGGAGACGGGGCCGTTCACGTCCAGGCCGACGTCCACTCCGGCGTCGATGGCGGGGCTCCCCGGCAGGAGGCGAAAGTCGCCGCCGGCCCGGCCCACGTAGCGGGGGTCGGCGACCACGCTCGAGGTGAGCGCGAGGCCCGGGGAGAGGTTTCCGCCGGCGTTGGCGGAGTAGCCGTTGTGGTCGAGCGCGCCCGGGGCGGTGAAGCTGGCGGAGGTCGTGGAGACGCCGAGGTCGCCGTTGCCGGTGAAGAGGTCGTTGCGCACCTCGAGTGGGGGGCCATTGGCGCCGGACAGGCCGTGCTGGCCGTTGGCGTCGAAGACGTTGAAGAGGACCCGCGTCAGCCCCGAGGAGTTGGTGACGCGGAGTCCGTCGCCGTCGTTGGCGTAGAAGAGGTTCCGCAGGACCAGCGCGACCCCGGTCGTCACGCCGGTGAGCACCGCGCCGGTGCGGTTGCCGTGGAGCCGGTTTCCGTCGAGGGTGGAGCCGCCCGCGCCCGGGAAGCGGACGCCGGTGTCGTACCCGGAGACGTCGTTTCCGGGGCCGACCACCGAGGCGCTCTGGACCTCGATCCCGACCGAGCCGGTCCGCAGCGAGGGGCCGGCCAGGGTGCACTCGGCGACCCGGCTCCCGGCGCTGCGCGGGCTGAGAAGGATGGCGGTGGCGTCGCAGCCGGTGACGCGGAGCCCGAGCAGCGTCTGGCCGGCGGCGTCGAGGGTCAGGCAGGCCTGGTTCGCCACCTGGAAGACGAGGAGGATGTCGGGGCGCCCGACGATGGAGGCGCCGGGAGCCTGGAGCGGGTCGAGCGGGGACCCGAAGAGGAGGTTGCCGGAGACCATTGCGGTGGGTGAGGCCGAGAACGAGATGGTCTTCGCCGGCGTGCCGGCCGGCAGCCCGTTCAGATAGGCCACCGCCTCCCGGAGCGAGTGCCCGGTGTTGTTCGGGCTCGCCGGGGTGTCGCCGGGATCGTTCTCGTCCTCCATGGTGGTGACCAGCACCTCGTCGGTGGAAACTGCGACCGCCACGCGGCGCTCGGCGAAGGCGGTGAGCCCCCCGGTGTCCGTGACCCGCACCAGAGCTGCGTACATCCCAGGCGCACCGAAGACCTGCGCGGCCTGCCCGCTGCCGTTGGCCGGCTCCCAGCTGCCGTTGCCATCGAAGTCGAACTCGACCTTCAGCGCCGAGGTGGGTTCCTCGAGGTCCGAGGAGCACGAGGCGTCGAAGGCGAAGGTCGTCGTCATGGTGGCGCCAGAGGTGGGGGTCACCGTGAAGCAGGCCAGCGGCGCCGTGTTTATGCAGGCGCAGGCGCCCACCTGGCAGGTCGCGCCGGCGAGGCAGGTGCCGGGTCCGACGCACGCCGTCCCGTCCGGCACCGCCGCGAACTGGCAAGACTGCGCCGCCGGATCGCAGCTACCCGGGAGCCGGCACTCGGACGGCGACGGGCAGCGGACCAGCGCGTCGCGCACGCAGGCGCCGGAGAGGCAGCTCGCCGAGCGGGTGCAGGCGTTGCCGTCGCTGCAGGCCGCGCCGTCGCGCTTGGGGACCTGCTCGCACAGGCCGGTGGACCGAAGGCAGACGGCGCGAAGGACGCAGTCAGTGCCGGGCGTGCAGGTTACGGTCGAGGTGGCCTTGCGGCAATTGCCACCCTGGCAGGTCTCACCGCTGGTGCAGGCGTTGCCGTCGTCGCACCGTGTCCCGTCCGTCAGGCCCCCGCACTTCGAGGTGGTGACCGTGAAGGCCCCCGGGAGGAGCGCCCGGCGGCCGCCCGGGTCGAGGAGCTCCAGGTCGTAGACGCCCGGATCGGCCGCCAGCTCCGGGTACGCGGCCGACAGCACGGTCTCCGACACCAGGCTCACCTCCGTGAGCGGCACCCGCACGGAGCCCGCCACCAGCCACAGGCTGAACGTGGCGTCCACCTGTGAGGCGCCGGGTGAGTCGAAGTCGGCCTTCACCCGGGAGCGGAAGTGCTCGCCGCGGACGGTGAGGGTGGTGAAGACGTCGGTCGCGGCCTTCGCCGGCTCCACCGCGCCGAGGACCGGCCCAGGCCCGGCCTGGCAGGTGCAGGCCGCCAGGCCGGCGAGGAGGAGCAGCGAGCTGGCGAGCGGGGCGCGCCTCATGGCCGGTACCGGTATCCCGCGCCGACGAGGAATCCGCCAGTCCGCAGCCGGCCGAGCGGGGCGTCCACGCGCCCGAAGCCGGCGCCCACCTCGGCGAAGACCTCGCCGGGTCCGAGCGCGCCGGCTGCGCCCAGGAGGAGCGTGGCGGACGGCGCCGCCTCGAGCGAGGACTCCGGCCCCACCGTCAGCCGGGCCAGCTGGACCCCGATCCCGGCGCCGCCGTAGACGGCGACCCGGCCGAGCGGCCACTCCAGGAGGGCGAGCAGCGAGATCGGTTCGACCCGGGCGGTCGCCTTGACGGGCGTGGGCAGGCCCGGCTGGACCGGGACCACCGCGGAAGTGGACCAGGTGCCGGCACGAGCGGCGAGGAGCAACCGGTCCGAGAGCCAGGGCGTGCGCCACAGGACCTCGAGTGAAAGGGACGGCGTGGAGACGCTCGCGAAGTTGGTCTGCCAGCCCGCGAGCAGGCCCAGCCGCCAGCGGCTGGGCGGCGCCCGGAGGCCCACCGGGTGCCGGGCGGTGAAGCCGCGGTCCTCGATGACGACCTCGGAGCGGCTGGACGGGGGCAGGCGCTCGGGGGCCACGTAGCGCGCCATCCACCCCACCTCCGACTCGGCCAGCCCCTCGACCCGTCCCTCGGTGGCCGTGACCGTGAGGGGGGCCCCGCGGACGCGGCGCCCCGCCGAGTCGAAGAGCCGGACGCCGATCGAGGTCGAGTCGTGGCCGTCGGCGGAGAGCGCACCGGCGCCGGACTCGATCTCGGCGCGCACCGAGGGCGGGCGCCCGTGGAAGAAGGGCAATGGCTCGCTCCAGGGGCCCGCGCCGCCCGCCTTGTCCAAGGCCCGGGCCCGCCAGGCCAGCGCCCCGGGAGGCAGGGGCAGCGAGAGGCGAGGGGTCGGAGCCGCCAGCGGAGGGACGCCGTCCAGCGTCCCCGGCGCGGCCACCTGCACCTCGTACCCGGTCGCCTCCGGGACGGGGCTCCAGGTGAGCGCGACCGGAGCCGACGGATCATCCTCGCCGACCAGATCCTCGGCACCCGGCGCGAGCGGCCGCGGGGCGACCAGAATTGGCGGCGGCTTCACCTCGAGGTCGCGGGGCTCGCTCGGCGGCCCGGCGACCCCGTCCGGAGCGACCGCGGCGACGGTCCAGCGGTACCGCCCGGGCCGGCGCGGGACGAACGACGCCTCGCCCGCGCTGACCTCCGCCTTCCAGGCCGGCGCGCTCCCGCCCCCGTCCGAGCCCAGGCGGTCGACCGAGATCTTCCAGCGCGCCACCGGCATCCAGGCCTGCCAGCGGAGCACCACCGGTCCGAAGGGGACCTCCTCCGACGGGCCCGGAGCGAGCGGCCGCGCCCGCCCCACCAGCACCTCGAGGCGGCGGGCGCGGGACGGGGCGGTCTCCCGTCCGGAGAGGGCGGTCCCTCTGGTCCGCCACCAGAGGACGCCGAGGCCCGGGAGCGGCACGCGCAGCCGGGGCGACCCGGCGGTCAAGGAGGCGTCGACCACGGCGAAGTCCGGGTCGCGCGCCAGTTCGACGGTGTAGGCGCGGAGGATCTCGGAGCGGGTGCAGGAGAAGACGGCCGTCATCGGCTCGTCGTCCCACCTGATCTGGGCGCCGTCGGCGGGTGAGACGGGATCGGGCGCGGTGAGCGCCGCCTCGATGGGCTTCACCTCGCTCCACGGGCTGGTGCGCCCGTCCCGGTCCACGCTGCGCACCCGCCAGTAGTGGCGGGAGGCGGGGAGGTCCGTCCAGCGATAGCCCGGGACCTCGACCCGCTCCGCGACCACCGGCGCCGCGAACGAGGGCTCCGGCGCGATCTGGATCTCGTAGACCACCGCGCCGGCGACGGCCTGCCAGCGCAGCACGACGCGCGCCACCGGCTCGCCGGCGGCCGGCCCGGCGAGGAGCGCCAGCGCGACGGCCAGGCTACCGAGCGTCGCCATGGACCACCTCGATGGACGAGTCGAAGAGCTGGGGCGCCTCGGGGAGGGGTCGGTGGATGAGGCGGAACGGCGAGGGGCGGGAGTACGGCGCTCCGGCCCGCTCCGCCCCGCTGGCCCGCACCCGCCAGAAGTAGACGCCCTCGGGGACCTGCAGGGCCGCCCACAGGCCCGGCCCCTCGGCGTCGGCCTGGAAGACGATCCTGGAGAAGCCGGCGTCGGAGGAGAGCTCCAACCGGTAGGCGGAGGCGCCGTCCACCGCCGTCCACCAGAACGGCACCTGGACCCCAGGGAGAGCGAGCACGATCTCCGCGGCCATGGGGGCGATGGGACTGGGCGGCCGATCCGCCACGGCCAGGATCCGGCGCAGCTCGCTCCTCGGCGTCCCGCCCTGGTCCACCAGCCTCCAGAAGTACGGGCCCGGTGCCGCCGGATGGAAGGTGTGGGCGCCCGGCGCGCCCGGCGCCTGGTCCACCAACTCGGAGAAGGCGGCATCCCGGGCCACCTCCAGGCGGGTTCCCACCGCCGAGGCGCCGTCCCAGCGCAGGAGGACGGCGGCGGGGAAGCGGTCGAACCAGAGGCGCTGGTTCCGCTCCGGCTGGTCGAGGCGGATCCCCTCCTCGACCCGGACCACCTCCCCGTTCTCGGCCCGGGCGTTTCCCAGAACCACCCTCACGCGAGGTCCGGTTGCACCGCGGGCGTCGACCCGTGCCTCCGAGCCGGGTTCGAGCAGGGCGAGGCCTCCTGGCGTGCGGACCGACACGCTCCCCGTCGAAGCCGAGCCGGAGAGGCTCCCCTTGGCGAGCGTCACGCGCGTGGCGCCCCGCTCGGGCGCCGGCGGCTCGATGACCACCAGGGAGCGCTCCTCGATCTCCAAGGACGCGCCCGCCACGAAGTAGACCGACGCCGAGGCCGCGGGGGGGACGTAGAGCGAATCACCGGCGGCGAGCGGCTCGCCGGCGCGCGTCGCGTCCCAGACCAGCGTGCCCTGTGGTCGCCGCAGGACGCCCGGCTCGGCGCGGGCGAGCCGGGCCACCGTGGGTGCCGCACCGAGCGGCGGACGAGCGCCCCGGGCCCCGTCACCGAGCAAGAGGACCGCGACCGCCAGGAGCCCCAGGGCGCTCCCGGCCATGAGCACGGCGTCGGCGTCGCGAAGCCTGGCGGGTCCCGCCTTCCTGGCCGCCGTGCTCTCCACCGCCGCTGTCATCACCAGGACGCCTCAGGGCAGCCAGGAGCGCCCGGCTTCGATGACGAGGATGCGACCGGGTCGCTGGGAACGGGTCTGCACTTCGAGGAGAGTATCGGCGTCCACGTCGGCGCACAACAGCCGAAGGGCGGGTGCCGACCTGGGCGCGCTGAGTGCATGAGCGCGCGGGGACCGACCGGCGACCTCGCTCTGCCGACCGCCCCGGGCGATCGGATGCGGAAGTCTTGCCCGGAGCCCAACTCTGGGGTCCGTTCCGAGGCCTCGCGGCCATCTTGGCTTCGCTCCCCTGTGTCGCCGCAGCGCCCGAAAGCGCCCCAACACGGACCGACTCTGTATTGGCGAGGCACAGGAGCAGGCCAGGCGCCGCCTTGCTATGCTCCCGGCGTGGCCGGCCTCTTTTATCACGACGTCCTCGTCGCTCTCTCGGAGGGCGGGGTCCGCTTCGTGGTGGTCGGTGGGGTCGCCGTGAACCTCCAGGGCGTGCCCCGCTTCACCTCCGACCTCGACCTCGCCGTGGCCCTGGACGGGGATTCGCTCGCCTCGGCAGCCCGCATCCTCCACGGGCTCGGGCTGAGGAACCGGCTGCCCGTTCGCGACGAGGAGTTGGCTCGGCCGGGCGTCGTCCGCGGCTGGATCACCGAGCGCAACCTGCGAGCCTTCACGTTCGTCGATCCCCAGCTTCCGCTGCGCGAGGTGGACATCGTCCTGGCGTCACCCGTCCCGTTCGACGAGATGGAGCGGACCGCCGACCGGCTGTCCGCCGCCGGGCTCACGCTGGTGGTGGCGAGCATCGACGTCCTGATCCGGATGAAGGAGGGAACCGGAAGGAGCCAGGATGCCTCCGATGTGGACGCGCTGCGGCGCGTTCAGGAGGTGATCCGTGGCCAGCGCTGACGGCTCCGCTCGGGGCTTCTCGCACCACCACTCGGACGACGAGCTGCGCGCCTACCTCGCGCTCACGCCGGAACAGAAGCTCCGCTGGCTCCACGACGCATGGAGGCTCACCTCCGACTTCCTCACTCCGGAGCGCCGCGAGGTCTGGCAGCGAATGCGGGCTGGAGAGGTCTGAGGAGTGCCGGTCAGGTGACCGGGTTGCGCAGCACTCCGAGGCCGGAGACCTCGACCTCGACCCAGTCGCCAGGCTGGACGCGCCCCACCCCCTCGGGCGTGCCGGTGGCCACCAGGTCGCCGGGCCAGAGCGTCATGACGCTGGAGATGAAGGCCAGCAGCGCGTAGGGATCGAAGACCAGGTCGCGCGTCGAGCCGCGCTGCCGCTCCTCGCCGTTGACCCGGCAGGAGACGGTCAGCTCGCCCGGGTCGAGGCCGGTGTCGATCCAGGGGCCGACCGGGCAGAAGGTGTCGAACCCCTTGGCGCGCGTGAACTGCTTCTCCTCGCGCTGGATGTCACGGGCGGTGACGTCGTTGAGGCAGGTGAAGCCGAAGATGGCCTGGCGGGCCTCGGCGGCGCCGGCGCGCGACAGGGCCCGCCCCACCACCACCGCCAGCTCGGCCTCGTGCTGCACGTCGGACGAGCTGGGCGGGCAGCGGATGGCCTCCCCGGGGCCGATAACCGCGCTGGGCGGCTTCAAGAAGAGCAGCGGCTGCTTCGGCACCTCGTGCCCCAGCTCGCGGGCGTGGGCCGCGTAGTTGCGCCCAACGCAGACCACCTTGCTCGGCCGCACCGGCGCCAGCAGCGTCACCTCGGTGAGCGGAAGCGGCTTCCCTTCGGGCAGGCCACCGGCCCACGGCTCGCCGTTGAGCGCCCGCACCCGGTCGCCTTCGATGACACCCCAGCGCTCCTCCCCGCCGGCGCGGAAGCGGCAGGTCTTCACGGCGCCCTCGTCTTGAAGCCGAGCACGCCGGTCATGTCATGTAGGCCGGGGGCCTTGCCGGGGAGCCAGGCGGCGGCGCGGACGGCGCCACGGGCGAACTGCTCCCGGGCGGTGGCGCGGTGGGTCAGCTCGAGCCGCTCCCCGTCGCCGCAGAAGTAGACGGTGTGCTCGCCGACGATGTCGCCACCGCGCACGGCCTGGACGCCGATCTCGCGGGGCGGCCGCTCCCCGATCATGCCGTGCCGGGTGAAGGCGAGGTCCCTCCCGGCGTCGCGTCCCAGCGCCTCGGCCGCCACCTCGGCCAGCTTCATGGCGGTGCCGCTCGGCGCGTCCTTCTTCCGCTTGTGGTGGAGCTCGACGACCTCGACGTCGTAGGCGTCGCCCAGCACCGCCGCCGCCTGCCTCACCAGCTCGAAGAGGACGTTGACGCCCACGCTCATGTTGGGGGAGAGCAGCACCGGGATCTTCCTGGCCGCGGCCGCCACCAGCGCCCTGGCCTCGGGCGTGAAGCCGGTTGAGCCGACCACCAGCGGCACGCCGGCGGCGGCGCAGAGGCCGGCGTGGGCCACCGAGGCCTCGAAGGTGGTGAAGTCGATGACCACCCCGGCGCCGGGGAGGGCCTCGGCCAGCGTGGCCACCACCGTGACGCCACCGGCAGGCAGCCCGGCCAGCGTGAAGGCATCCTGCCCGAGGCCGCTTGGTGCGCGATCGACCGCGCCGTGCAGCTTGAGCGTGCCGGAGGCGGCCACCAGCCGGACCACCTCGCGTCCCATGCGCCCGGCGGCGCCGGTCACCACCACCTTGATCATCGGGCTCCTCCCAGCTCGGCGGACCGGGCCGGTCCGTTGGCGACGGGCCTCACGCCAGCGTGAGGCCGAACTTCTGCATGGCGGCGCGGATCCTGGCCAGGCTCGCCTCCGAGACCGGCGCCAGCGGCAGCCGCAGCTCGGGGCCGGCCCGCCCCAGCAGCGCCACGGCGGCCTTGACCGGGCCCGGGCTGGTCTCCACGAACATCATCCGGTTGAGCTCGGCCATGGCCGCCTGCAGCTTCAGCCCGGAGGCGAAGTCGCCCCCGCGGCAGGCCACCACCAGCGCCTTCATGGCCCGGGGCGCGATGTTGGCGACCACCGAGATGACCCCCTGCCCGCCGCAGGCGATGTAGGGGAGCACCGTGAAGTCGTCGCCGGAGAGGTAGGCCAGTGCGTCGGGGCCGCAGAGCTCCACCAGCTGGACCTGGCGGTCCAGGTTGGCGGTCGCCTCCTTGATGCCACAGATGGCCCCGGACTGAACCAGCCGGGCCACCGTCTCCGGCAGCAGGTCGACGGCGGTGCGCGAGGGGACGTTGTAGGCCACCACCGGGAAGCGGGTCGCCTCCCAGATCGCCTGGTAGTGCCGGTAAAGCCCCTCCTGCGTCGGCTTGTTGTAGTAGGGGGTGACCACCAGCGCGGCGTCGGCCTTCAGCTCCCTGGCCACCTTGACCCCGTCGATGGCCTCGGCGGTGGCGTTGGAGCCGGCGCCCGCGATCACCAGGGCGCGCCCCCGCACCTGCTCGACCACCGCCTTCACGACCGCGTACCGCTCGCGGACCGTGAGCGTGACGCTCTCGCCGGTGGTGCCGCACGGGATGATGCCGTCGGTCCCCTCGGCGATCTGCCATTCACAGAGTTCGCGCAGGCTCTGAAGATCGACGGCCCCGTCCTTCAGGGGGGTGACGATCGCCACCATCGATCCTTCGAGGCGCATGCGGAGCTCCGGGCGGAACAGGTTGAGGTAGCGCCCCGAATCTACCCTACCCGCGCCGCCGCCGGAACCGCTTCGGCGCCGGTGGCGGCAGGGCCTCGCCCCGGACCAGGTCGGAGTAGCTCTCGCGCCGGCGCGCCAGCAGGACCCGGTCACCGTCGACCAGCACCTCGGCGGCGCGGGGCCGGGAGTTGTAGTTGGAGGCCATCGTGAAGCCGTAGGCTCCGGCGGTCCGCACGCAGAGCAGGTCCCCCTCGGCCGGCAGCACCAGCCTGCGGTCGCGGGCCAGGAAGTCACCCGCCTCGCAGATGGGGCCGACCACGTCGCACTTGACGGCCCGGGCGCCGCGCGGCGGCGTAACCACCGGCTCGATCTGGTGCCAGGCGTCGTAGAAGGCGGGGCGCATCAGGTCGTTCATGGCGGCGTCGACCACCACGAAGGTCTTGCGGCCGCTCCGCTTCAGCTGCAGCACCCTGGTGAGCAGGACCCCGGCGTTCCCCACCAGCACCCGGCCCGGCTCTAGGTGGACCTCTCCGTCCCAGCCGGCCAGCGCCTGCTTGATGGCGGCACCGTACTGCGCGGGCGAGGGCGGCGCCTCGTCGCGGTAGGTGACGCCCAGTCCGCCCCCCACGTCGAGATGGCGCAGCCGGATCCCGGTGCGCGCCAGGTCGGCCGCCAGCGCCCGCACCCGGCCCACCGCGTCGACGAAGGGGCGCAGCGAGGTGATCTGCGAGCCGATGTGGCAGGCCACGCCGCGCACGTCGAGGTGCGGGTCCTTGACCGCCTGCTGGTAGAGCCGCCGGGCCTCGGCCACCGGAACGCCGAACTTCGACTCGCGCAGGCCGGTGGCGATGTAGGGGTGGGTCTTCGGATCTACGTCCGGGTTGACCCGGAGTGCGATGGGCGCCCTCACCTTGAGCCGGCGCGCCACCGCCGAGAGGCGCGCCAGCTCGCCGCCGCTCTCCACGTTGATGGTGCCGACGCCGGCGTCGAGGGCGAAGGCCAGCTCGTCGTCGCGCTTGCCGACGCCGCTGAAGACCACCCGGCCCGGGTGGCCACCAGCCTTGAGGACGCGGAAGAGCTCGCCACCCGAGACGATGTCGAAGCCGGCGCCGAGCCGGGCGAAGGTGGCGAGCACCGCCAGGTTGGAGTTGGCCTTGACCGCGTAGCAGACCAGGGCGTCGAGGCCGCGCAGCGAGCTGGCCAGCACCTTCCAGTGCCGGGTCAGGGTGGCGCTCGAGTAGACGTAGAGCGGGGTGCCGTGGTCGCGCGCCAGCGCGGCCAGGGGAATGCGCTCGGCGTGGAGCTGGCCGCGGCGAGGCTGGAAGTGGTTCACCGGGCCGGCTCCTCGGCCGGCGTGGCCGGCGGGGCGGGTGCCTGGACGGCCTCCTGGTCGGACTTGCTGGAGTCGACGCCCGGCCTGCTGGAATCGTCGGCCGGCCGGAAGAGATCGCTGGGCGGTGACTTGTCGGGCGCGCCCGAGGCTCGCGGCGGCCCCTTGACCCCGCAGCCGGCCAGCGCGGCCAGCGCGGCCAGCAACAGGAGAGCGAGCCCGGCCCGGCTCACCGGCCCAGCCCCAGCGCCCGCTCCCAGCGGCGCAGCTCCCCGGCCACCGCCTTCGGCCCCGGGGCGCCGGGCAGCTCGCGGCGGGAGAGCGAGCGGCGGGCGTCGAAGCAGCGGAGCACGTCCTTCTCGAAGCGAGGGTGGATGGAGCGCCACTCCACCGCGCTCAGCGCCGAGAGCGCCTTGCCGAGCCGGCCGGACAGCCTGGCCGCCGCCCCGACCGCCTGGTGGGCCTGGCGGAAGGGCACGCCGCGCTCGACCAGGTACTCGGCGGCGTCGGTGGCCAGCGTCTCGCCCCCGCCCAGCGCCTCCTCCATCCGCTCCACGTGGAAGGTGGCGGTCTCCACCGCGCCGGCCAGCGCGTCGGTGGTGAGGGCCAGCGCCTCCGGCCCGGTCAGCAGCGGCCGCTTGTCCTCCTGCAGGTCGCGGTTGTAGCTGAGCGGCAGGTTCTTCACGATGGAGAGCAGCGTCACCAGGTCGCCGATGGCGCGCCCGGCCCGGCCGCGGGCCAACTCGCCCACGTCCGGGTTCTTCTTCTGCGGCATGAGCGACGAGCCGGTGGCGAAGGCGTCGTCGAGCGTCATGAAGCCGAACTCACGGGTGGTCCAGAGCACGATCTCCTCGCCCAGCCGGGAGAGGTGGACCGCGGAGAGCGCCACCGCGAAGAGCAGCTCGATGGCGCTGTCGCGGTCGCTGACCGCGTCGAGCGAGTTCCTGGTGACCCCGCCGAGGCCGAGCGCCTTCGCCACCGCCTCGCGGTCGAGCTTGAGGGTGGTGCCGGCCAGCGCCCCGGAGCCGAGCGGCGAGACCGCGGCGCGGCTGCGCACCTCGACGAGCCGCTGCCGGTCGCGCCCCAGCATCTCCACGTAGGCCAGCAGGTGATGGGCCAGCGAGACCGGCTGGGCCCGCTGCAGGTGGGTGTAGCCGGGGAGGATGGTCCGCTGGTGGCGGCGCCCCTGCACCACCAGGGCGCGCTGCAGCCGGGCCAGGGCGGCGCCGGTGCGGTCGCAGGCGCCGACCATGAAGAGCCGCTCGTCGAGCGCCACCTGGTCGTTGCGGCTGCGGCCGGCGTGCAGGTAGTCAGCGTCGGTGCCGGTCAACTCGCCGAGCCGGCGCTCGACGTGGGTGTGGACGTCCTCGAGAGCCGGGTCGAAGCGGATCTTGCCGGCGGCGAACTCGGCCTTGACCTGGTCGAGGGCCTTCGCCAGCCGCCTGGCCACCACCGCGGGGACGATCCCCTGCGCCGCCAGCATGGAGAGGTGGGCCTGTGAGCCGCGGATGTCCTCGGCGTAGAGGGCGCAGTCGTCCTGGATCGAGACCGAGAGGGCCACCAGCCTGGGATCGGCCTGGCCGGAGAGCGCGGCGCGAGAGACCGGCTTCGCCTTCTTGGCGCGGGCCATTTAATGGCGCTAGAAGCGGGCCGCCAGGCCGAGCTTGAGCGTCCAGGCGCGGCTGGTGGCGCCGGCCCTGTCGAAGGCGGCGAAGGGCTGGAAGACACCGCCGGCCACCCAGGCCGAGAAGCCCTCGTCGCTGGTCAGCGTCAGCTTGGTGTCGCCCTCGACACCGAGCAGGGTGCTGCCGCCCGAGCCGCTCACGACGTCGGTGCTGGGCGTCGAGGACTTCTTGAGCGCCTGAGAGATGACGGCGGCCACGTCCCAGGCCAGGCCGCCCACGATGTCGACGCGGAGGCTCGGCTTGGCGTACCAGGCATCGGTCACCTGGCCCATGATGTCCCGCCAGAAGATCAGGTCGGGCCGGTATCCAGGGTTGAAGCGGAAGTTGCTGATCTCGTGATCGCCGGTCGCGAGGTTGTACTGCGTCCCCTCGAAGACGCCGGGGTAGGGCGCCTTGGCCTGGTTGCTGTTGGCCATCCAGGGCCGGTTGCCGAAGCCCGGGGCGCCGTCGCCCGAGGCCAGCCCCAGCTCCAGGCCGATGGTCACCTTGTTGGGCGTGACCTGGTAGCTGGTGCGCAGGGCGGCGCCGTACTGGCGGAGCTGGATGGGCACCTCCTTGCCGTTGAGCGGCCGGGTGTTGTCGACCGAGCCGTAGTTGGTGTCCATGGTCGGGTTGTTGATGTGCCCGTAAAGGTAGGTTCCCTCCAGCTCCAGGTAGAAGCGGGGCGTGCGGACCCGCAGCCAGAGGTCGCCCTGGTGGTCGTACTCGCCGCGGTGGACCACCTGATCGACGCCGACGCTGGGGACGGCGCCCTGGCTGTCGAGTGGGAAGGTGTCGGTGGCGCCACGGAAGACGCTGGAGAGGCGGGTGTACTCGTAGAAGGCGCCGTAGTTGAGGCTGGTCTCGCCACGCTCCAGCTTGCGCCGCAGCTCGTCGGCGGTATCGAGCCTGAGCACCTTGAGGCCGAGCACGCGGCCATCGCCGGACGATTCGAGATTGAAGGGCTGGCCGGCGCCGGTGCCGAGCAGCGTTGACTTGGACCAGCGCGGATCGCCTTGCAGCGGACCGTTGGCGAAGAAGTCGAGGTAGGGGACGAAGGTGAGGTACCCGAAGACGGTCCCCACCGGCATGGTGGCGAACTGGATCCGGTCGGCGATGTTGCCGAAGTCGTCGTCGAGCCCGTCCTGCGCCGGGGCCACGATACCGAGCCCCCAGACCGAAGGCATGCGGCCGAAGGAGAGCAGCCCGACCGGGGTCTCCACCTCGCCCCAGGCCAGCTTCAGGTTGATGACCGGGCGGTCGGTCAGCACCGCGCCGCTGTAGGTGGCGCTGGAGTGGCTGGCCAGCGTGCAGGTGGCGCCCACTCCGCAGCCGGCCATGCCGTACTGGTCGAGCGGACGCGACCCGAGCACGTAGTTGTCGAAGAGGTCGGCCTCGGCCCGCACCCGGACCCGCTCCGAGATGTTGAGCGTGGGCAGGAGGCGCAGCCGCATGTTGGCGCTGGCCATGGTGCTGCGCGGGTTGGCCCGGCCGTTCAGGTTCCCCGGCAGCACCGGCCCCGGGTAGATGTAGTTACCGGGCGGGAGCTCGGCGCTGGCGCGGCCGCCGTTGGCGTTGTCGGCTTCGCGGCCCAGGTCGTAGGAGTCCTTGAGGTCACCGCGGAAGCGGAAGTAGCCGTCCAGCTCCAGGAACTGGAGCCGGGGGCCCGGCGCCGAGGCCCCGGTGAACTCGGCGGTGGCCTGGGCGGTCTGCAGTTCCCGCTTCACCTCGTCGCGCAGCTCGGCCTTGGCCTTCTCGACCGCCTGGCGGATCAGCGTCTCGACCCTGGGATCGACCGGCGCCTCCTTCTTCGGCTCCTGGGCGCTGGCGCCGGCGGAGAGCAGGAGGGCCGCGAGCGCGGCGATGGCGGTGGAGCGGGACATGGACGACCTCGAAGTTGTTGAGGGAAACGGGTCCATACATCACGGGGCTGGTGGACGGTCAAGGCGGACCGGACCGGGCCGGGCGCCGGCCGGGGGGGTGCTACCACTCTGCTCAACTCTGCTTCAACTCGACAAGCACGCCGCGGCTTCCCTTGGGGTGCACGAATGCCACCTTGGAGCCTCCGGCCCCGGCGCGCGGCACCTTGTCGAGCAGCGGCGCGCCGCCGGCCGAGAGGGAGTCCATGGCCTTCTGGATGTCCGGCACCGCCAGGCAGACGTGGTGGAGCCCCTCCCCCTTCTCCTGGATGCGCCTGGCCAGCGGGCTCTCCGGATCGGTCGGGCAGACCAGCTCCACCCGTCCCAGGCCGTGGCCGAAGATGGCGACGCGGACCTTCTCCGAGGGCACCTCCTCGATCTCGTCGAGGTGGAGGCCGTAGACGTCGCGGTAGAGCCGAACCGCGGCGTCTAGGTCGGAGACGAGGATGGCGACGTGGTCGAGTCCGGTCATCTGGGTTCCTCGCGAACTGGGGCGTGAGTCATCGCTCGGGCCTGACCTCGACGCTCTCCACCTTGAGGGCGCCGAGCAGGCCGATGGTGTCGACCTGCGTGCCGATGCCGAGGGCGACGTGGGTGGCGTCGGCGACAGGTTGTCCCAAGGTCGGGTCGATGGCGATCCACTCCCCGGCCGAGAGCACCTCGACCCAGGCATGCCAGTAGAGGGCATCCTTGCCGTCGGCGTAGCGGGCGTAGACCAGGCCGTGCACCTGGCGCGCCGGGATCTCCAGGGCGCGGGCCAGGGCCACCAGCAGGACCGAGTGCTCGGTGCAGTCCCCCTTGCCGGCCGCCAGCACGTCGCAGGCCCGGTCGTTGGACGAGCCGTAGGCCTTCTCGAGCCGGCGGTTGACCAGCTCGGAGAGGCGCAGCGCCGCCGCGTAGCGCCCCTTGACGTCGCCGGCCACCTCCCGGGCCAGCGTCGCCACCGCCGGCGCGTCCGAGTCGACGGTCGGGTTGGGCGCCACCAGCTCGGGATCGGGGCTGGGCGCGGTGCGTGGCGTGTCCCGCGCCGGATCGACGGCGGCCGGGAGGCGGGCCTTGACGGTGAGCAGCGTCGAGCCGTCCGGGCCGTTCGCGAAGCCCTGGCGGGCGTCGGGGCGCCGGAAGGCTGGCGGCAGGCCGCTGAGCCGGTAGGTGACGGTGGAGGGGACGATGCGGGGCAGCGGCCCGGGGAGCGCCACCCGCGACATGGCGAAGAGGTCGATGGCCTCCAGCTTGCGCGCGACGTCGGGGCTCTCGGGGCGAGCCACGATCGAGCCGCCGATCCGGATCTCCACGATGCGGCCGTCGTCGGCGACCCTGTACTCGGTCACCAGCCTGTCGCCTGCCTCGGCCTCCGAGACCACCGAGATCTCGGCCTCCACCCCGGCGCCGGCCACCCTCTCCCGGTTGACGAAGCGGTGTTCCAGCTCGCGGACCCGCAGCTTCTCGAGGTCGAGCTGGGGGCCGCGCACGGCGGTCCGGCGCGCCGCCGCCAACCTCACCCCCTCGGCCTGGTCGAGGGTCTCGGCCACCACCCCCAGCGACCGCTCCTGGGCCGGGCCCGCCCCGGAGGTGAGCCTGGCGGTGCAGCCGGAGGGAGCGCATCGGCCGGTGACCGTCCGGTCGCCGCCGTCACCGGTCCACTCGGCGCGGAAGGAGAGGAGCCGCCCGGCCGGCCGGGCCTCGTAGACCCGCTGCTCGACCACCTTGCGGGTGACGGTCTTGTCGCCAACGGTGGCCGAGAGCAGGGTCTCGCTGGTGGCCACCATCACATCGCGGCCGTCGCGCGGCTCGCGCTTGAGTTCGCTGCGAGTCCAGCCGGCCTTCTTGCCCATCAGGTAGAGGCCGAACCACTCCGGGCCGGCCGGGCGGCGCAGGGCCAGGGCGTCGATGGCGGCCGGGGTGGCGGCGCGGGTCCCGGGCAGGGTGGGGCCCGGAGCCTGGGGGGCGTGCTGGCTGGCGGCCTCGGGGCAGGCGAGGAGCCCCACGGCGAGGCCGAGGGCGGCGGCGATGCGGGAGGCGCGCATGGCCCTTTTGTACCAAAAACTGGCCGTCGAGGGACCGCCGGTCGAGGATCGGGGCACATGAGCCTGGTCTGGACCTTCCTGGTCGTCGCCGCGGTGGTGACCGCCGCCTTCACCGGCTCGGTGGCGGCGCTGACTGGCGCCATCGCCGAGTCGGCCGGCAAGGCCGTCACCGTAGCCCTCGGCCTGGTCGGCATCATGACGCTCTGGCTCGGCCTGATGCGCGTGGCCGAGGAGGCCGGGCTGATCACCCTGGTGGCGCGGCTGGTGCGGCCGCTGATGCGCCGCCTCTTCCCCGAGGTGCCGGCCGACCACCCGGCCGTCGGCTCGATGGTGCTCAACCTCTCGGCCAACCTGCTCGGCCTCGGCAACGCCGCCACGCCCTTTGGCGTGCGGGCCATGCAGGAGCTGGAGACGCTCAACCCGCGCAAGGGGGTGGCCAGCGACGCCCAGGCCCTCTTCGCCGCCATGAACACCGCCTCGCTGCAACTGGTGCCGGCCACGGTCATCGCCCTGCGGGCCGGCGCCGGCTCGAAGGCCCCGGCCGAGATCCTCGGCGCCACGCTGGTGGCCAGCGCCTGCGGCGTGGTGGTGGCGGTGATCGCCGCCAAGCTGCTGGCCAGGCTCCGCATCGGCGACCGACCATGAAGCTCCTGCTCGACACCCTCTCGGCCTGGGCCGTGCCGCTGCTGCTGGCCGGCATCCCGCTCTACGCGCTGACACGCAAGGTGAACGTCTACGCCGCTTTCCTGGAGGGGGCCAGGGGCGGCTTCGAGACCGGCGTCCGCATCGTTCCGCCGCTGGTGGCGGTGCTGGTGGCGCTGGGGATGCTCCGCTCCTCGGGGGCGCTCGAGGCCGCGGCCCGGGCCCTGGCGCCGCTGCTCGACCCGCTCGGAATCCCGGCCAGCGTGCTGCCGCTGGTGGTGATCCGGCCGCTCTCGGGCGGCGCGGCCCTCGGCGTGGTGGGCGACGTGCTGCGGAGCGAGGGGCCGGACTCGTATGCCGGGCGGCTGGTCTCGGTGATGTGCGGCTCCACCGAGACCACCTTCTACGTGCTGGCCGTCTACTTCGGCGCCGCCGGGATCACCCGCTACCGGCACGCCCTGCCGGCCGCCCTGCTGGCCGACCTGGCCGGCATGACGGCCGCGGTGGTGGTGGTGCGGCTGCTCTTCGGCGGGTAGCCGGGATCAGCCCTTCTTGTCCGGGTTGAAGGTGCCCGAGGCCCGCAGCACGCGCACGCCGGCCAGCTGCGCCTGCAGCGACTCGGTGGCGTACTGGATCTCGGCGTTGCGCAGCGCCGAGGTGGCGTCGGCCTGCTCCACCGCGGTGGCGGCCCCGGCCTTGAAGGAGACGTCGACCAGCCGCTGGTTCTCCGCGGCCAGCTCGCGCTGCTCCTTGGCCTTGACGATGTTGGCCTTGGCCGACTCGAGGTCGAGGAGCGCGCTGCGCACCTCGGCCACGGCCCGGTTCTCCAGGGCGCGCCGGGCGTACTCGGCCTCGGCGATCTTGGCGCTGGTGTCGCGCAGTTCGGCCTCGCGCAGGCCGCCGTCGAGGATGGTCCAATTGAAGCTGAGCCCGACCGCCCATGCCTGCTTCTGCCCGGTCAGGCCGGCCGGCTCGGCGTAGGTGGCCCGGCCGAAGGCGGCGACGACCGGGAGGTAGCGCATGGCCGAGGCTCGCCGCAGCGAGAGGTAGACGTCCTCGGTGCTCCGGGCCGCCTTGAGGTCCGGCCGGTTCTCGAGCGCCACCTGCTCCAGCGTGGTGGTGTCGGCAGGCAGGGACGGCTCGGCCGGCTCCACCACCTCGAAGTCGGGCTGGCGGTCGAGCAGGACCGAGAGGGCCAGCCGGGCCGACTGGTAGCTGTTCCTGGCCTTGAGCAGGTCCTGCTCGGCGCGGGCGAGGTCGATGTCGGCGCGCAGCTTGGCCACCTTGGCGATGGTGCCGGCCTTGAACCGGACGTCGGCGTCTCTGGCCTGCCGCCCGGCGATCTCCTGGAGCTGCTGCGCCACTTCCATCAGCCGCTTCAGCGACGCCACCGCGTAGTAGGACTGGGCCACGCCGAAGAGGATGTCGCGGCGGGCGTTCTCGACACCGTAGGTGACGGCTTCCTCGGCCCGGTAGGCGCTCTGGATGGCGAACCAGAGCTGCGGCGCGATCAGCACCTGGGTGGCCTGGATCTGGCCGGCCAGCTGGGTCTTGGGCTGGATGGTGGCGTTGAGGAACTCGGTCGGAAGGGCCAGGTAGGGCGTGGCGACCGCGCCAGGCGGCGACCTGGGAGGGAGCGGCTGGTTGGAGCCCAGGTCGACCACGCCGTACCTGGTCGCCAGCGGCAGCGAGACCTCGGTGTTGTTGACGGTGTACCCGGCACCCGCGCTGACTTGCAGGAGGTGGCCGCTCCAGGCCTTCCAGACGCTGGCCTTGGCCTGGGTCACCCTGGTCTGCGCCGCCTTGAGGTCGAGGTTCACCTGGTCGGCGCGCTGGAGCGCCTGCTGGAGGGTCAGGGTCTGCGTGGCCTGCGCCAGCGAGAGCGCCAGCAGGGCCGTGGTCGGGGTCATCATGGGTTCTGCTCCTCTGGGAAGGACTTCATCCTCATGCGGACCAGGCGCCGGCCGGCCGGATCGCGGGCATCCGTAGTGGCCGGTGAGGTGCCTGTCAAGCCGCTCCGACCTACGGCGTGCCGCCCAGGTCCTCGATCTCCCGGCGGACGTCGTCGGCGTCGTCGGCGTCCGGCTTGAGGACCAGGTAGGCCTTGAACTCGGTCACCGATCGGGCCCTGGCCCGCTTCTCCTTGTAGAGGTGGCCCAGGTAGTAGTGCGGCATGGGGTTGGCCTTGTCCGCCACCGCCGCCTTCTCGTACCAGGGGAGCGCCGCCGCCGCCCCCTTGGTCTCGTGGAGCGCCCGGGCCAGCTTGTAGAGCACGGAGACCTCGGCCGGGTCCGACTTGAGCACCTCGCGGTAGAGGCGGAGGGCCTCGGCCCCCTTGCGCTCCTTCAGGCGGCAGTCGGCCAGCTCCAGCTTGATGCGCGAGGCCTTGGCGTCGATGGCCAGCGCCCTCTCGAAGAAGGGAACGGCCCCTGGGCAGTTGCCGGCGGCGGCGTAGAGCAGCCCGAGCCTCTCCAGCGGCTCGGTGAACTTCGGGTCGGCGGCGGCCGCCTCCTTGTAGACCTCGACCGCCTCACCGGCGGCGTTGGTACGCTCAAGGGCGATGCCGAGGTGGAGCCGATAGACGGCGTTCTTCGGCTCCAGCTCGACGGCGCGGCGCAGGCGCGCCAGCGCGCCCGGGTTCTCTCCCTTGGCCAGCAGGGCCCGCCCCAGCCAGTGCTGCCCCTCGGCCAGGGCCTGGTCGAGGCCGGTGCCGAGGGTCAGGGCGTCGAGGGCACCGGTGGCGTCGCCGCGCAGCAGCTTCACCGCGCCCAGCCGGATGTGCGACAGCGCGTTCTTGGGGGCGAGCTGCGCCGCGGTGGCGTAGCTCTTCTCCGCCCCCTCGAGGTCGCCGGTTTTCCAGCGCAGCAGTCCGAGGGCCGCGTGGGCGGTGGCGTTGCGCGGCTCCAGCGTCAACACCTTCTCCAGCCCGGCGCGGGAGGCGGCCACGTCGCCGCGGGCCGCCGCCAGGTGGGCCAGCCCCAGCTCGGCGCCGGCGTACTCGGGATCGAGCAGCAGCGCCGCCTGGTAGGCCGCCTCGCCCCCGGCCGCGTCCCCCTTGGCCACCTTGAGATCGCCTAGCGCGGACTGCGCCGCCGCGTCCCGTGGCCCCTTCTCGGCGGCGCTGGCCAGCGCCGCCTCGGCCGCCGGCAGGTCGCGCTCCTCCAGCGCCAGCCGGCCCAGCGCCACCCAGGTGGCCACCTCGCCCGGCGCCTTGGCCACCGCCTCCTTGTAGATGGCGCGGGCCTCGGCCGGCTTGGCCTGGGCCTCCAGCACCGCCCCCTTGGCCGCCAGCAGCGGCGGGTTGCCGGGTGAGCGCCCCAGCGCCGCCTCCGCCAGCTGAGAGGCGTCGAGCACCCGCCCCGAGGCGGCCAGCGCACGCACCCGCAGCGCCGCCAGCGAGGGATCGCCCGCCGCGCCGCTGGCCAGCGGCTCGAGCGCCGCCACCGCCCCGGTCGGATCCCCACGCTTCAGGCGGAACCGGGCCAGGGCCAGCCGGAGCGAGGGCTGGCGCGGATCGAGCGCCAGCGCCGCCTCGAAGCCCTCGTCGGCGGCGTTGGCGGTGGCCGAGCGGCGCCCCTGCAGCGCGGCGCGGACGCCGAGCGCCCGGGCCCGCTCGGCGGGACCGAGGCGCGCCTCGCTCTCCTTGGCCAGCACCGGCTCGAGCGCCTGCCGCGCCGCCTCGACCTCGCCGGCCGACTCCTCCAGGGTCGCCAGCTCCAGCAGCGTGGGCAGGTGGCCCGGAGAGCGCGCCAGCGCCTTCTCGAACCAGCCGCGCGCCTCGGCTGCGTCTCCCCGCGCGGCGGCCGCCTGTCCGAGCGACCGGGCGGCGCGGACCGTGTTGGGCTGGGCCGCCTCGAGCCTCTGGTAGAAGGCGGCCGCCCGGGCCGCGTCGCCCCGCTCCATGGCCGCCTCGCCGAGCAGGTCGAGCGCGTCCGGCTTCGGCCCGTCCTTCACCTTCTCGGCGGCCGCCTCGGGGCCAGCCAGCGCCGGGCCGCCGTCGATGGTCGCCACCGCCAGCGCCGCCAGCACCGCGGCCGGGTCCTCCGGCTCGCGCGAGGCGAGGCTGCTGGAGAGCGTTCGGGCCTGCTGCACGGCGGCCGGCGGCGCGGCGTGGCGCCGATCCAGCGAGGCGACCGCCACCGCGTAGAGCGCGGCCGGCAGCGGTTCGCGGTCGTCGGCGCGGAGCGCCTGCTCGGCCACCGCCAGCGCCGCCTGGTCCTGGATCAGCTCGTCGCGCGAGAGCAGGTCGCTGGCCTGGGTGGCGAGCTGGGCGATCCGGGCCCGCTCGCCCGAGCCTCGCAGCACCTTGTAGTAGAAGAAGCCGTGGCGGGTGAGCAGCCCGGTCGCCCCCAGTCCCAGGACCAGCAGCACCGCGCCAGCGCCGAGGGCCGGCTTGAGCCAGCGCCTCGGGGCGCCTTCCCCCGGCTCCCCCTCCAGCACCCTGGAGGCGGCCATGCGGTCTCCAAAGGGGACGCCGGCCAGCGCCGCCGGCCGCCTCTGCTGGTTGCCTCCCAGCTCCTCGGGCGTGGCGGTGAGCGTCCGCATCGCGTCGGCGAAGCGGGCCACCGAGCCGATCGCCTCCCAGGCGCCGCCGCCGTCCGAGGAGACGTCCTCGTTGCCGAGCAGTTCACCCTTGGTGACCATGGCGACGATCTGCTCGGCCTCGAACGGCCCGAAGACCTTGCCCGACCGGCGGCGCACCTTGTAGCCCCCTGCCGCCGGCTCCTGCCGAGGCCGGGAGCGGGCGGCGGCCTCGCCGAAGAGCGGCTCCAACTCCTCTCCGGCGGCCGGTGGGGCGGGCGGCAGCGGTGGAGGCGCGAATCCCGGCGGCGCGAAGGGATCCTCGAAGGGGGCCGGCACCGGGAGCGGCCCGGGTGGCGGCGGCAATTCCGGGGGCGCGCCGAAGTCGACCTCGCCGAAACCGAGCGATTCGGATGGGACCGGGAGCGGGTCCTCTGGCGCTGCCGGCGGGATGGTGACGGAGGCCGGTGACTCGACGGCGGCGGCGAAGGGGGAGTCGACCGGCGCGAAGGGGCTCTCGGCGCTGGCGAAGGCAGCGTCGCTGCCGGCGAAGGGTGAGTCGGCCGGCGCCGGGGCCGCGGGCATGGACGGCGGCGTGATCACCTTGGGTGGGGCGGCCCGGGGCGCGACGGCCGGGGGGGCGATCACCGGCGGCGCGATGGAGGGGCGCGGCGGCACGGCCGCAGGCTCCGGCGCCGAGGCCGTGGACCGAGACGGAGACGGAAGCGGGACACCACTCGGCGCGGCCGTGTGCGGGAGCGGCGCGGGTGGAGCGGCCGGCGTGGGCGTGAAGCTGGGCGGGGCCGGCAGCGGCACCGCGGTCGAGGCCGCCCCGCCACCGCCGCGACGGACCGGGAAGGTGTTCTGGCACTTGGGGCAGCGGACCATGCTCCCGCTCTCCGGGATGCGAGCGTCGTCGACGTGGTAGGCGGCGCTACAGTGCGGGCAGGTGACCTTCATGATCGGTTACCCCTCGGGCTCGAAGCGGCGCTTCAGTTCCAGGTAGGTGAGGTAGTCGGCGGAGAGGGACGAGTCCCGCCCCACGCTCCCCTCGGGCAGCAGCCGGGCGTGGAGCAGCTCGGAGGCCACGCGGGAGGGCTGCTCCACCGAGAGCTCCCCGACCTCGGCGATCTCTCCGGCGGCCCGCGCCGCGAAGCGCGGCTTGAGCTCGGCGTAGCGCAGGAAGGCGTCGACCACCTCGGCCGGCGCCAGCTGCGAGCTCGACCCGACCTGGCGCACCAGCCGGTCGTGGCGGAGCCGCTGCCAGAGCGTCTCACCGTCGATCTCGGCGCCGGCCCGGACCGCCAGCGCCGCGCCATCGAGCCCGGCCGGGATGGCCCGGAAGCCGTCCTCGCCTGGAGGTCCCGCCAGCGCCCGCAGCAGCGCCACCGCGCGGCAGGCGTCGTCGGCCGAGAGGAAGTCGCGGATCTGGCGGTTGGCCTCGCGCAGCCGGCGCGAGAGCCTCCGCAAGATCCGAAGCGCCACCTCGCCACGCTCGGTCACCATCCGCTCGAAGGCCGCCTCGTCCAGCTCAAGCAGCCGGGCCGGTTCGTCGATCACCGCCGAGGCGGAGCGGGGCTGGTGGTCGAGCAGGGCCATCTCACCGAAGAACTCCCCGGCTCCGAGCCGCGCCAGCGTCACCTGGCGGGGGCCGTTGCGCTTCACGATCCGGACCTGGCCCGACTGGATGACGTAGAGCCGGCTCCCGGGATCGCCTTCGTCGAAGATGACCGCCCCGGCGGGGAAATCCCTTCCGTAGAGCTCGGCGGCGGCGTGATGAGGAGTCGAGGTGACCATGCGGGGCGGGCGGGGGCGGCGCGGCGGCCGTGAAAGCCGTGGAGATCCGGGACGCTACACCCGGAACACCGACCGTTCAAGGCGGAGATCCGCGCCCGCCGGCGAGGCCGGCCGGCCGTTCGCGTGCTAAATCGGAAGCGTGTCGGCCCCGAGCCAGAGCCTGCAGCAGAAGCTGCGCGATTGGACCTACGAGCTGGGCGGCCCCGGGACCCGGGAGCGGCTCGAGAAGCTCACCCCGCCGCGCAACGAGTACGGGGTCGATCCCTACGGCTTCGACCTCGACTTCGCCATCGCGGCGGTGGCCCCCTTCGCCTGGCTCTATCGGAAGTATTTCCGGGTGACGCTGCATGGCATCGCGCGGGTCCCGGCCGACGGCCGCGTCCTGCTCATCTCCAACCACTCTGGCCAACTCCCCTTCGACGCCGCCATGATCGAGGTGGCGCTGCTGCTCGACATGGACCCGCCGCGAATGACGCGCGCCCTGGTGGAGCGCTGGGTCCCCACCCTCCCCTTCATCTCCCCTTTCTTCGCCCGGCTCGGCCAGGTGGTCGGGACCCCGGAGAACTGCCGGCGGCTGCTGGCTGCCGACGAGGCGCTGCTGGTCTTCCCCGAGGGGTTGCGCGGCCTCAACAAGCTCTTCTCGGAGCGCTACAAGCTGCGGACCTTCTCCACCGGCTTCATGCGCCTGGCGCTCGAGACCAACGCGCCCATCGTCCCCATCGGCGTGGTGGGGGCCGAGGAGCAGGCGCCGGCGCTGGTCGACCTGAAGCCGCTGGCGAAGATGCTCGGCCTGCCGGCCCTCCCCATCACGCCGTACCTCCTGCCGCTGCCGCTGCCGGTCCACTACCACCTCTACTTTGGGGAGCCGCTGCGCTTCACCGGCTCGCCCGACGCCGACGACGCCGAGCTGGAGCGCCAGGCCGGCGAGGTGCAGGCCGCCGTGCAGGGGCTGGTCAACCAGGGGCTGGCCGAGCGGCCCGGGGTCTTCATCTGAGCGCCGAGACCACCCCGTTCGCGCCGCTCCCGGGCCCGGTGCTGGTGACCGGCATCGCCGGCAACCTCGGCCGCGCCCTGGCCAGGCAGCTCCACCTCGAGACCACCGTGATCGGCGTGGACCGGCGCCCTTTCCACGACAGGCCAAAGGACGTGGAGCACCACCAGCTCGACCTGCGCAAGGCGCGGGTGGACGACCTCTTCCGCCGCCGCCGCCCCGAGGCGCTCATCCACCTCGGCATCTCGCACGACCCGCGCATGCTTTTCTCCGAGGCCCACAGCTTCAACGTGGTCGGGACCCAGAAGATCCTCGAGCTCTGCGTGCGCCACGGGGTGAAGAAGGTGGTGGTGCTCTCCAGCGCCAACGTCTACGGCCCGCTCCCCAACAACTCCAACTTCCTGGCCGAGGAGACGCCGCTGATGGCGGCCGATCGCTTCAGCGGCGTGCGCGACCTGATCGAGCTCGACATGTACGCGCAGTCGTTCGTCTGGCGCCACCCCGAGGTGGAGACGGTCATCCTTCGCCCCTGCAACATCGTCGGCCCCACCGTGCGCAACGCCCCCGCCAACTACCTGCGCTTGCCTCGCCCGCTCACGGTGATGGGCTTCGACCCGATGATCCAGCTCATCCACGAGGACGACGTGGCCAGCGCCCTGCGGCAGGCGCTCCGGCCCGGCCCGCGCGGCGTCTACAACCTGGTTGGTCCTGGCGAGGTGCCGCTCTCGGCGGTGATGCGCGAGCTGGGGCGCGCGCCGGTGCCGGTCCCCGACTTCCTGCTGCGCCCGGCGCTGCGCCGGCTTTTCCAGGCCGGCCTGGTCTCCTTCCCGCCCGAGCAACTCGATCACCTGCAGTACCTCTGCGTCGTGGACGGCTCGCGGGCACGGCGGGAACTCGGCTGGGAGCCTCGCTTCTCGCTGCGGGAGACCATCCGGAGCGTCCTCCCGTGATCGACCGGCTCTCCCGGGCCCTCCACCCGGCGCGCGGCCTGCGGGCCCTGGTGGTGCATGTCGGCGACATCGCCCGCATGACCCGGCTCCTCCACGGGCTGGCGCCGACCAGCGCCCAGCTCTTCGGCGAGGGACTGGCGGCCGCGGCGCTGGTGGGGGCGCTCCAGAAGGACGAGGAGCGGATCAACCTGCAGCTGGAGTGCTCCGGGCCGCTGCGCGGCCTCTTCGTCGACGCCGACCCGGCCGGCAACCTGCGCGGCTACGTGCGCGGCGCCGACGTCGATCTGCCGGGCCAGCCCTCGGCGGCGGCTATCGCCTCGCTGGGCGGGGGCGGCTTCCTCTCCATGCTGCGGGTGCGCGCCAACGGCACCTTCTACCGGAGCTCGGTGGAGTTGCGGCGGGAGCGGCTGGCGGGGGCGCTGCGCCGCTGGTTCAAGGCCAGCGAGCAGGTGGAGACGGCGCTGGCGCTCGAGGTGCTCCCGCGCGGCGAGGAGCCGCTCGGGCTGGTGGCCGGGCTGCTGGTGCAGCGGCTCCCCGGCGGCGACGCGGCGGCGGTGGCTGCGGCGCGCGACGCCATCGGCGCCGGCGCCTTCGCCGAGGCGCTGGGGAGCGGGGCCCCGGCGCTGGCGCTGGTGCAGGCGGTGGCCGGCGAGGGCTGGGAGCTGCTGGCCGAGCAGGAGGTGGCCTACCGCTGCGGCTGCGGCGTGGAGCGGGTGCGCAACGCCGTCACCGCGCTGGGGGCCGACGGCATCGCCGACCTGGTGGTCACGGTGGGGCGCGCCGAGGTCGACTGCGAGTTCTGCCACGCCCACTACCTGCTGGAGGCGGACGAGCTGCGCGAGCTGGAGCGGCGGCTGCGCCAGGCCTAGTGCCCCGACCCAGGCATACTGACCACTGCGAGCGCCGATCCTCTCGCTGCGGCAGGCGGCCTCGTCGGTCCGCTGCTCAGAGTAGCGCTGCTACGCTTCCGCTGCTCCCTCCTCGGGCGCCAGCCTCGCTTCGG
>JANPOM010000356.1:0-1182 GCA_031427995.1 Anaeromyxobacter sp. | reverse complement strand
CGATGACCGCGCGGCCGGCCCCGCCCCCCACCAACCCGGCGGCGCGGTGGGCAGGTCTTTATATCGTCGAGAGACGATAAATGGTCCAGCCTCACGCCCCCCCCCCCCCCTCCCTGGGCCGCCCAACGATGCGATGTGACACGCGAGCAAGGATACGGGATCCCGTGTTGCGCCAGATGGACTTACATCGTAGATAGACGATACATGGCCTCCCCCCTCAAGAAGGATCCCTGCGCGCCGGTCGAGGAGCCCAGGGCAACGCCGGACACGCGCCCCGTCGAAGGGCCCGAGGCCGACGACGAGTTGGCGCTGCTCGCCAAGGCGCTCGGCCACCCGGCCCGCGTCCAGATCCTGCGGCTGCTGGTCCGCCGCGAGGCCTGCGTCTGCGGCGACATCGTCGACGAACTGCCGCTGGCCCAGTCGACCGTCTCCCAGCACTTGAAGGTGCTCAAGGAGGCCGGCCTCATCCGCGGCGACATCGACGGCCCACGTGTCTGCTACTGCGTCGAACCCCGCGCCCTGCGCCGACTGAAGGCGCTGGTCGGCAGCCTCTAGGAGCCCGCCGTGTCCACCCCCGCCGCCGGCGTCGCAGGGCGCCTCTCGTTCCCCGACCGCTACCTGACACTCTGGATCTTCGCCGCCATGGGGGCCGGTGTCGCGCTCGGCTTCCTCTGGCCGGGCGTGGTCCCGATGCTGGACCGGATGTCGGTCGGGACCACCTCGCTCCCCATCGCGGTCGGGTTGGTGCTGATGATGTACCCGCCGCTCGCCAAGGTCCGCTACGAGCAGCTGCCACGGGTCTTGAAGGACGTCCGCATCCTCACGCTCTCGCTGGTGCAGAACTGGATCGTCGGGCCGCTGCTGATGTTCCTGCTGGCGGTGGTCTTCCTGCGCGACAAGCCCGAGTACATGGTCGGCCTCATCCTCATCGGACTGGCCCGCTGCATCGCCATGGTCATCGTCTGGAACGATCTGGCTGGCGGCGACACCGAGTACTGCGCGGGCCTGGTGGCCTTCAACTCCTTCTTCCAGGTGCTCTTCTTCTCGGTCTACGCCTGGGTCTTCATCACCGTGCTGCCGGGCTGGCTCGGGCTGCAGGGGGCCGAGGTCCAGATCACCATCGGCGAGATCGCCCAGAGCGTCTTCATCTACCTCGGCCTCCCCTTCTTCGCCGGCGTGGCC
>JANPOM010000355.1:0-5308 GCA_031427995.1 Anaeromyxobacter sp. | reverse complement strand
CGCGGCGCCGACTGAAGCCGATCGAGGCGATGCTCCGCAAGGGGCGTCTGTACCTCTCCCCGCTGGCCATCCTCGAGCTGCAGTTCCTCTTCGAGCTCGGCCGCCTCGGTGCGCGGGTGGAGGACGTCGTCGGCGTCCTCCTCGAAGATCACGGCGTGGAGGAGGCCCCCGGGGACCTCAAGGAGATCGGCCGGCAGGCCATGGCGCTCGGCTGGACGCGCGACCCGTTCGACCGGTTGATCGTGGCGCACGCCATCGCACACGGGAGCGTCCTCCTCACCGCGGACCAGACCATCCTCGCCCACTGTCCTCGCGCCCGGTGGGGGTGAGCGGCTATCGGCGTTGTGTGCCCATCCCGTCTACTCCACGGTGTGCGTTTCGTAAGATGCCTTCGCGGGCCGGCCGAGGGCTACAGGAAGGGTCCGCGTGCCGGGCCTCTTGTGCGCCCGTGCAGACTCGGCTCTGGTTGAACCTCGGCTACCTTTGCGATCTTCTCGGCTAGGGCCCGTCGTTCTGCTGCTGGGACGATGTGGCCCGGACAGTTGCCGGGCGTCTCGATCCACGCCTTGACCAACTCAGCCGCCCGCTCGCCGTACAGTCGGTCCACGAAGAGGCGGAAGTTGAAGTTGAACGTCCGCTCCGCCCCTCCGAACTGCATCTCACCGTACATTTCAAGGAGCGTCTCGGCGTTGAAAGGCTCGACCCTGTTGAGCGTATAGAGAGCGTCAAGATCCCGCTGGTCCCCGCGGGCAACCTTCATCATCGCCAGGTCGTGCCTCTCTGGCACCGACACCTGAAGAAACCGGAGGTTGGGCAGCAGGCGCGTGCATCTGGCTTCGTAGCCCTCCGGCGCATCGCAGACGGCGGAGCATGACACCTCAGGCAACCTGCGGAGGCCGCGCTCTGCTTGAAGTTCGCGACACACCTTCCCGACTGCCAACCCCAGCTCGCCTGGCATGGAAGAGATGGTGTCCAGGTCTCGAGTAAGGAACGCGCGGTAGTGCCCAAGGCCGATCGCAGCGCCCCCGATGACGAGAAGAACGGCCGGCGCCGTCAGTTCGGCATCAACGCGGGTAAGCAGAAGCTCCCAGAAAGCGCCGTCGTGAAGTTCGAGGGCGCCGGTGTCAGCCATGGTGTTTGGCGAAGAACTGACGGAGAGATGACTCTGGCATGTTCACCCGGAAACCCCAACGCGCCACCACTGCGGGGGTTCGCTCATCAGCCGCCTGCCGAGCAAGCGGAGACGTCCTCTGCTGGAGATAGCGCGGCTCCCCGGCTACACCATGAAGCGAACTCGCGAGCGTCCCTAGACTCCTCGTCCCCGAAAGTTCCGCGGTTAACTCCAACACCATGCCCAACTCGGCCTCCAGCCCCAGGCGCCGGGCCTCCCGCAACAACTTCGCAGGCCTGACCGAGGACTGGTTCATTGCCAGGACAACCGGCAGCGCGAGGAGAAGCGTCGCGTCTTCGGCCAGCAGAGCAAGCGCCCCCACCACGGCGTCCTCAAGATCCATCTGGCGGCGAGACACCCACATGAGTGGCGCGCCAAAGTAGACGAGGGTTGGCCGCGGGTCGGTCATCGAGGCTGACCGCCGATCGTTACCACTCTGGCGTGCCGGTGTCGCCACGGGGTGCATTCTGGCCCGCCGGTGGTGGTGGAGTCCACCGGATAGGCACACCGCGTAGATTTCGTTTACCGGATAGCCTCTCCCCTCTGCGTTTCGCATCGAGTACGATCCTCGCTCCGCGGGCGGGGAACGAGGAGTCACGTTGAAGCTCTGCATCATCAAGCCGCCGCTCCCCTTCGGCTGGACCCCGGTGGCGCCGCCCATCCTCGAGTACCTGGCGGCGCTCACCCGCCAGGCCGATCCCAGCATCGAGATCGAGCTCTACAGCGCCAGCGCCACGCCCGACGTCTTCGATACGCTGGAGTGCGATCTCGCCGCCATCAGCCTGCTGACGCCGACCGCCGTCCCCGGCTACAGGATCGCCGATGGGTTGCGGGCGCGCGGCATCAAGGTGGTGGTCGGCGGCATGCACGCCTCGGCGCTGCCCGAGGAGGCCAAGCTCCACGCCGACGCGGTGGTGACCGGAGAGGCCGAGTCGGCCTGGCCGCGGGTGCTCGAGGACTTCAAGGCCGGCGCCATGAAGCCCTTCTACCAGGGCGAGCAGCTCCCGCTCGACGGCCACCCGACGCCGCTCTACGGGATGCTCAAGCACGGCCACGACTTCCGCATCGTCAACACCGCCCGCGGCTGCCCGTACCCGTGCAGCTTCTGCACGGTGAGGAAGGTTTTCGGCTCCAAGATCCGCATGCGCCCCATCGACGACGTGGTGCGCGACGTCGACGCCATGCCGGGCAAGATGTACATCAACGGCGACGAGAACATCTGGTGGCTCGGCAAGACCGACCGGGCCATCGAGCTCTTCACCGCGCTCAAGGGGAGCAAGAAGAAGTGGATGGGGTTCGGCAGCCTGGCGCCGGTCCTCGCCCCCGAGGGCTCGCGCATGCTCAAGGCGGCGCGCGAGTGCGGCATGCTCACCGTCTGGGTCGGGTGGGAGTCGATCACCGATACCGGGCTGGAGGAGTACCGCGCCGATCGCAAGGTGGGGATCGATCGCGAGCGGGCCGTCAAGACCCTCAAGGACCACGGCATCGACGTCTCGCTCTTCTTCATGCTCGGCTCGCGCGCCGACTCGCTGGAGGACTACAAGCGCGCCGTCGAGCTGGCCGACCGGCTCGGGGTTTCCATGCACCCCTCGCTGGTGGTCCCGTACCCGGGCACCGATCTGCGCACCGAGTACCAGCCCCACCTCTACAAGGACCTCGGCTGGGAGTACTACACCGGCGCCTACGCGCTCTTCGAGCACCCCGACCCGGCCATGACCCCCGACGTCCGCGAGGAGCGGTTCTACGAGACCTCGCTGGAGCTGCTCAAGCTGGGGCGCATCTGGAAGCACATGTTCAAGGTGCCGGTCTCGGGCTTCCCCCACGCCCACATCCTCTCGCTGATGAACCAGCTGCCGGTCCGCACCGGCATGAAGATCGCCTACGAGAAGTGGAAGGTCTCCAAGCAGGCGGTGCGCGCGAAGCAGTCACGGCCCGGGGCCGGCGCCGCCCTCACCGGCGGGATCTCCCCGTAGTTGCCGGGGCCACGGCGCCCCATGGCACCGCTGCCGCTGGCTCCCTTCGTGCAAAGGAACCGAGCATGACGACTCCCCCTGGCACCACCACCGGCACCGACAACGGAACCGGCACTGGCACCGGTACCGCCGCGCTGACTGGCCACGCCCTCGAGCGCCACCGGCTCACCGAGGAGGTGCTCGGCTACATTGCCGCCGGCGTGGACGCCGAGGTGCCCGACTTCAACGCCTCCTGCCTGCGGATGTTCGCCCTGCACTACCAGGTCAACCCGATCTTCCGCGAGTTCTGCGACGTCAAGAAGGTGCGCCCCGGCGACGTGTCGCGCTGGCAGGAGATCCCGCTGGTCTACAACGACATGTTCAAGACCCACCTGGTGGCCTCCTTCCCGCTGGAGAAGGCGGTGATGGGCTGCCTCACCGGCGGCACCACCAGCCTGACCCAGCGCGGCCGGATCTTCCGCGACGAGGAGGGCAAGAAGCTGGTCTTCGGGGCCAACAAGCGGATGACCGGCGCCTACCTCTTCCCCGACTTCGAGGAGGGGAAGCGCTGCCGCATCCTCATCCTCGCGCCCAGCCCGGAGATGGCCCCCTCGATGGGAATGGCCATTGGCATGGAGCAGACCCGCACCCACTTCGGCACCCCAGACAGCCAGTTCCTGCTGGGCCGGACCGGCATCGACGTCAACGGCCTGCTCAAGGCGCTGCGCGAGGCCGAGGCGAGCGGCGTGCCAGTGGCGATCATCGGCGCCACCTCGGCCTACGTCTACTTCTTCCAGGCCTGCAAGCGGAAGAAGTGGAGCTTCAAGCTGCCGAAGGGGAGCCGGGTCTGCGATGGTGGCGGCTACCGCGGGCGGTTCGGGACGGTCACCCGCGACGACTACTACGCCATGGTGGAGGCGGCGCTCGGCGTCCCGTCCTCACACTGCGTCAACGTGCTGGGCGAGGCCGAGACCGCCACCAACCTCTTCGACGACCCGCTGCGCCGGCTGGTGAAGGGGCTGCCGCCGCGCCATCGCATCCGCCCGGTGCCGCCCTGGTCGCGCGTGCTGGCCATGGACATCGACACCCTCGAGCCGCTCCCCGACGGCAAGGTCGGCCTGATGGCCCACTGGGATCTCGCCAACGTCCCGACCGTGCTGGCGGTCATCACCGACAACCTTGGGTACACCGCCGACGGCGGGCGCGGCTGCGAGATCGTGGGGCGCGCCAAGCTGGAGGGGGGCAAGGTCTCGCCGCTGCCCGACGAGCGGCCGGTGGGCGGCATGGGCGACTCGGCCATCTTCCGGATGCTCGAGACCTACGTGAACTTCTCCATCGACCTGAAGATGCTCACCGCCAAGGCGCCTCCGGCAGAGCCGAGCACGCGCGAGGAGATCGAGGCCCGCCCCGGCTCGGTGGCCTCCTGCCCGCAGGTGGTGGACGAGATCCTGGTCTCGCAGGGCGACGAGGACGCGGCGCGCCAGCGAGATGCGTCACTCAACACGTTCAAGGATCAGACCGAGCGCCCCATGGAGTGGTTCATCGAGCAGGCGCGGAAGCAGAAGCTCAAGGACCACCCGGATGGGCTGCAGTCGGAGACCCCGGGGCCAAACAAGCTCTAGCAAGAAGTGAAGTTTCACTGGTCGGCCTAATCCGGTCCAGTTGGGGCAAATCACCCAAGATGTCGTCGCAACAGGGTAATTCTTCGGTTACTTGATCGGCATCAACGCGGGACCTCGCCGAAACCGGCACCATCGGGTGTCTCACGCATACCCGACTGCCGTTCGCCCCAGGAGCCACGGGCGCCTCGAGGTCTCAGCATGCGCCGCCAAGCACTCATCGTCATTGCGATCCTCGCCGCCGCGCTTTCACTCTCCGGCTGTGACAAGACTCGCCGCACGCAGCCCAACCCCTCCGGCCCGGCCGGCTGCCTCGGCTGCCACGGCGGCGTCAGCGGCGACCCGAGCGGCGCGCCGCCCAACGACCTGGCCGGCTCGCAGACGGGTGGGGCGGTCGGCGCCCACACGGCGCACCTCTCACGGCAGGTGCGCTGCGAGGAGTGCCACAGGGTCCCGGGGCGCATCGTCGAGCCGGGCCACATCGTCAAACCCGACGGCACGCCCGACGGCGACGGCCGCGCCGAGGTGGTCTTCGGTCCGCGCGCCAGCTCCGGAAACGTCATCGG
>JANPOM010000354.1:0-1135 GCA_031427995.1 Anaeromyxobacter sp. | reverse complement strand
CCCGTTCTTCGCCATCTGTGCGCGTGTGCCTTGCCGTCGATTGCATGGGCGGCGACCATGGCCTCGCGGTCACGCTGCCCGCATGCCAGGCTTTTCTGGCCGCGCACCCCGAAGCGGAATTGATCCTGGTCGGGGCCACCTGGCGGCCCGCCCCATCGACGACCTCCACGTGACCATAGAAGGGTGAGCAGGAGTACTCGCGAGTCGCGTCGGTCGTGTAGGCGAAGACGCACGCCTCGGAGTGGCCATACTGCAGGTGGACGTGGCTGGCGAAGGCCCGCTCGATGGCCTCGACCTGATGGGGCAGCGCGCTCTCCGAGGTGAGCACGATCGCCCTGGGCGCGAACCCCAGCGGGACGCCGCCCTGGAGCACGCGTCGGGCCAGGTCGAAGATCACCGAGGGGTAGCCTCGGATGAGCGCCGGCTTCAGCAGCGAGAGACCTCGCAGGTAGTGCGGCGCGGTCTGGTCCGTCAGGTAGAGCGAGGAGAGGGCCAGGTGCCCGTAGCTCGGATTCGGTTTGGCCACCCAGTAGACGTCGCGGGCGCGGAGTTCGTCCGGGACCTTGGTTCCGTCGCAGGCCAGCAGGAGTTCCCCTGGCACCAGGCCGAGGAGGCCATGGAAGAAGTCCTGGTGCAGCGGGTCGATGCCGCCCACGGCCGGGAACTCCAACGGCTCGCCGGTGCTGCCCCCCGTGTTCATCACGAAGTGGGGCACGCTCGCCAGCCAGTCCGACGCGAGTCGCCCGCTCTCCCGGCGGATGATGGTCTTGTCGAGGAGCGGGAGGCGCTCGAGGCTCCGGGCGGAGGGGGTGTCCATCCCGGCCGCGCGGAAGGCGTCCCGATAATAGGCGGAGTGCCGATGGGCATACCGCAGCAGGGCCGCGAGGCGTGCCTCCCGCTCCACGCGGAAGTCGACCGGCGCTCCCCGATGGAAGGCGCGCAGCCGTTCGAGCCCGCGCCGGATGCGAACTCGTTCCAGCCCGAGCAGGCTGCGCAGGTAGAGGTAGCGGGGGTCGAGCAGCCGCCTCGCCTTGGCGAGCGGCCCGCTGAGGGGCGCCATGGGAATGGTATAGCTCAGCCTATCGGCAGCGTGGAGGGAGGCCCAATGGAGCCGTTCGATCTCTGGGAAGGCGAG
>JANPOM010000353.1:0-15708 GCA_031427995.1 Anaeromyxobacter sp. | reverse complement strand
TACACGGTCATCGGGGTGATGGCGCGGCGCGGGCGCATGCTCGGCATGGACCTCGACACCAACGTCACCATCCCCTTCACCACCTTCTTGCGCGACATGGGGGACAAGCGCTCCATCACCATCGCCGTCACCTCGGCACCGGGGCGGCTCTCGGCGCTGGAGGACGAACTGGTCGGGATCCTGCGGCGGGTGCGCCGGGTGCCGCCCGAGAAGAAGGACGACTTCTCCATCAACCGGCAGGACCAGTTCCTCAAGCTCTACAACCAGCTCACCGGCGCCCTCTACGGCGTGGCGGTCGGGGTCGGCCTGATCACCCTGGTGGTCGGCGGCATCGGCATCATGAACATCATGCTGGTCTCGGTGACCGAGCGGACCCGTGAGATCGGGCTGCGCCGCGCGCTGGGGGCCCGCAAGCGGACCATCCTGCTGCAGTTCCTCATCGAGTCCTCGGTGGTGGCGGCGCTGGGAGGCGCGGTCGGCACCGGGCTGGGGCTCGGCGTGGCCGTGCTGGTGGCGCTGGTCTCGCCGCTGGCGGCGGCGGTGACGCCCGGGGCGGTGGCGCTCGGGCTCGGCTTCTCGGCGATGGTCGGCCTGCTCTTCGGCATCTGGCCGGCCTGGCGAGCCGCCAATCTCGATCCGGTGGAGGCGTTGCGCTACGAATGACCCAGCTCCTCGACAACCTCGCCATGGCGCTCGGCACCCTCCGGGCCAACCCGCTCCGCTCGCTGCTCACCCTGCTCGGCATCGTCATCGGCGCCGGGACCGTGGTGGCGATGATGTCGCTCACCGAGGGCTTCCGGGAGAAGGTGACCACCGACTTCGCCATTCTCGGCCCCGGCACCTTCCAGGTGCAGAAGTGGCCGGCCCCGGGCAGCTTCACCAACCACGACCGGCGCAAGTACGAGAAGCGGCGCCCCCTCACCCGCGAGCAGGGCGAGGGGCTGCGGGGCCTGCCGCATGTGCGGCTGGTCTCGATAGAGGAGTACCCCAACCGCCCCGAGATCGTCTCCACCCGCGAGCGGGCCACCAAGCAGAACGTCGAGGTGGGCGGCGTGCTCCCCGATTACATGGAAGCCAACGGCGTCACCATCGCCCAGGGGCGCTTCGTCACCGATGGCGACATCGAGCTGGGGCGGCGGGTGGCGGTGCTGGGGGCCGACGTGGCCGACCTGCTCTTCCCGGGCCGCTCCGCGCTCGGCGAGGAGGTCCGGCTGCGTGGCGTCCCCTTCGAGGTGGTCGGGGTGGCCGAGCGGCGCGGCAGCGTGCTCGGGCTCGGCTCCAAGGACGGCTGGGCCATGGTCCCCTGGCCGGCCTACGAGATCGCCTACGGCCGCAACCCAAACAACAACGTGGCGCTGGTGGCCACCTCGCCCGAGGACGTCCCCAAGGCCATCGACGAGGTGGTGGCCACGCTGCGGCGGCTGCGCGGCCTGGCCCCCGGCGACGAGAACGACTTCGACTACTTCACCAACGAGTCGGTCACCGAGACCCTCGACCAGCTCATCGCCATGATCGGCGCCGCCACCTTCGGGGTCTGCGCCCTGGCGCTGCTGGTGGGCGGCATCGGCATCATGAACATCATGCTGGTCTCGGTGACCGAGCGGACCCGCGAGATCGGCGTGCGCAAGGCGCTGGGCGCCCGGCGCGGCCGCATCCTCGCCCAGTTCCTCTTCGAGGCGGTGACGCTCTCGGCGCTGGGCGGCCTGCTCGGCGTGCTGCTGGGCGCCGGCATCGCGGTGGCCCTGCGCGAGCTGGCCTCGCTTCCGACCAGCGTCCCGGCCTGGGCGGTGGTACTGTCGCTCTTCACCGCGTGCGGGGCCGGGCTGCTCTTCGGCATCTACCCCGCGGCCCGGGCCTCCCGCCTGGACCCTGTCGAGGCCATGCGGACCGAATAGGAGCAGCGAGCCGCGTGGATCGTGAAAAGTTGAAGAGCGAGGTGAAGGGCTGGGTCTTCACCATCCTCGCGGTGCTGGCCTTCCGGACCTTCCTCTTCGAGGCGGTCTACATCCCCTCCGGCTCGATGCTGCCGACGCTGCAGATCGGCGACTACGTGGTGGTGGAGAAGTGGGCCTACGGCGCCCGGCTCCCCTTCACGGCCACCGCGCAGGCTACCTGGTCCACGCCCAGTCGCGGCGACATCGTGGTCTTCCTCAACCCCAGCGGCGGCGCCAACGCCGACGATCTCATCAAGCGGGTGGTCGGCGTGGCCGGCGACGTGGTCGAGATCCGCGACGGCCGGCTGGTCGTCAACGGCAAGCCGGTGGAGCGCAAGGAGGTGGCGGGCCCGTGCACCTACTGGAACCGCCCCGAGCGAGGCGGCTGGGTCGAGGAGCCCTGCACCGACTTCATCGAGAAGCTCGACGGCCACGCCTACCAGACCCACTGCACCCCCGACCGCCCCTGCGGCGACGTCATCCGCCAGGCGGTCCCGGCCGGGCATGTCTTCCTGGCCGGCGACCACCGCGACCACTCGGCCGACAGCCGCGTCTTCGGCCCGGTGCCGGTGGGGCGCGTCAAGGGGCGCGCCTGGGTGGCGCTCTTCTCCTGGGGCGAGCACGGCCTGCGCTGGGACCGGCTGTTTCACGGCGTGAAGCACTAGGAGCCGCGGCGACTGGCCGTGGCGACTGGTCTCATGCCTTCTCGCGGTGCCAACCCGAGCCGCTTTACCTGTTGTGGTCCCCTTTCGCGATTCTGACGTCAGAAACGGACCCACGGTCAAACACGCGACACCCACCGTCACTGCAGTCGGTTGCCGAACGACACGGACTCAGGGTCACTTTGGGCGCCCAAAGTTGCGAAGGAGGGGCCCCAGCCGGGGTGCTGGTCCAAACGTTTGGACTGCTCCTCCGGTCGCGACGACACGTACCCTGAGTCGGTTCTGACGTCAGAATCGCACCCTGAGTACGTTCAGGCGCTTCAACGCTGCACGTCGCTCTCCCGGGCCGAGCAGGCTCACGCGGAACCGGAAGCACGCTGCGCCGCCCGCACCCTCCGCAGAGCCGCCCGGCCCTTTGGACCCCCTCGCAGCCCCTCTCGCCCGCCGTCCGGCCGCCGCCGCCCCCGCCCGCCCCCCCCGCACTGCCACACAGACTCATGGTCCGCTGGGACTCCAGGTCGCAAGAGCGCTTGCCGCGGCCATGGCCGCCCCGGTAGGGTGACTCCATGGCGCCCCACCCCCGCTGCTCCCGCCGGTTCCGCGCCTCCTCCCTGCTGACCCTGCTCCTCTTAATGCCTACCGGCTGCGGCTTCTGGCGCACGGTCCCGGCCTCCTCGGTGACGAGCGGTGACGTGCCGGTGAACGGGGAGGAGCTGAGGTTTCGGCTCCCCAGCGATCCGCGGCTCTGGCACCTCCAGGTCGAGCGGGTGGAGCCGCCGTTCGTCGAGGGGCTGGCCTGGGCCGCGGCGTTGACCTGGAGCCAGGCGGCCGGCGTCGAGGGCTCGGCAGACGCAGCGCCGCCCGCGCAGATGCGGCTCGACCTGCGAAGCCTCGAGCTGGTCGAGGTCGAGACTCCAGGCCGGGGCCTGGCCGTCACCTCGGGCATCGTGCTGGGCGTGCTCGCCGCCGTCTCCGCCGCCGTGGTCCTGGTCGTCATCAACTCGCTGAGCCTTCGAAGAACCGCCGCGGACCGCCCCACGCCCTGATGCCCAACGCCAGAGCCCCCTTCGCCCTCCTTCTCGCCCCGCTCATGGGCCTGGTGATCGCCACCAGCGGCTGCTCGGCCATCCTGGTGCGCGCCCCGCCCCGGCCATACCATCCGGCTCGGCGGCCGGCGACGTGCGACACGCTCCTGGCGCCCGTGGTGATCGACCTCTTCTTCGCCGCGCTGGCGACCACCGGCGTGGCCATCTCGGCGGCGACCACCAAGGGCGGAGAGGCCGCGGGGCGGGTCGCCCTCTATGGCGCCCTCGACGTCGCCTTCATCGCGTCGGCGATTCACGGCATCTCCCACCGGGACCCCTGCGCCGAGCTCAAGGTCACGGTCGCCCGCTGCCGGTCTGGAGACGACGCCAGCTGCAGGCTCCTCGATCCCGGCCACCAGCCCGGCCAGGCTCCGACCGCCGCCATTCTCTGCGCCAGCGACGCCGGTTGCGGCGACGGCCAGCGGTGCGTGGCCTCGTCCTGCGAGGCGAAGCCGCCCACCGCCCCTTGACGGGCCAGCCGCCGTTTCTCTGGCCCCCACCCTCCCCCCGCGCCATGTACCTCGGCACCACCGAGGAGCCCGTCATGGCCGAGCTCAAGACCAAGGTCCGCACCGCCAGCGCCAGCGCCGATCTGGCCGCCCACCCCGACCCGCGCCTCCGCAAGGACGCAAGGACGGTCGCCGCCATGATGCGCCGGCTCACCGGCCGGCCGGGCAGGCGCTGGGGCCCGAGCATCGTCGGCTTCGGCGAGGTCCGGCTCCGCTACGCCAGCGGGCGCGAGCTCGACTGGTTCCTGGTCGGCTTCGCGCCGCGCCGCCCGGCGATGGTGCTCTACCTCGGCCTCGGCGACGTGCTCTCGGCGGCGGCGCTCAAGAAGCTTGGCCCCACCAGCGCGGCCCCAATCGCAGCTCGGGCTGCCTCTACCTGAAGTCGCTCGAGGGCGTCGACCTGAAGGTACTCGAGGGGCTGGTGCGCACCGCCATCGAGAGGGGCGCGCCAAGGCCGTCACCCGCTGAGCCGCGCGCGCGCCCAAGCGCCGCACCCCGCAGCGGCACCAGCGCACCGATGTGCCGGGCCCCTCCAGGTCTTGACGATCTGTAGTCGGTCGATTACACTTCGGTCGTGGTGTCGATCCGTCCACTCCCCGAGTTCATCGCGTGGCTGAACGGCCTCACCGATGCGACCGTGCGCGGCGTGCTGGTGGCCAGGATAAAGCGGCTGGAGCTTGGACTAGCGGGGGACGTGAAGCCGGTCGGTGAGGGCGTCTCGGAGCTGCGCATCCAACTGGGAGCCGGCTGGCGCATCTACTTCGTGCGGCGCGGCCAGCAGGTCATCGTCCTGCTGGCTGGCGGCTCCAAGCGCTCGCAGGAGAGCGACATCCGGCGCGCCAAGGCGCTGGCGGCATTGCTGGAGTGACAGGAGGGCACATGAAGAAGCGAATCAAGGTGGCCGATCTCCCCGCGTTCGACGCAGCGCCCTACCTCGACAGCGAGGAGGCGGTCGCCGCCTACCTTACCGACGTCATCGATGCGAACGACGCCTCGCTTCTGGCGGCGGCGCTGGGCGACATCGCCCGCGCTCGCGGGATGACCGAGATCGCCAAGTCGGCCGGGATCACCCGCGAGGCCCTGTACAAGGCGCTGCGGCCGGATAGCGCCCCCCGCTTCGACACGGTTCGCCGTGTCTGCACGGCGCTCGGCGTCCGCCTGGTCGTGCAGGCAGCGCATTGAATTGAAAGTCGCTGGCTTGGCTCAGTCCTGGCCGTCTTCGGCCAGGATCAACCGGTGGATCTCCTCGGCCGTCGGCGCCGCCATGATCGCCTCGCGGAAGGCCGGGAGACGGAAGACCCTGCTGACCCGTGAGAGAGCCTTCAAATGTGCTCCGGCCGAGTTCTCCGGCGCGAAGAGCGCGAAGAAGAGCCTGGCCGGCTTGCCGTCGGCGGCCCGGTACTCGACTCCCTGCCGCGAGCGGCCAAAGACGGCCACCAGCGCCGGCAACCCCGGCAGCTTTCCGTGGGGGATGGCGACGCCGTCGCCGACGCCGGTCGAGCCGAGCTTCTCACGGTCGAGCAGCACCTGCACCAGCCGGGCGGCGTCGAGGCCTTGGGCCTGCGCCACCGGCCGGCAGAGCTCGGCCAGCACCTCGGCGGCGGTGGTGCCGGTGAGGTCGGCCACCACCGCCTGGGGCTGGAGGAAGTCCTGGATCTTCACCCTGGGTCACCCTTTTCTAGGAGGTTCGCGCCTCGATGAGCCCGAGGCTGCCGTCCTCCCTCCGGTAGAGGACGTTGATGACACGATCCGCGGCGTTCTGGAAGACGAAGAACTGGCTCCCCAGCAGGTCGAGCTGGAGGATGGCGTCGTCGACGCTCAGCTCCTTGGCCTGGAAGACCCGGCTCTTGGCGACCCGGTGGCTGGGCTTCTCGGGGTGGTCGATGATGTCGATGACGTCGTGGCGCACCTCGACCGGCGCCGGCTCGACGTGGCCGTTCTTGTGGTCATGGAGCTTCGACCTGTGCTTCTTGAGCTGACGCTCGATCTTGTCGGCCGCCTCGTCGATCGAGGCGTACATGTCCTTGGTCTTGGCGGAGCCGCGGAGCAGGAAGCGCCCCGCCTTCACGGTCAGCTCGGCGTGGTGGGCCAGGTTCTCGACGTGGAGCACGGCGTGGGCCTCGGTCGGTCGATCGAGGAACCGCTGGACATGCTCGACCCGTCCTTTCACGTGCGACTTGAGTGCCTCGGTGGGCTCCAGGTGCCGGAAGGTGATGTTCACCTGCATGGACCGCCTCCTGTGTGGGTGCCCTGCGCGTGTTGCTGGCATGCTTCGGCCGCGGCCCTCGCGCCCGGTTGAGCGTGGAAGGAGCCGCGGCCATGGGTGCTGCCCGCTGCCAGCATGTCGAAGAAATGATAGCAGGGCGGCTGGCGACGGCACGCTGAACCAGACGACTTTCTCAGGGCCGATCCCGGCGCCGCCGGGGATGCGTCCAACCGGCCGGAATCAGAAGTATTTCTTCCGCTTCGAGCTGGGGAGGATGCCTAGCACCTCCCGGTACTTGGCCACGGTCCGCCGCGCGATCTCGATGCCCTGCCCATGCAGCAGCTCGACGATGCGCTGGTCGGAGTGGGGGTGCTTCTGGTCCTCGGCCGCCACGATCTGCTTGATGTGGTTCTTGACCGCCTCGCTGGCGATCTCGTCGCCGCCGGTCCTGTTGATCGAGGAGTTGAAGAAGTACTTGAGCTCGTAGATCCCCTGCGGCGTGTGCACGTACTTGTTGGTGGTGACGCGTGAGACCGTCGACTCGTGCATGCCGATGTCCTCGGCCACGTCGCGGAGGATGAGCGGCTTCAGGTAGGCGATCCCCTTGTCGAGGAAGTCGCGCTGGAACTTCACGATCGACTCGGTCACCTTGTAGATGGTCCGCTGCCGCTGGTGGATGGAGCGGATCAGCCAGACCGCGCTGCGCAGCTTGTCCTGGATGTAGTCCTTGGCGCTGCCGGCCTGCCCGTTCTTGAGGGCGGCCCGGTAAGTGGCCGAGATGCGCAGCTTGGAGAGGCCGTCGTCGTTGAGCACGGTGACGTAGCGGTCGCCCATCTTGTGAACGTAGACGTCCGGGGTGATGTACTGCGCCTCCTCCCCGGAGTAGGCGCGGCCCGGCTTCGGCTCGAGGCGGCTGATGACCTTGACGGCCTGCACCACCTCCTCGATCGACACCTTCAGGTCCTTGGCGATGGCCAGGTAGTTCTTCGACTCCAGGTGCTTGAGGTGGCGCTCGATGATGGCCACGATCTCGGGGGTGTCGGCGTTGAGGTGGTTCACCTGCAGCAGCAAGCACTCACGCAGGTCGCGGGCCGCGATGCCGATGGGGTCGAGGGTCTGGACCTTCTTGAGCACCTCCTGGCACCTCTCCAGCCCGATGCCCGACTCGAAGGAGACCCGCACCAGCGGGTCGCGCGGCGAGGCGTCGTCGTCGCCGGTCTCGCCCTCCACCGCCGGCATCGTGAAGTAGCCGTCCTGGTCGAGGTTGCCGATGATCAGCATGGCCACCCGCGCCTCCTCGTCGCTGAAGCGCGAGAGGCGGAGCTGCCAGACCAGGTGGCCGGTCAGGTCGGTCTTCTTGGTGAGGGTGGCCTCGAAGCCGGGCAGCTCTTCGTCGACCATGCCGCGGTTGGACGGCGCGGTGTGGCCCTGCAACTGGTAGTGGTCGAGGTACTGGTCCCAGTCGATCTCGTTCTGGCCCTCCTCGCCCTTCACCTCCTGGGACTTCTCCTGCTGCTTCGGCTCGGGGGCCGACTCGGCGGCCTGCGCCTCGGCCGGGCTGGCGCCCGACTCGGCCACCGGATCCTCGCTGTCGTCGGCGCCGTCGAGGAGCGGGTTCTCGTTCATCTCGGTGCGGACCAGATCCACCAGCTCCATGCGCGAGAGCTGGAGCAGCTTGATGGCCTGCTGCAGCTGGGGGGTCATCACCAGCTGCTGCGTCATCTTGAGATGTTGCTTCAGCTCCAGGCCCATTCCGCTCCTCAAGACCCAGCTGGAGAGTCGTCGAGGCGGAACTTCTCCCCGAGGTAGGCGCTGCGCGCCTTGCTGCTGCCGGCGATCTCGGCCGGGGTCCCGGACTCGAGGATGGTACCCGCCGAGAGGATGTAGGCCCGGCTGCAGATGCCGAGCGCCTCGCGCACGTTGTGGTCGGTGATGAGGACACCGATGCTCCGATCGCGCAGCGAGCCGATGAGCCGCTGCAGCTCTCCCACCGCGATGGGATCGACGCCGGCGAAGGGCTCGTCGAAGAGCATGAACTTCGGGTTGGAGAGCAGGCTGCGCGCCACCTCGGCGCGGCGCCGCTCGCCGCCGGAGAGGGTCTCGCCCAGCCCGTCGGCCACCTTCTCGAGCCGGTACTCGGCCAGCAGGGCGTCGGCGCGGGCCCGCCGCTCGGCCCTCCCCACCCCGAGCGCCTCGAGCACGCCCTCGAAGTTCTGCCGCACCGTCAGCTTGCGGAAGATGGAGGCCTCCTGCGGCAGGTAGCCGACCCCGAGCCGGGCCCGCCGGTGCATGGGCAGGCGGGTCAGCTCCACCTCGCCGAGCCGGACCGTGCCTGCGTCGGGGGTCACCAGCCCGACCACCATGTTGAAGCTGGTAGACTTGCCGGCGCCATTGGGGCCGAGCAGGCCGACCACCTCGCCCGGGGCGACGTGGAAGGAGACCCCGTCCACGACCCGCCGGCGGCGGTAGCTCTTCACCAGGCCGTCGGCGCGCAGCAGGCCGCTCACCGGGCACCTCCCGCCGGCTTCGGTGGCGCGGCGGCCGCCTTGGCCGGGGCGGGTGCGGGCTTGCCGGTGGCGTCCGGGGCCGGCCTCTTCTGGGCCTGCTCGATCTGCGAGGTGGGGACGGTGGCCTGCACCGCTTCCTCCAGCAGCACCTCGTCGGCGGTCAGCAGGTAGGTGAGCCGCTTGCCGCGGGCCACGGTCTCGCCGTCGCGCAGGACCGGGTTCCCCTCGCAGATGACCCGGGCGGCGTCGCGATCGTAGATGGCCCGCTCGCAGGTGACGATGCGCGTGGAGCGGACCAGCTTCACGTCACCCTCGCAGGTGGCGCGGGCAAGCTGGCCGCTGGCGTCGTTGTCGCCGACCAGCCTGCGGCAGGTGAGCGTCATGTCCTCGCGGGTCAGGGTCACGAACGGCTTGCCCAGCATGGTGACCTTCCGCGTCGTCCAGTTGTAGCGAATGACGTCGGCGTCGACGGTGGCCGGGACCGTCTTGCCGGCGGCGGTGGCGGAGATGGGGGCGGCAGCGGGACCGGGCGCCGCCGGTCTGGCCGGAACCGGGACCGGCGCCACGTCCGGGGCCGCGGCCGGGCCGACCAGGGCCAGCAGGAGGAGGAGCGGGGCGGTCATGGCCGGACCGGCAGCCCGGTGACGAGGTGGGGGGTGCCGCGGATGGCCAGCTCGCCAGTGGCCGGGTCTACGGCGAAGCCCGTGCCGGTCAGCCTGTAGCCGGGACCGTCGAGCTGGACCGCCTCTTCCCCTTCGAGCCGGACCTTGCCGTCGGGTCCGGGGCGGGTGGTGGCGCTGGCGGTGGTGGCGACGTCGGCACCGCGGCTGGCCCGGATCCCACCGGACACGCTGAACTGGCGGCTGGCGAGCTGGCCGGCGCCAACCGGTGCGGTCACGTGGACCAGGCCGGTGGCGGTGATCAGGTCCATGGCGAGGGCGCTGGCGGAGACATCGGTGGTGTCGCGACGGTAGGTCAGCCGCTTGGCCTGGCCGGAAGCGATGGTCTCCCCCCCTCGGTAGACCTGGAACTGGACCCCGTCCATGGTCAGCTCCGGGGCCACCTGGCGCGCCTCGCCCGGTCGGGCGGGCCGGCAGCCCACCGCCAGGAATAGGAACGCGAAGGTCACTCCCCGAAGCCTCATGCGCCTCCAAGTGCCGTGAACCATAGCACTCTTTTTCATGCCAAAGCGATGGGCACAGGGCTTGCTTATTTCGGCTGGGTCTTCCAGCGCTCGTGCATCCAGACCCAGTCGGCCGGGTGGCGCCGGATGGCCGCCTCGAGCGCGGCCTGGCAGGCGGCGGTGATCCGCAGCACCTCCGCCTCCTTGTCGGCCGGCTTCGGGTCATACGGGATCTCGATGATCTCGAAGAGGAAGCCGTCGCCTGGCCGTTCGCCCTTGCGGTGACTGGTCCCGACCAGGATGGGCGCCCCGCTCCGCAGCGCCAGGTCGGCCGGACCGCGCGGGGACCAGGCCGGCCGGCCGAAGAAGGGGACCCAGACCCCCTGCACGTTGGTGTCCTGGTCGACCAGGATGCCGAGCACCTTGTTCTCCTTGAAGACCCGCAGCAGCGCCCGGGCCGTCGAGGCGTCCTCCCGCCAGAGGGTGGTGACCGCGCCGTCGGCCCGCCACCCCTCGATCAACGCCATGGCCCGGGCGTCCCCGCTCCGCTTGGCGATGGCCGAGACCGGCGCCCCGACCCTGGCGACCAGCCGGGCCATCAGCTCCCAGTTGCCGACGTGGCCGGTGACGAAGACGATCCCCCTCCCCTTGGCCAGCGCCGCCTGGAGCACCTCCCGACCGTCCAGCTCCATGTAGCTCTCGAGCCGGTGGGCGAAGGAGTTGATGGAGGTGATCTCCATCGCCGACATGCCGAGGTGGACGAACATCCGCCGGGCGATCTGCTCCAGCTCGGCCTCCGGCTTCTCCGGGAAGGCGATGGTGAGGTGGCGGACCGCCAGCCGGCGGGCGTCGCCGAAGAGGTGGGCGGCCAGTCCGCCCAGGATGGCGCCGATGCGCACGGCGGGGCCGAGCGGAACCAGGGCGATGAGCCGGACCAGCGCGGCGATGGCCCGCGAGCGGAGGCTGCGCCGGACGCGGGTGGCGAGCGGCGGCGTCATTCGTGACCCTGCGGGAGACCTCGCGCCGCGGCCACCAGGTCGCAGAGTTCGCGCACCGCGCCCCGGCCACCGGCCCCACGGGCCACGAAGTGAACGGCGGCGCGGACCTCGGGGAGGGCGTCGGCGGGCGCCGCCGAGAGGCCGACCCGGCGGAGCAGCGGCAGGTCGTTGAGGTCGTCGCCCATGTAGGCCACCTCGTCGTCGGCGAAGCCGAGGTGGGCCAGGGTGGCGTAGCCGGCCAGCTTGTCGAGCTGGCCGAAGATGAGGTGCTTGAAGCGCAGCTCCTCGAGCCGGCGCTGCGTGGCCTTGCCAGGCCGGCCGGAGATGACGCCGAAGTCGACGTGGTCGCGCAGCAGCACGATGCCGTGGCCGTCCTTCACGTCGAAGGCCTTCATCAGCTCGCCCTCGGGGCCGTAGTAGAGCCGGCCATCGGTGAGCACGCCGTCCACGTCGAGCAGCACCAGCCGGATGCGGGCGGCCCTGGCCAGCAGCGCCCGCGGCGAGATGCGGGCCCGCGAGACCGGCTTGTGCGTGGTCACGGCTGCCCCAGCGCCCGGCGCACCGCCAGCACCTCGGTCAGCACCCGGTCGGCCATGGCGAAGTCGAGGCTGTTGGGGCCGTCGCTCCTGGCCACCGACGGGTCCTCGTGGATCTCCATGAAGAGGGCGTCGATGCCGACAGCCGAGGCGGCGCGGGCCAGCGGGGCCACGAACTGGCGGTCGCCGCCGGTGACGTCGCCGGCGCCGCCGGGGAGCTGCACCGAGTGGGTGGCGTCGAGGCAGACCGGCACCCCCAGCTCGCGCATCTGCACCAGCCCGCGCATGTCGACCACCAGGTTGCCGTAGCCGAAGCTGGAGCCGCGCTCCATCAAGAGCACGTTGCCGTTGCCGGCCTCGCGGCACTTGGCGATGGCGTGGCGCATCTCCCCGGGCGCCAGGAACTGCCCCTTCTTCACCGAGACGCTCTTGCCGTGGGTGGCGCAGGCGATGACCAGATCGGTCTGCCGGCAGAGGAAGGCCGGCACCTGCAGCAGGTCCACCACCTTGCCGGCCGGCTCGGCCTGCCAGGTCTCGTGGATGTCGGTGGTGCAGGGCAGGCCGGTCTCGTTCTTGACGGCGGCGAAGGCGGCCAGCCCCACCTCCAACCCCGGGCCGCGGTAGCTCTTTCCGCTGGAGCGGTTGGCCTTGTCGAAGCTGGCCTTGAAGACCACCGGGAGGCCGTGCTTCTCGGCCAGCGCCTTGACCTTGCGGGCGTGGGCCAGCGCGTGGGCTTCGTTCTCGAGCACGCAGGGGCCGGCGATGAGGAGGAGCTTCCTCCCGTCGCCGACCTCGTACCCGGCGATGCGGGCGAGGACCTGGGGCATGGTGATGACCTAGCCGTTCTTCCCGAGCGGGAGCTTGGTGACCTCGGCCTGCGGCGCCCGCTGGACGGCGTCGCGGTGCTCCCGGGCCGCCTTGACGAAGCCGGCGAAGAGGGGGTGTGGCGCGAAGGGCTTCGACTTGAACTCCGGGTGGAACTGGCAGCCGAGGAAGTGCGGGTGGTTGTTCAGCTCGATCATCTCCACCAGCCCGAGGTCCGGGTTGATGCCGGAGAAGACCATGCCGGCCGCCTCGTAGCGGGCCCGGTAGGCGTTGTTGAACTCGAAGCGGTGGCGGTGGCGTTCGTGGATGAGCTCCCGGCCGTAGAGCTCGCGGGCCAGCGTCCCTTCCTTGAGCTGGCAGGGGTAGCTGCCGAGCCGCATGGTGCCGCCCTTGTCGGCGAGCCCCTTCTGCCCCTCCATCAGGGTCACCACCGGGTCTGGGGTCTGCTCGTCGAACTCCAGCGAGTTGGCTCCCGGCAGGTTGAGCACGTCACGGCCGAACTCGATGACCGCCATCTGCAGGCCGAGGCAGATTCCGAAGAAGGGGATCTTGCGGGTGCGGGCGTGGCGCACCGCCAGGATCTTCCCCTCGGTGCCGCGGATGCCGAAGCCGCCCGGGACCAGGATGGCGTCGACGTTGTCGAGCGCCGAGAGGTCGCCCTCCTCCAGCCTGGTCGAGTCTACGAACTCGTTGATCACCTTCACGTCGCTGGCGATGCCGCCGTGGACCAGCGCCTCGTTGAGGCTCTTGTAGCTCTCCTGCAGCTCGACGTACTTGCCGACCACGCCGATGCGGACCACGCCCTGCCGCGGCGCCGAGACCTTCTCGGCGATCTGCTCCCACTTCTCGAGGCGCGGGGCCCGGCTCCAGATGTTGAAGATCTCGGCCAGCTTGTCGTCGAGCCCCTCGCGGTGCAGCTCCAGGGGAACCTGGTAGATCGACTTCACGTCGAGGGCGGTGAAGACCGCGCCCGGGTCGACGTTGCAGAAGAGCGCGATCTTGTCCTTCATCTCCTTGGGGATCTCGCGGTCCGAGCGGCACAGCAGGATGTCGGGTTGGATGCCGATCTCGCGCAGCTCCTTGACCGAGTGCTGGGTCGGCTTGGTCTTGAGCTCGCCGGCCGCGGCGATGAAGGGGACCAGGGTCAGGTGGGCGTAGACGGCGTTCTCCTGCCCGACGTCGTAGCGCATCTGCCGGATGGCCTCGAGGAAGGGCAGCGACTCGATGTCGCCGACCGTGCCGCCGACCTCGACGATGAGGATGTCGGCGCCGCCGGCCGCCTCGCGGATGACCGCCTTGATCTCGTCGGTGATGTGCGGGATCACCTGGACGGTCTTGCCGAGGTACTCGCCGCGCCGCTCGCGGTTGATGACGTTCTGGTAGATGCGCCCGGTCGTGTAGTTGTTCTTGCGGGTCATCTTGGCGGTCGTGAAGCGCTCGTAGTGGCCGAGGTCGAGGTCGGTCTCGGCGCCGTCGTCGGTGACGAAGACCTCGCCGTGCTGGAACGGGCTCATGGTGCCCGGATCGACGTTGATGTAGGGGTCGAGCTTGAGGTGCATCACCTCGAGCCCGCGGTTCTCCAGCAACGCCCCGATCGAGGCCGCCGCCAGCCCCTTGCCGAGAGAGCTGACCACGCCGCCGGTCACGAACAGGTACTTGGTCTTCTTGCCCCGCTTCACCATGTGTTGACTCCGCTCACTTCGTGCGTGCAGCTCACCGGGTGCGTGCCGCCAGCAAGGCCCTGGCCCGTTCCAGGTCCTCGGGCGTGTCGATCCCGAACCCCCGGTAGGCGGTCTCCGCCACCCGGATCCTCACCCCATGCTCCAGCGCCCGCAGCTGCTCGAGCGCCTCCTCCCCCTCCAGCCGTCCCGGGGCGAGCCGCGCGAAGCGCTCCAGGAACGAGGCCGTGAAGGCGTAGATGCCGACGTGGGCGCGGCAGAGCGGGCTGACCCCGCCGTCGCGCCGGTGCGGGATCAAGGCCCGCGAGAAGTAGAGGGCATGGCCGGTCAGGTCGGTGACCACCTTGACGACCTGGGAGCGCTCCGCCTCGCCCGGGTCGAGCGGCCGGGCCAGCGTGGCCATCTCGGCGCCGCTCTCGGCCATGGCCGCCAGCAGCGTCTCGATCGCCTCCGGCTCGATGAGCGGCTCGTCGCCCTGCAGGTTCACGACCATCTCCGGCGCCGGCCGGAGCTGGCGCGCCGCCTCCGCGACCCGGTCCGTGCCCGTCGCGGCAGGACCGGTCATGATGGAAACAGCCCCCGCCCGTTCGGCGGCAGCGGCGATGCGTGGGTCGTCGGTGGCGACCGCCACCACGTCCACGCCGCGCGCCCGCCGCGCTCGCTCGACCACGTGAGCGACGACGGGGCTGCCTGCCAGATCGGCGAGGGGTTTCCCGGGAAAACGACTTGCTCCGTACCGGGCCGGAATGATGACGGCGACTCGTCTCAATCCGGGATTGGAAACTACGCGCTGTGATCGATCGCGTCAACCACCGCCGGCAGGTACTGGCAAGGGCGCGACTTGACACGCTCTTCCCCGCCGCGGCGGCGTCCCGTCAGGGTGGTATAGGGAGGGCCGTGGGACGCATCGTCCGAGCCCGGTTCGTCGTCGAGCGGAACTACGCCGGATGGCGGCTCGACGCCTACCTGCTGCAGAAGATCCGCAGGCTCGACGCCGGGAAGGCGGCCTTCCTCATCGCCGAGCGGCTCGACACCCTCGACGGGATCCGGGTCGGGCCGGAGACCCTGCTCACCACCGGCTTCGAGTTCTCGCTCTGGCGCGAGGCCGAGCCGGAGCCGGAGACGCCCATGACCTTTGGCGTGGTCTTCGACGACGGCGAGCTGCTGGTGGTAGACAAGCCGGCCGGCCTGCCCATCCACCCGACGGCGCGCTACTACGAGCACACCTTCACGGCGCTGGCCAAGGCCCGCTTCCCGGAGCGGAAGGTCGACCCGGCCCACCGCATCGACCGCGAGACCTCCGGGCTGGTGGCCTGCGGAACGGCGCCGGCATGGACCACCAGGCTGAAGCGGTCCTTCGCCGAGGGGCGGGTGGAGAAGGCCTACCTGGCGCTCTGCCTCGGCTGGCCCGCGGCGGACCACTTCGAGGTCGACGCGCCGCTGGCGCTGACGCTGCAGAGCGAGGTGCGGGTGCGGATGCACGTCCACGCCGAAGGGGCGGCCTCGGCCACCGGGTTCGAGGTGCTGGGGCGGCGGCGCGCGCCCGACGGCGCCGAGGTGGCGCTGCTCTCCTGCCATCCGAAGACCGGGCGCCAGCACCAGATCAGGGCTCACCTGCACCACGCCGGCCTGCCGCTGGTGGGC
>JANPOM010000352.1:0-9546 GCA_031427995.1 Anaeromyxobacter sp. | reverse complement strand
GCTCTCGACCACGCGGAACTGGCGCATCCGGCTGCGCCTCAAGGTGTCCGAGCAGGACCCGGTGCTGCCGAGCGTCTGCGGGATCTGGCGCGGCGCCAACTGGTTCGAACGCTACTGCTTCGACATGTACGGCATCCGCTTCACCGAGCACCCCGACCTGCGCCGGCTCTACATGTACGACGAGTTCGTCGGCCACCCGCTGCGCAAGGACTACCCGCTGCGCGGCCGGCAGCCGCTGGTGACCGAGTTGGAGGTCCCCGAGGAGCAGTTCCGTGGGCCGGGGCCGGCCAGGCGCAGCGAATAGAGCGGCACTCTGGACCGGCGCGGCAGGGCGGCGCCAGGCGAGGTTCCATGTCGACCGAGGTGAAGGAAGCGTTGAAGCAGGTGGTGGCGCCGCGCTCCAGCGAGCTCGACGCCCCGCTGAAGTCGAAGCGCATGCTCGTCAACCTCGGGCCGTCGCACCCGGCCATGCACGGGACGGCGCGCGCCGTGATCGAGCTCGAGGGCGAGAACATCGCCAGCTGCAAGCTCGACATCGGCTTCCTGCACCGCGGTTTCGAGAAGAGCTGCGAGAGCGTCACCTGGACCCAGGTCTTCCCCTACACCGACCGGCTCAACTACGTCAGCTCGATCATGAACAACGTCGGCTTCGCGCTGGCGGTCGAGAAGCTCTGCAAGCTCGAGGTGCCGGAGCGGGCCCAATACCTGAGGACCATCACCTCCGAGATGCACCGCATCTGCGACCACCTGACCCTGGTCGGCGCGCTCGGCCTCGAGCTGGGCGCCATGACGGTATTCCTCTACGCCATCGAGGGGCGCGACCTGCTCTGGGACCGGCTCACCGAGCTCTGCGGCGCCCGGCTCACCTCCACCTACGCCCGCATCGGCGGCGTCGCCCGCGACGTGCCGGAGGGTTGGCTGGAGAAGACCACCCTGACGCTCGACCGGGTGGTGCTGCTGCGCGACGAGATCGACGGGCTGCTGGCCCGCAACCGCATCTTCTACGATCGCACCCGGGGCGTCGGAACGGTGACCCGCGCCGACGCCATCGACCTCGGCTTCAGCGGCCCCTGCTTGCGCGCCTCGGGCGAGCCCTACGACCTGCGCAAGGCCGCCCCGTATCTAATCTACGACCGGCTCGACTTCGACATCCCGGTCGGCAGCAACGGCGACACCTACGACCGGTACCTGATCCGCGTCGAGGAGATGAAGCAGTCGGACAAGATGATCCGGCAGTGCTTCCGGGACATGGCGCCGGGCGAGCTGGTGGTGCGCGACTTCCGCTACGTGCTGCCGCCCAAGCCGGAGGTCTACGGGACCATCGAGGGCGTCATGGCCCACTTCAAGCTGATCATGGAGGGGATCCAGGTCCCGGCCGGCGAGGTCTACGGCTACACCGAGGCCGCCAACGGCGAGCTCGGCTTCTACCTGGTCTCCGACGGCAGCGGCCGGCCCTACAAGATCGGGCTGCGCGCCCCGGGCTGGCCCATGCTGGCCGCCCTGCCGATCATCCTGCAGGGAGCGCTGCTCTCGGACCTGGTCCCCGTTTTCGACTCCATCAACATGATCGGTGGCGAGGTCGAGCAGTGACGGCTCGCCTGGTTTGCCGGGAGGAATAGGAATGGCCGAGGAGAAGAAGCCCGAAGCCCCCGCCGCGGCTCCCAAGCCGCCGCCGGGTCCGCCCGCGCCCCCGCCCCCCAGGAATCCCGGGATGGTGACCGCCACCATCGACGGCCGCGAGGTGGTGGTTCGGCCCGGCACCACCGTCATCGAGGCGGCCTCGGCGATGGGGATCGAGGTCCCTTACTACTGCTGGCACAAGCGGCTCTCGGTGGCCGCCAACTGCCGCATGTGCCTGGTGGAGATGTCCAACGCGCCCGGCGGCAAGCTCATGCCCGGCTGCCAGGCGGCGCTGGCCGAAGGCGTCGCGGTCAAGACCGACACGCCCAGGGTCAAGGACCAGCAGCGCGCCACCCTGGAGTTCCTGCTGCTCCACCACCCGGTCGACTGCGCCATCTGCGATCAGTCCGGTGAGTGCAAGCTCCAGGACTACTACCTCCAGTACGACGCCAAGCCCTCCCGGCTCGACATCCCCAAGAACGTCAAGCGCAAGCGGGTCGAACTCGGCCCCACCGTCACCCTCGACCAGGAGCGCTGCATCCTCTGCACCCGCTGCGTCCGCTTCATGAGCGAGGTGGCCAGGAACCCGCAGCTCGGCGTCGCCAACCGCGGCACCCGCTGCGAGATCACCGCCTTCCCGGGCCGGCCGCTCGACGACAAGTACGCCGGCAACGTGGTCGACATCTGCCCGGTCGGCGCGCTCACCTCCACCGACTTCCGCTTCAGCGGCCGCGTCTGGTTCATGAGCTCGGCCCGCTCCATCTGCACCGGTTGCAGCCGCGGCTGCAACGTCTCGCTCGACTTCCTCGGCGAGTCGGCCTACCGGCTGCGCCCGCGCGAGAACCAGCACGTCAACCAGGAGTGGATGTGCGACCAGGGCCGGCTCACCTACAAGCCGTACAACACCGACCGGGTCTTGAAGGCGCGGCTCGGGCGTGGGGCCGAGGGGCAGGCCGCCGGGCGTGAAGCCGCGGTGACCGCCGCCGCCGCGGCGCTGGCCGCCGCGCGCGGGCAGGGTGGGGTGGCGCTGCTGGTCTCCCCGCTCGCCTCGCTCGAGGACCTGCTGGCCGCCTGCGCGGTCGCCAGCGAGGGGCTCGGCGTGAAGGAGGTCTACCTCGGTGGCCGGCCGGACGGCTGGCACGACGACTTCCTCAAGCAGGCCGACGAGAACCCGAACCGCAGGGGCGCGGAGCTGGCGGCGCAGGCCTTCGGCCTCTCCGTCAGGCCATTCGCCGAGCTGGTGGCCGCGGCCGGGGCCGGCGCCGTAAAGGCGGTCTGGGCGATCGGGGCCGAGCTGCCGGCCGCGGCCGGGGCGCTGGCCTCGCTGGCCACCCTGGTGGTGCAGGCGAGCAACGGCGGGGCCCTGGCCGCGGCCGCCACCGTGCTGCTGCCGGCCTCGCCGGTGGCCGAGTCGGACGGCACCTTCGTCAACTTCGAGGGGCGCGCCCAGCGCTTCGAGGCGGCCTGGCACCCGCGCGGCGAGGCTCGCCCGCACGCCGACCTGGCGGCCGCCCTGGGCCGCGCACTCGGCCTGAAGGCGCCGTGGCGGTCGAACCGCGAGGTCTGGCTGGCGCTCTCGCCCAGGCTGGCCGGCGTCACCAGCTGGGACTTCAAGTGGGACTCTCTTCCGTCGGCCGGCCGCCGCCGCGGCTTCGTCCCGCTGGCAGCCGGCACCGTCGATGGGCGGCTGCCCGGGCAGAGGGAACGTCTGGCTCCCGAGGGCGCCGAGCCCATCGAGCGCGGTGTCGCGCCGAGCGGCTGGTGAGGAGGAACGCGTGAGGCGCTTCTTTGGAATGTCGCTGACTCTGGCCGCCCTGGCCGGCTTCCTGGTCCTGCTCAGCGCTGGCTTCTACTGGGCCGCGGCCGGGCTGGGCTGGGGCTTCAACTCGCTCTCCATCCTCTTCGGCTGGAACCCGCCCGGGACGGTGAGCACCGCCGCCATCCACTACGGCGCCTCGGTCGGCAACGTGCTGACGCTGATGATGGTGGTCCTGATGATCTCCGGGTCGATGCTCACGGTGGCCGAGCGCAAGTGGTCGGCGCTGCTGCAGAACCGGATCGGCGCCAACCGCATCACGGTGGGCGGCAACCCGCTGGGCGGCATCCCCTACCTGCTGGCCGACGCCCTCAAGATGCTCACCAAGGAGGCGGCCGCGCCCAGCACCCGCAACCGGCTCCTCTTCGAGCTGGCGCCGGTGCTCTCCTTCGCCCCGGTCTTCTGCCTCTTCGCCATCGTCCCGGTCGGTCCCCCCGTCGACATGGGGGCCTTCTTCAGCGGCGCCGCCGGCGCCGGCCGCTCGGTCTCCCTCCAGGTGGCGCAGATCGACGCCGGGCTGCTCTACCTGTTCGCCATCGCCTCGCTCTCGGTCTACGGCACCTCGCTGGCCGGCTGGGCCTCCAACAACAAGCTGGCCCTGCTGGGCGGCGTGCGCGCCTCGTCGCAGATGATCAGCTACGAGGTCTCCATGGGGCTCTCGCTGGTCGGCACCATGATGGCCTACAAGACCCTGCGGCTCGAGGAGATGGTGGTGGCGCAGGGGGCGCCGGTCCTGGGCGGCTTCCCGGCGCTCGGCCTGCTGCTGCAGCCCGTCGGCTTCCTCATCTTCTTCACCTCGGGCTTCGCGGAGACCAAGCGGGCCCCGTTCGACCTGCCCGAGGGCGAGAGCGAGATCGTCGGCTACTTCATCGAGTACTCGGGGATGAAGTTCGGCATGATGTTCCTCGCTGAGTTCCTCGAGATCGCCGTCTTCGCCGGCGTCATCACCGCCATCTTCCTGGGCGGCTGGCACCCGCTCATCTTCGAGGCGACGCTGCGCCAGAACCTGACGCCGTTCTGGTTCGCCGCCGTCGGCGGCGGGGCCTTCCTCGTCAAGATGATCCTGCTGATGTGGCTGCAGCTGGTGATCCGCTGGCTCTTGCCGCGGTTCCGCTACGACCAGGTCCAGAAGCTCTGCTGGAAGATCCTGCTCCCGGCCGCGTTCGTGAACATCTTCGTCACCGGCGCCGCCATCCTCATCGATCCGTCGCTCCAGTTGCTGGCCTGGATCGGTCTCGGCACCATCATCGTCATCGGCGTGCTGGTCGGCTTCACGGGCCGCTCACCGGCCGCCACCGCCGCAAGCCGGGCTCACGGCGCCGCCCACGCCGCCGGGCACTGAGGGAGCGACATGGCCTACCAGCTCGACAATCGGCCGCTCGACTTCCGGGAGCGGATCTACTTCCCGGAGGTGATCCGGGGCATCGGCACGCTCACCGGCCACTTCCTGAGGAACCTCTTCTTCAGCCGCGACGCCAACCCGGACATCCTGGCCCGGCCGCGCGGCCTCGGGTACTCCGACAACGTCACCCTCCAGTACCCGGAGGAGAAGGAGCAGTACCCGCCCGGTTACCGCGGCCTGCACCGGCTGGTGCCCCGCGAGGACGGCAACCCGCGCTGCGTGGCGTGCTACATGTGCGCCACCGCCTGCCCGGCCCAGTGCATCTACATCGAGGCCGGCGAGGTCCCGGGCGACCCCATCGAGAAGTACCCGGTCAAGTTCGTCATCGACGAGCTGCGCTGCGTGGTCTGCGGCTTCTGCGTCGAGGCCTGTCCCAAGGATGCCATCCGCATGGACACCGGCGAGCACGCGCCGCCGTCGCTGGAGCGGGTCCACCAGCTGCTCGACGAGAAGGCGCTGCTGCGCGGGCCGGCGGTCAGCTACCTCTCCGACCCCTGGCTGCTCCGTCCGGCGCCGTCGATCCCGGCCGGGAAGCTGGCGGCCATGAAGGCCACCGCCCGCCCGTACCACGCCGACGCCACCGACGAGTACTCCCAGACGCCCGGCTTCTCGGTGCGGGCGCTGGCGGCCGAGGCCAGGGAGCGGGCCGCCCGGGCCGGGGTAAAGTAGCCGCCCTGCCCGATCGCCCGAACCCCGCCGTGCGCCGCGCCTGGCCGCTCTTCGCGGCGCTGGTGGCGGCGGCGGCGCTGCTCGATCTCGGCGCCATCCACCGGCTGGAGCACGGCGACTCGCTGGTGCCGGTGCTGGTCTCGCTGCAGCGCTGGACGCCCTTCTACTGGGACCAGGAGCGGTTCGGCATGCTGCTGCCGCTGCTGGCGCTGCCGGTCCGCGACCCGCTCTGGAACCTGCTGCTTCAGCGCGGCCTGATGATTCTGGCCGGGCTCTCCACGGTGGTGCTGCTGGCCCGCCACCTTTTCGCCGGGCGAGACTGGCCGCTGGTCGGCGCGGCGGCGGCGGCGACGCTGCTGATCTTCGCCCCCGAGCCCTGGCGCTTCGAGTTCCTCGGCGATCAGCCCTACGGACTGGCCCTGGCGCTGGCGCTGGCCGGGCTGGCCTTCGCCGAGCCGGCTCCTCACGGCCTGCGCCGGGCGCGCTGGCGGATCGCGGTGGGGATGCTGCTGGTGTTGCTGGCCCACCTCGTCAACCCCGCCACCGGGGTGGTGCTCGGGCTGCTGGCGCTGGGGCGGGCGCTGGAGGACTGGTTCACCGAGCCGATCGAGGCGCGCGGCGCCATCCGGGAGCGGCTGCTGGTCGACGCCGGGTTGCTGGCCGCCGGCCTCACGGCCGGACAGCTCTCGATCATGCTCTACCCGGTCATCACCGGGAATCCGCTGCTGCTCGCGGTCGGCTTCCTGCCGGTCTCACAGTGGCCTTCCGCCTGGGTGACGACGGTGGCGCGGGCCTGGGCCGAGGCGCCAGGGTGGGGCTGGGCGCTGCTGGGCTGCTCCGGGCTGGGCGGGGCGCTCATGCTGCTGCCCACCTCGCGAGGCTGGAGGCGGGACGCGCTGATCCGGGCCGGGATGCTGCTGGTCGCGGCGCTCGCCTACGCCGCCTTCGCCGGCGCGCTGGCCTGGGTGGCCGAGAACCAGCACCACCCGCGCTACCTCGCCCCGGCGGCGGTGCTGCTCCACCTGGCGGTCATCTCGCTGCTGGCCGAGCCGCTGGCGCGGGCGGTCCGTGCCTCGGGGCCGGCCTTCGTCGCCGCGCTCATCGCGCTGCCGTTGGCGGCGCTGGCGGTCGGCGGAGCGCCGTCGCTGGCGGGCGTCCGCGCCGATCTCGACGGGCGAGCTGGGCGGCTGACCGAGGACGTGCTGGCGGCGAGGTGCCAGCTCATCGCCGGCGACTACTGGTCGGTCTGGCCGGCGGTCTGGCACGCCTCGCTGGTGGCGCGCGAGCGGGGGCTTCGCGATGAGGGTGGCGACGGGCCGCGGCGCGTCTGGGGCGTGAGCCACCGGGCCACGCCGACGGTGGCGCAGTGGAAGGGGATTCCGGTGGAGTCGCTGCGCGTCTGCCGGGTGCGCGGCGAGGAGCCGGAGCGCGAAGCGGAGCGCTGGCTGCGCGCCTACCATGCCTGGCCGGTCAGGGTGGTCGAGCGGCGGGCCACGGTGGACGTGCTGGAACTCAGCCGCGACGGCGGCGGCCTCTAGCGCCCCGCCGGCGCAAGCGGCGACCGCGCCGCTCGCAGCGCGGGTTCCCCAGCATCCACGCACCGAAGTCCGGGGACCGCATCCGGCTCTGATGGCTCCAGCCGGGGTGCACCACCGGCGAGGCGGCGCTCAGCCGGCGTGGGCCTCGAGGAACTGGACGGCGAGGCGGGTGGCCTCGGCGGCGCTGCGTGTCTCGGCGTGGGGGCAGTGGCCGGCGTCGAGGAGCGCCACCCGCGCGGCCGGGAGCGCGCGGCGGGCCGCCTCGAGCTCGCCGGGCTCGGAGCGCGGGTCGCGGGTCCCGTGCAGGAGCAGCGTCGGCGCGCGGAGCTCTCCGAAGCGCCCCTGGTAGAGATCCGCCTGGCCGGCCCGGCCCGCCGCGATGATGGAGAGCCAGGCGCGCCCCCCGGCGGCCACCACCTCGCGCCAGCCCTCGCCATGATCGCGGCGGAGCGCCTCCACCACCGCGGGCCCGAAGCGCTCGGGCGCCTCGATGGCGGTCCGGAAGAACTCCACCGAGGAGGGCTTGGCGGCGAAGAAGTGGAGCGCCTCGAGCACCAGCGCCCGGACGCGCCACGGGGCGAGGAAGCCTATCCACGAGGCGATGACGGCGCCGTCGCTGTGCCCCCAGAAGCCGGCCTGCTCGATGCCGAGCGCGTCCATGAGCAGGAGCGTCTCCTCGGCCATGGCGCGGTGGAAGCCGGTGGGAAGGTCGGCGAGGCGCCCCGAGCCGCCGTAGCCGGTGCGATCCGGCGCGACCACGCGGTGCCGTCGGACCACCGCGCCGAGGTCGAACGGGTAGGCCTCCCAGCCCCACCCGCCGTGGAGGAGCACCACCGCCGGGCCGGCGCCCGACTCGCGGACCAGCAGCTCGACGGGGAAGCGCGACGGCGCGACCGGGGAGGAGGGGAGGGTGACGAGGTGCGGTGAGGTGGTCACGCACCACACTTATCGCGAAGGCACCGGCCTGCCCCGAGAAGATAGGGGGCCCTCCCTGGCATGGATGAGCTTCGACGACCCATACCTACCCGAGAACCGGCCCCTTTCACTTTCCGTCCAGCTCAACCCCCTGGAATCACGCACCCAACCGTCGTCTCTGGGGATCCAGACCCGAATGACTATCCCCATTGCTTTCGCGGTGGGGGCGCTGCTTTAGGAGGCAGCACGCGCATTCCGCTCGCGCAGCCAGGGAATGAGACCACCCACGAGGAGCATGTCGACCTGCCTCGTCGAGAGACCGTTCCGCACGGCGTAGATCTCATTGCGGGTCTCATTGCGCACCCGGATCTCCGTTCCGGCCATGAGCGCCTCGCGGATGCCGGCCAGCACGAGCACATCACCCTGCTGAATGCGATCGCGATCGGCCGCATCCGCGAACTCGAGCGCGAGCACGCCGAAATTGGCCAGGTTCTGCCAGTGGATTCGCGCGAACGAGACGGCCAGCACCGCGCGCAATCCGAGGAAGCGCGGGGTGATCGCGGCGTGCTCTCGTGAGGATCCCTGCCCATAGTTGGCACCGGCGACCAGAATGTGCCCGGACGTGTCGCGCGTTTGCGCGGCGCGTGCGGGGTAGGTTTCGTCGACCTGCTCGAAGGTGAATTCGGCGAGCTTCGGAATGTTGCTGCGATAGGGCAAAACGCGCGCACCGGCCGGCAGGATCTCATCCGTCGAAATGTCGTCGCCCACGATCATGGCAACCGGTGCCTCGATGCGATCGGTGAGCGGCCCGAAGACCGGCAACGAGGAGATGTTTTCGCCCTTGACCAGTTGCACTTCCGAGGCCTCCTCCGGGGGCAGCGGCTTCTCGAACATCGCCAGGTTCACGCTCGACACTGCTGGCAGTTCAAGCTCCGGGTACTCCAGGCCAAGAAGTTTCGGCAAGTCTCGCGGGTCGGTGATCTTTCCGGTGAGTGCGGCCGCCGCCGCCGTCTCCGGCGAGCACAGGTAGACCGAGTCTTCCCTGGTACCCGAGCGACCCGGAAAGTTGCGCGGCATTGTGCGCAGGCTGTTGCGTCCGTTCGCCGGAGCCTGACCCATGCCGATGCAGCCCATGCATCCAGATTGATGCAGCCGGGCGCCCGCGCTGATCAAATCGAAAGTGGCGCCCATTTTGGTCAGGTCCTGCAGTATCTGACGCGTGCTTGGATTGACGTCGAAGGACAGGCCGGGGTGGGACTGCCGTCCTTTGGTGATTGCGGCGACAATCGCGAAGTCGCGCAGCCCCGGATTCGCGGATGACCCGATCACGACCTGCTCGACCGGCCGGCCGGCGACCTCTCGCACCGGCACGACGTTGCCTGGCGAACTGGGGAGCGCGATGAGCGGCTCGATCGTGGAGAGGTCGATCTCCTCGGTCACATCGTACGCTGCATCCGCGTCCGCGAGCAGTTCGATGAAGTCGCCTTGGCGCTGTTCTGAGCGCAGGAAGGCTCGCACCTGATCGTCAGCCGGGAAAACCGTGGTTGTCGCTCCCAGTTCCGCGCCCATATTGGCGATCACATGCC
>JANPOM010000351.1:0-1439 GCA_031427995.1 Anaeromyxobacter sp. | reverse complement strand
GCTCTTTCCCAGCGCCGCGTAGTGGAGGACGAGTCCGGTGGGGACCCGAAGGCGCCGCTGGCGCCAGCTGGGCGGCACCGTGACATGGACTCGCCGCGGCAGCACATCCGAGAGGTCGTAGAGCGACAGCGCCGTCTCGTGTGAGAGGACGCCCACGCGGCCCGTCCAGAGCCAGAGTTCAGTCAGGGCCTCGTGCTCCGTCGTGGGGAAGTGGACGACGCGGTAGATGCCCCGCCTCAGGCGGCGCACGCGGCCGTGCTCCACGTAGCGGCGGAGGAGCTGACGATACAGTCCGGCCCGCTCGGCCTGCTCGGCCGTGAAGAGGCCAGCCTGCCCTTCGGCCGCCTGGAAGAGCTTGTCCCAGCTCGTTGTTCGGCGCGTCAGTGTCACCGCATCAATGTAAACGTAACGTTGTCATTAGAGCAAGTTGGGGACCTGGCGCGCTCCAGCCAGGCCAACGCCCCGTGCCGAGGCCAGCTCGGCGCATTGCGCCCTGGCGGACTGGTAACGACGGCCTGATGCGTGGTGGGGAGTGGTGGCGGTGGTCGGGCTCAAGGACCTTCTCCAGCCCCCTCACGCCCGCCCCGCCAGCCGCTCCCGGAGCGCCGCCCTGAGCCGCGGCGCCACCCGGCGCCCCAGCCGCACCTCGGGCGTGCCGTGCCAGCGGGCGCTGGCGGTGAGCGCGGCGGCCAGGTCGGTGAGCAGGCCAGGCCCGGCCGCCACGCCCGGCTCGAGGTGCAGCGCCTTGACCTCGAAGACCCCGCGGGCCCGGTGGGCCTTGGCGTCGAGCCGTCCGACCAGCGCCCCGCGCCGCAGGATGGGGAGCGCGAAGTAGCCGTGGCGCCGCCGCCGGGCCGGCAGGTAGCACTCCAGCCGGTAGTCGAAGCCGAACAGTGCGCGGGCCCGCTCCCGGTCCCAGACCACCGGGTCGAAGGGGGAGAGCAACGCGGTGCGGGTCGGCTCGAGCTCGTCGGCGGCGGCGCGGCGCAGCAGCCGCGCGTGGTCGCGGTGGACGAAGCCGGGCGACGCCCAGCCGCGGACGCGGACCTGCAGCAGCCGGCCCGCCTCCACCAGCGGGCGCAGGTCCTCGGGCGTGAGCCGGGGGCGGGTGCGGAAGTAGTCGTGGATCCAGCGGGCCTGGGTCACGCCCAGCGCCCGCACCGACAACTCGATGGCCAGCAGGCGTGCCCCGGCCTCGTCTGGCGGCCCGGGGCGCGTGGCCGCCGGCAGCACCCGCTCGGTCAGGTCGTAGACCCGCTGGAACCGCTCCCGCCGAGTCACCATCAGCTCGCCGAGCGCCAGCCAGGCCTCCAGCCAGGCCTTCTCCTTCTTCCAGGCCCACCAGCCGGGGCGGCGTGGCCGGTCGCCGCTGAAGTCCGAGGCCTTGACCGGCCCGCGGCGGCGGACCTCCTCGAGCAGGGCCGCCATTCCGGCCCCCT
>JANPOM010000350.1:0-4901 GCA_031427995.1 Anaeromyxobacter sp. | reverse complement strand
CTCGGAGCGGAGATCCGCCGCTTCCGTCCCGACGTCGTGGTGACCACGGAGTTCGGGCAGGCCACCCTGAGCGTCGCCGCCCACCGCCGGCTCGGCATCGGGGCCTTCGCCCACGTCGTCGCCACCGAGGACAACCCGAGCCTGGTGGAGGACGAGGGCTGGCTCCACCGGCTCGGCCGCCGGCTGCTCCAGCCCCAGGCCGACTGCCTGCTCACCTACTCGGAGGAGGCCCGGGCCCTGTACCGCGATCGCTTCGGCGCCACCCAGCCGGTCGCTGCGTCGCCGCTCGTCCAGGACGAGCGGATCGTCCGAGGCCGGCTGGAGCAAGCGGGCGAGGCTGCGCGAGCGGAGGCTGCGGCGCGCGGGCTGGTGGGCAAGCGGGTCCTCCTCTACGTCGGGCGGCTGGCTCCCGAAAAGCGGGTGGACCGGCTCATCGACGCCGTCGGCCGGCTCCAGGAGGCGTGGCCAGACCTCGTGCTGGCACTCGTCGGCGACGGGCCGGAGCGGGAGCGGCTGGAGCGGCGGGCCTCGGTCGCTGCGCCGGGGCGCGTCCTCTTCGCAGGCCGGCAAGAGGGGAAGGGTCTGGCGGCCTGGTACCGGCTCGGCTCGGTCTTCGCCCTGGCGTCGGAGCAAGAGCCCTTCGGGGCCGTGGTGAACGAGGCGCTGCTGGCCGGCCTGCCCGTGGTCTGCAGCGACCGCGCGGGCGCCCGGGCCCTGATAGCCGCCGGGCGGAACGGTGAGGTTGTGGAGGCGGACCGGCCGGCCGCGTTGGACCAGGCTCTCACCACCTGGCTGGGCCGGCAGCCGACGGTCTCGGCCGCCCAGCTCGAAGCGCCGCGCGCCTCGCGCATGGAGACGAGCTTCGACCAGGCCGTGGACGCGTACCTGGCGGCGCTGGAGGAGGCCCGTGCCCACCGCCAGCGGCAGGCTGGGCGCGCCGGGCTTGAGGGGCAGGAGCCATGAGGACGGCGCCGATCGCGATCTTCGCCTACCGGCGCCCGGAGCACACCGCGCGGCTCCTGCGGTCGCTCCTCTCCAACCCCGAGGCGCAGACGTCCCGGGTGGTTGCGTTCTGCGACGGGCCCCGGAGCGAGGAGGACGTGCCCCTCGTCGCGCGGACCAGGCAGGTGGTGGCCGCCTCGGGCCTGCGCCACCTCGAGGTGGTGGAGCGGCCGCACAACATGGGGCTCGCCGCCAGCGTCATCGACGGCGTGACCCGCCTGTGCGAGGCGCACGGGAGGGTCATCGCGCTGGAGGACGACCTCATCCTTTCGGGGACGTTCCTCCGCTACATGAACGACGCGCTCGACCGGTACGAGGACGAGCCCGGCGTGCTTCACGTGTCGGGCTTCATGTACCCGGTCGGTCTGGAGGCGTCATGCGACGCGCTCTTCATGCCCTTCATCAGCAGCTGGGGCTGGGGCACCTGGGCGCGGGCCTGGCGGGCCTTCGACCCGGCGCCCTCCCCCGGGACGGCCGTCCTGTCGGACCCCGACCTGCGGAGGCGCTTCGACCTCGACGGCAGCTACGGCTTCTCCCGCATGCTCCGGAGACAGCTGGCGGGGCGGAGCGACTCCTGGGCCATTCGCTGGTACCTCAGCGTGTTCAACCGGGGCGGCCTCTCCCTCTTCCCGCGCAGGTCGCTCGTCGAGAACGCCGGGTTCGACCTGGACTCCTCCCACTGCACGGGACCGCGGCCGCCCCACGCCAGTTCGGTGGCCAGCGAGCTGGAGGTCAGGGCCTTCCCGCCGGTGGCCGTGGACGAGGAGACCTTCGCCAGGGTGAAGGCCCTGCTGGCGGTCGACTCCACGCTCCTGGCACGAGGCCTCAGGCTCCTGCGCCGCCGTGCCGCTGAGGCGGCCCGGTGGCACCGGCGCAACGTGCTCGGCGGCGAGACCACGCCGTGAGGATCCTGCTGGTCCACAACTACTATGGCGCCGCCGCTCCTTCGGGCGAGAACGTCGCCTTCGAGCTGGAGCGCGACCTGCTCTCGCGGAGCGGGCACGAGGTCAGGACCTTCGTCCGCCACAGCGACGAGCTCCGGAGCCGGGGCTGGGTGGGCACGCTGAAGGGCGCGGCCGCGACCCCGTTCAACCCCTGGGCGAGGGCCGCGGTCCGCCGCCTGGCCAAGGAGTTCCGGCCCGACGTCGTCCACGCCCACAACACCTTCCCGCTCATCTCACCGGCCATCTTCCCGCCGCTGGGGCGGCTGGCGGCGCGGGTGCTGACGCTGCACAACTACCGGCTCTTCTGCCCGGCGGCCATCCCGGTCCGCCAGGGCCGGACCTGCACCGAGTGCCTCGACCAGCGGTCGGTCCTGCCCTCGCTGCGCTACGGCTGCTACCGGGGAAGCCGTGCCGCCACGCTGCCGCTGGCGCTCGGCGTGGCGCTGGCGCGCGCGCGCTCCCTCTGGCAGCGCCACGTGGAGGCCTTCATCGCGCTCACCGAGTTCCAGCGGGACCTCCTGGTGGCCGCCGGGCTGCCGGCCGAGCGGGTCTTCGTGAAGCCCAACTTCTACCCGGGAAGGCCCGAAGTCCTCGCCTGGCCCCGGCGACGCGCCGGCGCCGTCTACGTCGGGCGGCTCTCGGAGGAGAAGGGGGTGCGCCACCTGCTCGAGGCCTGGCGCGCCTGGGGCCCCGAGGCCCCTCCGCTGCGGATCGTCGGGGATGGGCCGCTCCGGCGGGCCCTGGAGGAGCAGGTCCGGGCCGGCGGTATGACCACGGTGGCGTTCCTCGGCCAGCTGGAGCCGCGCGCGGCCGAGGCGGAGATCGCCACGGCGAGGCTGCTCCTGCTGCCGTCCATCTGGTTCGAGGGCTTTCCCATGGTGCTGCGGGAGGCCCTGGCCTTGGGCACGCCCGCCGCGGTCTCGGACATCGGCCCGCTCCCGGGCCTGGTGGAGCAGGGGCGAGCCGGCGTGGTCTTCCGCCCGGGCGACCCCGCCTCGCTGCTCGAGCAGGTGCACCGGGCCTGGCTGGAGCCGGGCGGACTGGAGGCGCGCGGCGCGGCGGCGCGCCGGGCCTTCGAGGAGAAGTACTCCGAGGCTGAGAACCTCCGCATCCTCATGGGCATTTACCAGCAGGCCATGGCCAGCCGGCGTCACGAGGTGGCCGCGTGACGAGCGTCGGTCGCCGTCCCTTCATGGGCTACCAGGTCGTGGCCAGCGACGCGGCCGGCTGCGTGGAGTCCATGGCCGACTGGGTGGCGCGGGGGGACCGGGTCCGGTGGCTCGCCTGCCTCAACCCGCACTCGTACGTCGTGGCCCTGCAGCGGCCCGACTTCGCCGCGGCGCTGGGGGCCGCCGACTGGCTCGTTCCGGACGGCACCGGGATCACCCTGGCCTCGCGAATCCTGGGTGCGGGCCTCGGGCCGCGCGTCACCGGCAGCGACGTGTTCGAGGGGCTGAGCCGGCAGCTCGATGGGCGCGGGGGCGCCCGGGTCTTCTTCCTGGGCGCCACCCAGGAGACCTTGGCCGTCATCCGGGAACGCTACGAGCGCGAGTTCCCCAACCTCCGCGTGGTGGGCTGCCTGGCGCCGCCCTTCCGCGCGGAGTTCACGGAGGCGGAGCTCGACGAGATGTTGGCCGCAATCAACGCGGTCCGGCCGGACGTCCTCTGGGTCGGCTTGGGGGCGCCGAAGCAGGAGCTGTGGCTTCACCGGCTGGGCGGCCGGCTGGAGATCCGCTTCGCCGCCGCCGTTGGCGCCGTCTTCGACTTCTACGCCGGCCACGTCAAGCGGGCGCACCCGGCCTTCCGGCGAGCGGGGCTGGAGTGGCTCCCGAGGCTCCTCCAGGAGCCGCGACGCCTCTGGAGGCGTAACTTCCTCTCCACGCCGGTCTTCCTCTGGCACGTGGTCCTGGCATACATTGGCCGGGCGCGGGACTGAGCCGAGAACTGGGCTCATGGACCCCTCCAAGAGGACGCCCCTGCCAACGCTCGCCGCCGTGACCCATCGGGAGCACCGGGACCCGGAGCTCCGGGTCCTGCACGTCCTGGGCTCGTTGCGCCCGTCCGGTGCGGAGGTGATGCTGGCGGTGGCCGCCCCGCTCTTTGCGCGCGAGGGGGTGACCGGTGAGATCGTGAGCACCGGGGCCGAGCCGGGCCCTTATGCGGCCAGGCTGGAGGCCGCCGGGTACCGCATCCACCACGTGCCGTTCGCCAAGTCGCTCGGCTTCTTCGTCGCGCTCTGGCGCATCATGCGCAGGGGCTACGACGTGGTGCACGTCCACACCGAGCGCGCCGCCTTCTGGATCGGCCTCACCGCCCTCGGCGCGGGTGTCCCGGTGGCCCTGAAGTCGATCCACAACGCCTTCGCCTTCACCGGCAATCTGCGCCTCCGAAGGAAGGTGCAGCGGCACCTCATGTCCTGGATGGGGATGAGCCAGGTGGCGGTGGGCCCGTCGGTCCGGGAGACGGAGCGGAGGCACTTCGGCCTGGAGACACCCGTCATCAACAACTGGTTCGACGCCGAGCGCTTCCAGCCGCCCGGCGAGGAGGAGCGGCGCCTCGCCCGGCGCTCGCTCAGCGTGGCAGATGGCGAGATCGTGCTCGTGAGCGTGGGGGGGTAAGCCATTCAACCCGCCGTTCGAGTCCGACAATGTAGAATATGGTGAGTCGGGGCTACTGGTTCAGGCGGTGGCCGCCCCGCACTTTGCGCGCGAGGGCGTGACCTGCGAGATCGTGAGCACCGGGGCCGAGCCGGGCCCCTTTGCGGCCAGGCTGGAGGCCGCCGGGTACCGCATCCACCACCTGCCGTTCGCCAAGTCGCTCGGCTTCTTCTTCGCGCTCTGGCGTCTCATGCGCAGCGGCTACGACGCCGTGCACGTCCACACCGAGCGCGCCGCCTTCTGCATGTTCACGCGACGCGTGTACGGCGACTGGTACGGGCTGGCGAAGGAGGTCTAC
>JANPOM010000349.1:0-1372 GCA_031427995.1 Anaeromyxobacter sp. | reverse complement strand
TGGCGTTCACAGTAACTGTCACGACATAGGACGCCGAGTAGGCCGGCGGGCTCCCCGCGAATGCGAGCACCGGCGGCGTCCGATCGAGCGGGTCGAACGGCTGAATGGGCGCCGAACCGAAGAGGTCGGAGGTGTCCTCGGTGATGGTCTTGAAGACCCGCGCACTCGCGAGGTCCGCGTCGGTGATGCCGCTCTTATTGGCCGCGACGTTTCTCACCCAGGCTGCGAGCGAGACGGCCAGCGGCTTCCGGAGGAACTGGGTGTCCACGGCGACCGGCGTGCTGCCTGCCGTCCAGATCGGCGCGCCATTTGCGCCGATGCCGTCCAACCGGCCATCGGCGTCGAGGTCCGACTCCATGAGCTGCACCAGTGTCGGCGCCGTGAGTCCGCCGGTCCCGGTTCCATAGCCGGCCCGCGTGGCCGTGTCGTGGGCGAGCTGGTTCAAGCCCACGTCGAAGAGCGCTGCGAAGGCGACGTCCACCAGCGACTGCGGCCCCTGGGCAATCTGGGCCGGCATGGTCGAGCGAAGGTTGGCCGGGTCCCAAGCTGCAGCCGCGTTGGTGACGTGCGTGACGAAGAGCGGGTCCCGGGCGGCCAGCGCCTCGGTGATGGTGGTCCGTCCGGGGTGGGAGGAGTGGCGTCCGCGTGCATAGGCCAGCGCGGCGTGGTCGGCGAGGGTGGTGAGGAGCGTCACCGGCACGACGGCCCCGTTCCCCTTCTTGAATGAGGCCACGTAGGAGGAGAACTCGAAGGAGGAGGGCACCTGGATCGCCGGCCGAACACCCGCGTCATCCGGTGCCGCGGTCGGGTCCGGATAGAAGAGCGCCGGTCCTCTCGCTACGAGCTGGACCGGTCCGGAGTAGCTCTTCAGCGAGATGGTGGCGCGGCCATCGGCATCGGTCGGGCCGGCCGAGCCGAGGACGCCGCCAGCTCCGGCAGTGCCGTTCACCTCGCCTGTGGCGTCGCTGATGGCGAGCACCATCACGGTGGCGCCTGCGACCGGCGCTCCCGCGCTCACCCTCACCTCCACGCTCGACGGCGTGCTCGTCGCCCGGACACTGGGACCGCCACCGCACCCACCGCTGGAAACAGCGCCTACTGCCAGCGACTGGAGGAGCAGATTTCGAGACCAGGTGCGCATCGGACCACCTCCTGCTGGCCGGCCGCCCCTCCCCGGAACGACCTGCCGCTTTCCCTATTGAGCGACCAGTCCGCTGGCCCCTTTTGGAGGGCGGGGCTCCCCAAGAAGGTCGTGCTTGATGACGTCCCTGAGATCCTTGAGTTCGGCCATCGGCGCCGGTGGAAGGGTCAGCCGGCGCCCGCAGGTGGCGTTGTGCTCGGCGACGGCCTTCCTGGCGGCGTTGAGGGCCTC
>JANPOM010000348.1:0-6057 GCA_031427995.1 Anaeromyxobacter sp. | reverse complement strand
TTCGAGTTGGCGTAGATCACCGTGCCGGCGACCGGGGTGGCCGCGACGCCGGAGGTGAGGGTGAAGGTGGCGATCGTGAGCGAGGCCGGGTCCATCGCCTCGCTGAAGGTGGCGGAGATGCTGCCGTTGACGGGGACGTCGCCCACGCCGTTGAGCGGCGTGGTGGCGCTGACGGTCGGCGGTCCGGCCGGCGGGGTCGAACCCCCGCTCTGGGTTTCACCGCAGGCGACGAGGGAGAGCAGCATGAAGGCGGCTCCGGCGCTGGACAGGATGGATCTCGAGGTCAATGTGGCTCCTTGGGTTTCTCGGGTTCTGAATCTGGTGGTGCGCTTCGCGGATGGCGGCGCGCTTCACTGGCCTGCAAAGCACCGGGCGGGCCATAAATAAAAACAACAGAAAAACAGTAGCTTGAAGACCCACGGGCATTCAGGCTGTTGGTCAAGTCAGTCAAGATGAAGTAGCCTTTCATTCAATTCGAAGAGGGCCGTTGCCGATGCGCGCTGCCGAGTTGGACCACAAGGAGCTCCTGGAGCTCGACCCGGCCGGTGGGCTGATCCGCTTCGCCGGCCAGCGGGCGTTGCTGCTCGACGCCGTGGCCATGGGGCTACTGCGCAAGTACCTCGTCGAGAACTTCGGCCTCACCGCGGCGCGCACCGTGCTCACACAGTTCGGCTTCGCCCATGGCTGGCGCCTGGCCGAGGCGATGAAGAGCGAGTTCAAGTTCGACAGCGAGGAGGACTGGTCCCGGGCCGGCACCCGCATCCAGACGCTCCAGGGGCTCTACCGAGTCGAGCCGGGGAGCCCGGACGACCCCGCCGGGGAGGAGCTGCTGCTCGGCTCCTCCTACGAGGCGGAGCAGCACCTGCTCCACTTCGGCCGCACCGAGGTGGCGGTCTGCTGGACCCTCTGCGGCCTCACCAGCGGCTACCGCAGCCGGTGCGCCGGCACCGAGATCTTCGTCCTCGAGGATCGCTGCCTGGGCAAGGGCGACGCCGCCTGCCGCCTGATCGGGCGGACCCGCGAGGCGTGGGGCGAGGAGCGCGCCGAGGAGCTGCGCTTCTACGAGCCGAACCGGCTGGCGGAGACCCTCGACGTCTCGCTCCACCGCGTCACCGAGACGCTCAAGGCGGCCGAGCGGAAGCTGCGGGAGCACCACCGCGCGCTGATCCGGGTGGCGCCGGAGGCCGAGCAGCCGCTCGGGATCGTCGCCAAGAGCCCCACCATGCGCCAGCTGGTGGACCTGGCGAGGCGCGTGGCCAAGGTCGACGCCACCGTACTCATCACCGGCGAGAGCGGCTCGGGCAAGGAGCGGATCGCCAGGCTGGTCCACGACGAGTCGACGCGGGCCGCCGGGCCGTTCATCGCCGTCAACTGCGGCGCCATCACCGAGACCCTGCTGGAGAGCGAGCTCTTCGGGCACGTGCGCGGGGCCTTCACGGGGGCGGCGCAGGACCGGCCAGGGCTCTTCGAGGCGGCCAACAAGGGGACCCTGCTCCTCGACGAGGTCGGCGAGGTCTCGGCTGCCATGCAGGTGAAGCTGCTGCGGGTGCTCCAGGAGCGCGAGGTGCGGCGCGTCGGGGAGAACCGGAGCCGGCCCGTCGATGTGCGCGTGGTCACCGCGACCAACCGGGACCTCGCCCAGGCGGTGGCGAGCGGTGCCTTCCGGCAGGATCTCTACTACCGGCTCAAGGTCGTCGACCTGCACGTGCCGCCGCTGCGGGAGCGCCGGGACGACATCCTGCCGCTGGCCCGGGTGCTGCTCACCGACGCGGCGCTGCGCATGAAGCGGAAGATCGCGGGGCTGTCCCCGGCCGCCGCCGACCAGCTGCTGCGCTACGCCTGGCCCGGCAACGTCCGTGAGCTCGAGAACGCCATGGAGCGCGCCGTCGCCCTGGCGCGCGGGCAGCGCGTCGAACTCGAGGACCTCTCCTGGGAGATCCGCCAGGCCTTCCCGAAGCCGGTGGCCACCGCCGGGACGGTGCGGCCGCTCGAAGAGGTCGAGAAGGAGTACATCCTGGCGGCCCTGGAGCTGAACGGCGGCAACCAGACCCACACCGCGCAGCAGCTGCAGATCGGCGCGGCGACGCTCTACCGACGCCTCAAGAGCTATGGCCTGATCGGCAAGACTCGGCCCAACCAGCCGAGCGGGCGGCCAGGCCCAGGTTCGTCGTCTCCCTGATCGCGCCGGGACGCCGCGTCCACGAGGCCGCGCGGAAGCGGCCCGTGCCGAATCCGACCCATGAGCTCTCGCCAGTCCGCGGCGGCATCTGTTCTCTCTTCAACAGCGCCAACTTCTCGAGCATCGCCACCGACGCCAAGGGCGTCATCCAGATCTTCAACGTCGGCGCCGAGCACATGCTGGGTTACTCGGCCGCCGAGGTGATGAACAAGATCACGCCGGCCGACCTCTCCGACCCGCAGGCTTACCTACATCCGCAAGGACGGCAGCCGCTTCCCGGCCAGCGACTGGGCCACCGGACTGCGCGAGGCGGCGAGCGAGGGACGGGGCGAAGGGCTGCCGGCGGCGCCGTAGCCGAACTCCAGGCCCCAGCGCGGGTCCGGGCGATCCTGGCCTTCTTCCTGGGCACCTGCCGGCGAATCGTGCGGCTCAACCTACTGAACTTACTGGACTTACAGTTAATTTACTCGCCCGACAGGAATTCGTCCCAACGCGATGCGTTACTAGTCCCGCACCCGGGGGACTCGCATCCCCCACCGACCTCGAGGAGGTGGCGCGATGTGGAATCTAAAGGAGGCCGGGGTGGCCTTCGACTCGTCGGCGACGAAGCTGTTCCGGCTCATCACCGACTGGATCGTGAAGCTGCTCGTGCCGTTGGCCATCATCGCCCTCATGATGGGCGTGGCCCGCGTCTTCCTCGACCTGTGGCACGTCTACAAGAGCCCCGACATCAGCGAGGGCTTCGACACCATCGTCACCGACATCCTCTCGATGTTCGTGGTCATCGAGCTCCTGAAGAGCATCGTCGAGTACTTCGAGTTCCACCGGCTCAAGATCACCTTCATCCTCGACGCGGCGGTGGTGTTCCTGCTGCGCGAGGTGATGATCGGCGTCTACAAGCACACCCTGGATGGCGGGCAGCTGGCCGGCCTCGCTTGCCTGCTGGCCGTGCTCGGCGCCTTCCGCGTCGCCGCCGTCCGCTTCCCTCCCCCGGTGCACAATGCCGCCTACGACGCTCGCTGACCTCCGCTCCCGCCTGGCCGTTTTCCGCGCCCACCCCAGGGTGCGCCGGGCCCGGGCCGCGCTTCGGCTTCACGGTCGCCTGCTGCTCGCCCTGGCCCTCGGGGCCGGCATCGTGTCGATGGTGATCCACTGGTCGTGAGTGGGGGAGGGGCGAGAAGCGGGCCCCCTTCCTGAGCGCGATGCGGGTGGAGCCGGCCGCCGCGTTGGCGGTGAGGCGCGAGGTCACCACCACCTTGACGTGGCTCCCCACCATGCGGGGAGGCCCCGGCACGCCTGCGGGGGCTCCCGGTGATCTTGACCGTCGGCGCCCGGGGACCGTTTCTTCCAGTCACACTGAAGGAGTTGGTCCTTCAGCCTGACGGAGGTAGCCCTCGCACGCGCCGTCGAGGGAACGCCCGCGCCAGCAAATCCGCGAGGTTGTGCCGGTGGCCCGGCGGGTGCTGTGAGTGGAGGTCACTGGCGCCTCGGAGTCGATGGCACCAGCGGGTCGCGCACGTTGACGGGAGCGTCAGCGCCACCTCGGCCGAGGCCAGGGCCTTGGCAGTTGATGCAGCTCACCGTGGCACTCAGAAACTCGAACGAAAGGAAGAAGACAATGACCAGGATCACAAGCTCGATTAAGTCCAAGATGGGGTTCGCGGCGATGTTGCTGATGGCAGCCTGCGGGACCGAGGCAGGGAGCGGGATCAAGAGCCAGAGCCTGAGCGAAAACGGGGGCGACCGCAACGTCTCGATCGGCGTCGGCATCGGTCCGGCCCGGGTGAACCTCGGCTCGGCCGGCAGCTTCGCCATCCTGAGCAAGTCCGGGATCACCGACGTGTATGCCTCCGCGGTCACGGGGGATGTCGGAACGAGCCCCATCACCGGGGCTGCGCTCCTCCTCACCTGCGGGGAAGTGACGGGGAACGTGTACGTCGTCGATGCGGCGGGTCCCCTTCCCTGCGCCGTGAATGACGCCCCCTTCCTGACCGGCGTGGTCGGCGACATGGAACTCGCGTACGCCGACGCCAGCGGACGCGTCTCGCCCGACTTCACCGAGCTGGGCGCCGGCGAGATCGGCGGGCTGACCCTCGCTCCCGGCCTCTACAAGTGGGGCACCGCCCTCTTGATCTCGACGGACGTCACCCTCTCGGGCGGTCCGAACGACGTCTGGATCTTCCAGGTGGCGGGAACCCTGAACCAGGCCCCCGCCATGCGGGTGACCCTGGCCGGCGGCGCGCAGGCCAGGAACATCTTCTGGCAGGTCGCTGGCGCCGTGACCATCGGAACGACCGCTCACTTCGAGGGCGTCGTGCTGGGCAAGACGATGATCGCCGTGAACACCGGCGCATCGGTGAACGGCCGGCTGCTGGCGCAGACCGCGGTCACGCTTCAGATGAACACCGTGACCCAGCCCGCCCTGTAGGGACAGACCAGTCGTACCCGGAGGGCCGCAGACCACGGTCTGCGGCCCTCTCTTCGTCTGGCCCGGCGGAAGAACGGGACGTCGAGCTCGACGCAGGGCATGGCGGCACTCAGGACAGCTCGAGCGAGATGCCCACCGAGCGCGCCGAATGGGTGGTGGCCCCCATCGATCTGAAAGAGACGATACGTCATTCTGACGGCGTTCGGCACCGTGCGGGGCGCGGTGGATGCGCTAACCACCGGTGATCACGGGGTGCGTGTCAGTGGCCCGGAAGGTGCTTGATAGGGCCTCAGATGGACAAGAAAGAAGCCAAGCCCCCCGGACCGCTCTCGCAGGCATTTCACCCGGGGAAGAGGCCAATCGTGATCGGTCTGGTGATCGTGCGGCTGTTCGGCCAAGGCGGAACTCGGGGCCCGGAATGAAACGATGGAGCATCGGTGAACGACAGGCTCTTGGCGATGACATCGCTCGCTCTTCAGCTCCATGCGAGTTGCCCGGCTCGCCCCGGGAGGACGCGATGAGCATCCGTGTTGGGGACAGATCAACCTACAGGGGAGGCCTCGTTTCCGAGCTGGGCGCCGGCCAGATTGGCGGGCTGACCCTCTCTCCTGGCCTCTACATGTGGGGAACGAGTGTCACGATCGCAACGGACGTCACGCTTCTGGGAGGCCCGAACGACGTCTGGATCTTCCGGGTGGCGGGAACGCTGAATCAAGCCGACGCGACGAGGGTGACTTTGGCCGGCGGTGCATTGCCGCGGAACATCTTCTGGGTGGTCGCTGGCTCTGTGACCATTGGAGCGACGGCACACTTCGAGGGCGTGCTGGCCAAGACGTTGTCGTAGGGAACACTGGAGCCAGTGCTGTCGCTGATGCTCGCAATGGAACGCGCAGGGTGGTCCCGCGCGCGCCGCCAACTCGCAATCCAACCTGGAGCACAATGCGCATCCTAAGACGTTGCATGGGCTTGACGACGCTCTTCCTGGCGGTTGCCATCGCCGGCTGTAGTGGTGGTGGGGACAACGGTACGCCCGCCCCCGCGCCCACGGTCAGCTCCACGATTCCCGCGAACGCAGCCACCGGGGTGTCGATCGACGGCAACCTCGCCGTGACCTTCAGCGAGGCGATGGACCCCGCCAGCATCACCGCCGCCACCTTCACGCTGAAGACTGGCACCACGCCGGTGATCGGGACCGTCTCGTATACGGGCGTCACCGCCACCTTCAACCCGACGCAGGCGCTCGTCGCCAGCTCGAGCTACACGGCGACGATCGCCTCCGCCATGAATCTCGCGGGCAATGCGCTGGCGAGCAGCCACAGCTGGACCTTCACGACCGGCACCACCCCTGATACGACCAAGCCGACGGTCAGCTCCAGCGTTCCCGCGAACGCGGCCACTGCCGTGGCCACCAACAGCGCGATCACCGCCACCTTCAGCGAGGCGATGAGCC
>JANPOM010000347.1:0-12331 GCA_031427995.1 Anaeromyxobacter sp. | reverse complement strand
CGCGCCCGTCGCGCGCTACGAGGAGACCCCCGGAGGCGTCCGCTCCGCGGCGATCCGCAGCGCCTCGCCGACCAGCGCCTCCTCCAGCTCCTCGACCTTCATGCGCCGAATCATCTTGCCGGCCTTGAAGAGCAGCCCGACGCCGCCGTGGCCGTAGGCGACGCCGACGTCGGCGGCCGCCGCCTCGCCCGGCCCGTTCACCTCGCAGCCCATCACCGCCACCGAGACCTCGCCCTTGACGGTGGAGAGCCGCTGCTCGACCCGCTCGGCGATGGGAATCATGGCCACCGAGCAGCGCCCGCAGGTGGGGCAGGAGGTGAGCGTGGCGCCGCCGAACTTGAGGCCGAGCGCCTTGAGCAGCATGCGCGCCACCTTCACCTCCTCGATCGGATCGGCGGTCAGCGAGATGCGGATGGTGTCACCGATCCCGTCGGCCAGCAGGATGCCGAGGCCGGCCGCCGACTTGACGGTCCCGCCCAGCAGCGTCCCGGCCTCGGTGACGCCGAGGTGGAGCGGGTAGTCGAATCTCTTCGAGAAGAGCCGGTTGGCCGCCACCGTCATGGCCACGTCGTGAGCCTTCAAGGAGACCTTGATCTCGCGGTAGCCCTCGTCCTCGAGGAAGCGGATGTGGCGCTCGGCGCTCTCCACCATCCCCTCGGCGGTGGGCCAGCCGTGCCTGTCGACGATATCCTTCTCGAGCGACCCGGCGTTGACACCGATGCGGATGGGCACCATCCGATCCCGCGCCGCCTTGACCACCTCGCGCACCCGGTCGCGCGAGCCGATGTTGCCGGGGTTGAGCCGGATGGCGTGGATGCCGGCGTCGAGCGCGCGGAGCGCCAGCCGGTAGTCGAAGTGGATGTCGGCCACCAGGGGGACGGGCGTGGCCTTGCAGATGGCCGGCAGCGCGTCGGCCGCCTCGGCCCCCGGCACCGCCACCCTCACGATGTCGGCCCCGGCCTCGGCCAGCGCCCGGATCTGCGCCAGCGTCGCCGCCGCGTCGGCGGTGTCGGTGGTGGTCATCGACTGCACCGAGACCGGCGCGCCGCCGCCGATGGCGACGCCGCCGACCTTCACCTGCCGCGTCGGGCGCCTGGCGCCGAGCGCCGATTCCTCGCCCTGACCGTATCCACCCATGTGCACCTCCCGGCGGCCCGTATCCTAATGGCCGGACCACCGGGCTTCCATCCTGCTTGCGCGACCCTACTTCTTGCCGGCCAGCTCGGCGTCGATGAGGGCCGTGAAGGCCTCGAGCTTCTGGGCGCCCGAGATGAGCCGGCCGTTGATGAAGAAGGCCGGGGTGCCGCGCACGCCGGCGTCGTTGCCGGCCTTGAAGTGATCGGCCACCACCTTGGCCTTCTCACCAGAGTCGAGGCACTTGCTGAAGCGCCCTTCCTCGAGCTTGAGGTCGCGGGCGTAGGCCTTGAGGTCGGTGACCTCGAGCTTGGGCGTGGCCGCGAAGAGGCGGCCGTGGAACTCCCAGTACTTGCCCTGGTCACCGGCGCAGTGCGCCGCCTCGGCGGCCTTGGAGGCGAGGTTGTGGTTGGGCAGCGGGTAGTCCCGGTAGACCAGCCGGATCTTGCCCTTGTACTTCTCCAGCTCCATCAGGTCCTTCACGGTGGCCTCGGCCTTGGAGCAGTAGGGGCACTGGAAGTCGGAGAACTCGACGATGGTGATGGGCGCGTTGTCCGGCCCCTTCGACGGACCGGTGGCCGCGATCTCGACCTTGGACGGCAGGTATGGGGGCAGCAGCAGCTCCACCTTGGAGTCGGCGCGGAGCTGGTCGATGTACTGGGCCAGCACCGCCTCGCTCTTCTGGCGGCGCAGGAACTGGACGATCTGGGCCTTGACCTTGTCGAACGGCTCCTTGACCTGTCCGGCCGCCTTGGCGCGCTCGAAAAGGGCCCGCACCTCCTCGTCGGTCGGCTCGCCGACCTTGGGCGCCAACTCGGCGCGGAGGAACTCGTCGACCGGCTTGGCGGCCACCTTGGCCTTGCCCTCCACCAGCTTCTGGTTGATGAGCTGGTCGAGCGCCGACTTGCGCAGGTCGTAGGTGCGCTGCTCCATGTCGTTGAGCTCGCCGCGGATCGACTTGTCGACCTCGCCAGCGGTGATCACCTCGGCGCCGATCCTGGCGACCGGGGCGTTGACCCCAGCGGCGACCGAGTCGGCGGCATGCGTCGGGCGGGTGGACTGGCAGGCGATGGCCGAGGCGAGCAGGCCGAGGAGGATGGGACGGATTCGCATGGGACTCCAGATGGGGGATGAGGAAAGAACGGGGCAATTTGCATCTTCCCGGGCCCCAAGGTCAATCGGCGGGGGCCTGCCTCCATTCCCCCGGCCCGGCGCCACGCCGCCCCGAAAGCGGTAGACTCCGCGTCCCCAATGAGCAGCGCCGACGCCTGGAATCCAGATCAATACGCCCGCTTCCGCGACCAGCGCCGCCAGCCGTGGGACGATCTGACCGCGCTGCTCACGCCGCTGACCCGGCCGCGCCTGCTCGACCTCGGCTGCGGCGACGGCGCCCTGACCGCCGAGCTGCACCAGCGGCTGCGGGCCGTCGAGACCGTCGGCGTCGACAGCTCGGCCGCCATGCTGGAGCGGGCCGCGCCGCTGGCCGGCGCCGGGCTCCGCTTCGAGCAAGGCGACGCCGCCACCTGGAGCGGCGGGCCGTTCGACCTGGTCATCTCCAACGCCGCCCTGCACTGGGTCGCGGATCACGCCGCGCTCCTGCCTCGCCTGGCCGCGCTGCTGGCGCCGGGGGGGCAACTGGCGGTGCAGGTGCCGGTGAACGAGCACCACCCCTCGCACCTCGAGGCGGCGGCGACCGCGGCCGAGCCGCCCTTCGCGGCGGCGCTGGGAGGCTACCGGCGGGAGAGCCCGGTGCGCGCGCCCGAGTGGTACGCCGAGACGCTCTTCCGGCTCGGCTTCACGGCTCGGCGCGTCCGTGTCGAGGTCTACGGCCACCCGCTCGCCTCGCGCGACGAGGTCGTCGAGTGGGTGCGAGGCACGCTGCTCACCGACTACCAGGGGCGGCTCCCGCCGGCGCTCTGGCCCGGCTTCCTGTGCCGCTACCGCGAGCGGCTCGCCGCCGCCCTCCCCGACCAGCGCCCCTTCCTCTACCCGTATCCTCGACTCCTGCTCTGGGCTCGCCGGGCATGAACCGCTTCGTCGGCATCGACGTCGGGGCCGAGGCCATCAAGGTGGTGGAGCTGGCCGGGACCCCCGGGGCGCTGCGCTGGACCCGCCGCGCCGCCGTCGAGCACCGCGGCCAGCCGGAGGTGTCGCTGGCGGAGCTGCTCGACGGCTTCGACTGGGCCGGCGTCACCGGCGCGGCGGTGACCGGCCGGCTCGGCGCCCGGCTGGCCTTGCCGCGCATCCCGCAGAAGCAGGCGCAGGCGGCCGGGGCCCGGCACCTGCTCGGAGACCAACCGCTCACCATCGTCTCCATCGGCGCCCACGGCTGCACCGTGCTCGAGCTTCGCGCCGGCGGCGTGGAGCTCTTCCGCGAGAACGCCCGCTGCGCCCAGGGGACCGGCCACTTCCTGCGCCAGCTGGTGCAGCGGTTCGGGCTCGGCGTGGAGGAGGCGGCGGCGCTGGCGGCCGGCGTAACCGACCCGGCGCCGCTCAGTGGCCGCTGTCCGGTCATCCTCAAGACCGACATGACCCACCTCGCCAACAGAGGGGAAGGGCGCGAGCGGATCCTGGCCGGGCTGCTCGACGCCATCGCCGAGAGCGCCCAGGTGCTGGTCAAGCCGCGCCGCGGCCCGGCCCGCCTGGTGCTGGCCGGCGGCGTGCCGCGCGCCGAGCGGGTCCGGGCCCACTTCGACCGCTTCGCCCGCCGCCACGGCCTGGTCCTCGACGAGCTGGGCGCCGACGACGGCCTCCACCTCGACGCCCTCGGCGCCGCCCTGGCGGCCGCCGACCATCCCGCCGCGCCGCCGCCGCTGGCCGCCCTCTACCGGCCCGACCCCGAGGCCCCGCTGGAGCGGCTCCCGCCCCTGGCCGCCGCGCTGGCCCGCGTGCGCCGCCTCCCCGCTCCTCCCCGCCGTCCCAGCAGCGGCCCTCGCGACGCCGTGCTCGGTTTCGACATCGGCTCCACCGGGTCCAAGGCGGTGCTCCTCGACCTCGGCACGCTCGAGCCGCTCTGGGAAGGCTACCTCAAGACCGATGGCGACCCGGTCGGCGCGGCGCAGGCGCTCGTCAAGAAGCTGCTGGCCGGCCAGGGGGCCGTCCACCGCGTGCTCGGTTTCGGCGCCACCGGCTCGGGGCGCGAGATGGTCGGCTCGTTGCTGGCCACCTGCTACCGCGGCGAGGCGGTCTACGTCGTCAACGAGATCGCCGCCCACGCCGCCGGGGCCCGCCACGTCGACCCGCGCGTCGACACCATCTTCGAGATCGGCGGGCAGGACGCCAAGTACATCCGGCTCGAGGGAGGGCGCGTCGTCGACGCCGCCATGAACGAGGCCTGCTCGGCCGGCACCGGCTCCTTCATCGAGGAGCAGGGGCGCCGCTTCCACGGCGTGGAGACGGTGGCGCAGCTCGGCGCCGAGGCGCTGGCGGCGCCGGAGGGGGTGACGCTCGGCCAGCACTGTTCGGTCTTCATGGCCGAGGTGATCGACGGGGCGGTGGCGCGCGGCGTGGCTCGCGGCCCCATCCTGGCCGGGCTGCACGACTCGGTGGTGGCCAACTACCTCAACCGCGTCAAGGGGACCCGCTCGGTCGGGCAGGTGATCTTCTGCCAGGGGATGCCCTTCGCCTCCGACGCGCTGGCCGCCGCGGTGGCGCGCCAGACCGGGGCCGAGGTGATCGTGCCGCCCCACCCCGGGCTGCAGGGGGCCATCGGCATCGCCCTGCTGGCGGCGGCCGAGCTGCCGCTGGGGGATGGGGCGCCGGCCGATCTGCGCCCGTTCCTGACGGCTCGGGTCACGCGCAAGGACCAGTTCGTCTGCGCCTCGACGCAGGGCTGCGGCGGCGACGGCAACCACTGCCGCATCGACCGGCTCTCCACCGACGTGGGCGGCGAGGCGAGGCGCTTCACCTGGGGCGGGGGCTGCGCCCTCTGGGACCAGGGGACGCGGCTCAAGAAGCTCCCGGACCTGGCGCCAGACCCCTTCCGCGAGCGGCGCGCGCTGGTGGCCGAGGTGGTGGCCAGCTTGCCGGCCCGCGGCGGACGGCGGGTGGTGGCGCTGGCCGACGAGTTCCAGTTGAAGGGGCTGCTCCCCTTCTTCGCCACCTTCCTGCACCGGCTCGGGCTCGACGTGGCGGTGGCCCCGAGCGGCGACCGGGCCGCGCTGAAGCGCGGCATCGAGGAGGCCAACGTCCCCTTCTGCGCCCCCATGCAGCAGTACCACGGGCTGGTGGCCGCGATGGCCGAGCGCGGCCCTGATCTGGTGCTGGTGCCGCTCTTGCGGCACCTGCCGCGGGTGGCCGGCGAGCGGACCTCCTCGGTCTGCCCCATCGTCATGGGGGCGCCCGACGTGCTGAGGCTCGACCTGCCGGCCGAGGCCGCGGGCCGGCTGCTCTCGCCGCTCATCGACATGGGGCCTGAGGGGCTGTCGAGCGAGCCGTTCGAGCGATCCTGCCGCGACCTGGCCAGCTCGCTCGGCGTCACCGGCGAGGTGGCTTGGCGCGCCGCCTTGGAGGAGGCCCGGGCCGCCCAGTCCGGCTTCGACGCCCGGCTCCCGGCGCTGGGGCAGCGCGCGCTCGACTGGTGCCGCGAGCACGCGGTCACGCCGGTGGCGGTGCTGGGGCGCAGCTACACCATCCACGACGACGTGCTCAACTCCAACGTGCCGGCCATCCTGCGGGCGCAGGGTGCGGTCGGCATCCCGCTCGACTGCCTGCCGGTCCCGGCCGACGCGCCGGTCTTCGACGACGTCTTCTGGAGCCACTCCCAGCGGATGCTCCGGGCCGCCTGGCTGGTGCGCCGCACCCCGGGGCTCTACGGCCTCTTCTGCTCCAATTACGCCTGCGGCCCCGACAGCTTCACCGGCCACCAGCTCGCCTTCCTGATGGAGGGGAAGCCGTTCGCGGTCATCGAGACCGACGGCCACGCCGGCGACGCCGGAACCCGCACCCGGGTCGAGGCCTACCTCCACTGCGTGCGCGAGGACCTGCGGGGGGCGCGCCACGCCGCCCCCAACCACCCGGCCCGGCTCGACGTGGAGCGGAGGACGCTCGGTGACCTGACCGCCCGTGGCGAGCGGGTGCTGGTGCCGCCCATGGGGCCGGAGGCCGAGGCGCTGGTGGCCGGGCTGCGCGGGCTCGGGGTGGCGGCAGAGCTGCTGCCGCGCCCGACCCGGCACACGCTCTCGCTGGGCCGGCGCCAGACCTCCGGCAAGGAGTGCCTGCCGCTCACCGTCACGCTCGGCTCCCTGCTGGAGCGGCTGGAGCGGGCCGGGACCGATGGCGAGCGCTTCGCCTTCTTCATGCCCGGCTCCGACGGCCCCTGCCGCTTCGGCGCCTACCGCCAGCTCCAGCAGCTGGTGCTGGATCGGCTCGGCTGGCGTGAGCGGGTGGCCATCTGGTCGCCGCCGCTGGGCGACTACTTCCGCGGACTGCCACCCGGCTTCGCCGCCATCGTCTACGCCGGGTTCTGCGCCTACGGGGCGCTCGAGGAGGCGCTCCACGACGTGCGGCCGGTGGAGCGGTCGCCTGGTGCGGCCGAGGCCATCCACGCCGGCGCCGCCCGCCGCCTCTCGGTGCTGATCGAAGCGGCGGTGCGCGGCGACCTCTCGGCGGCCACCGTTCTGCTCGAGGCGACCAGCGGGCGGGTCTGGGGCGTGCCCCGGCTGGTGGGCGAGGCGGCGCTGGCGCTGGCGGCGGTCAAGGAGCCGCGGCGGGTGCCGAGCGTGCTGCTCTCCGGCGAGATCTACGTGCGCTGCGACCCCTTCGCCAACGGCGAGGTGGCCAGGGAGCTGGAGCGGCGCGGGCTGCGGGTCCGGCTCGAGCCGCTCACCGAGTTCATCCAGTACACCGACTGGGTGGCCTGGAAGCGCGGCTGGAAGAAGGGGCTGGCGGCCCGGCTCGATCGCTGGCTGCGCGACCGCATCCTCGACCGCTGCCACGCCGCCGCCGCCGGGCCGCTCGGCCTGCCGCCGCCGCCGCCCATCGGCGAGGCGGTGGCCGCCGCCGGCGACTACATCGACCACCACGTCGAGGTCGAGACGCTGCTCACCATCGGCGTGCCGGTGCGGGCCTGGCGCCGCGGCCAGATCGACGCGGTGGTGAGCGTCGGGCCGCTGGAGTGCATGCCCAACAAGCTGGCCGAGGCGCAGTTCCACCATGTGGCCGAGCGCGAGGGGCTGCTCTCACTCACCCTGTCACTCAACGGCGACCCGCTCGACGCCGCCGCGCTCGACGGCTTCGCCTGGGAGGTGCACCGGCGGTTCCGCGCTTCGAACGTGATAGGGGTTGAGCCATGCCCACCGCCGCCTCGCTGAGCTTCGAGCGCTCGCCCGCGGTCTGGCCTTCGCTGGCCAGGGCGCTGCTGGCACGCCGCCCGCTGCTGCTGGCCGCCGGGGAGACCATCCCGTCGCTGGAGGCCCGCCTGGCGCCGGCCGTGCCCGACGCCGCCCACCTCGACGCCTACCGCGAGCTCTGCGGGTTCGAGCCGGACCAGCGGCTGCCCATCACCTACCCGCACGTGCTGGCCGGCTCGCTCCACCTGGCGCTGCTCACCAGCGACGCCTTCCCGCTCAGGCTGCTCGGCCTGGTCCACCTGCGCAGCCGGATCGAGGCCCAGCGGGCCATCGGCCAGCGCGAGCCCATCGACCTGCGCTGCCGGGTGGGCGGCCACCGCGAGTCGGCCCGCGGGCAGGAGTTCGAGCTCTACACCGAGGCTCGCGCCGGCGGGCAGCTGGCCTGGACCGAGACCTCGACGCTGCTGGCGAGGCGCACCGGCTCCCGGACCGCGCGCCCCCCGCTCGTCGCGGCCACGGCCCGGGCCGCTCCCGAGGGCGCCAGCACCACCCAGTTCCATCTGGGGGCCGACCTGGGCCGGCGCTACGCCCGCGTCTCGGGCGACTACAACCCGATCCACCTGAGCGTCCTGACGGCCCGGCTCTTCGGCTTCCGGCGCGCCATCGTCCACGGCATGTGGTCGCTGGCGCGGATCGCCGCCGAGCTGCAGCCGCGGGTCAGCGGCGGCGGTGCGGTGCTCGAGGTGGCCTTCAAGCTGCCGGTGCTGCTGCCGGCCCGGGTCTCGCTGCGCGCCTGGCCGCGGGAGCGCGGGCTCTCCTTCGCGCTGCTCGACGAGGCCGGGGAGCGGCCGCACGCGACGGGGACGTTCGGGGCGGCGTAGGAGGCGGCGCGGCGGAGCGAGGAGGCGCGGCGGAGCGAGGCGTAGGAGGCGGCACGGCGGAGCGAGGAGGCGGGCGGCCGGGCGGATCGCCGGAGCCCGCTCCCTCCCTCCCGGCCGTCTACTCCTGGTACTTGGAGAAGATCAGGTCGGTGCCCTTGGCACCGCCGGCGTGGCACTCGTAGCAGCCCTTCACGACGTCCAGGCCGAGCGGCTTGCCGTCCGGCCCGCTGGCGCCGAAGGCCCAGCCGCCGGTGGTCTTGGCCGCGGAGTCCTTGCGCATGAAGAGGTCCTTCTGTTTCTTGCCCTGGCCGAGCATGGCGCCGTCGCTGGTCACCTCGTAGAAGGAGACCGCGAACTGCGCCCCCTCGGGGTAGGCGACGCCGCCCTTGAGCGCCTTGAGCGCGGTGGCGTCGGCGTAGACGTTGTGGAAGCCGTAGAGGCCGTGGGACTTGTCGGTGATGACCATCGACTTCACGTGGGCCCAGCTCCGGAACTCGGCCGGCCCGGGGAAGGCGGACCCGGCGGCGAGGGCGGTGGTGACCGTGACGAGAGCGACGGCGAGTGCGATGTGCTTGGCGTTCATGCGGGATCCTCCGGCGGCCCGGGATGGGCCCACTGTGTCTGATGGGAGTGGAGAGTCCGGCGGGCGCGGAAAGGATTCCCCGGGGTCCGGGTCGTCCCCGAAGCCCAGACGACGCCGGCGGCCCGAAGGGCCCTCACAGCGCCCACCGCTTGGCTTGGTCCCGTCGCGAGGCAACGCTGGCGTAAGCGAGCCGGGTCGCACGACGATGGTCGCCCGCCGCGGAGCCGGCCCGGTGAGCGACTTCGGCGCCGGCGCCGCCTGACCTCGCGGCGCCGGCCTGGTCGCCTACTTCCTGGCGGTGGTGCTGAAGCCAAGGAGCTTGTAGACCGGGCAGAAGCCGATGAGCCCGGTCGCCAGCGGCACCAGGCCGAGGTAGCCGAGCGGGGTCTGCGGGCCCACGAACGCCAGGGACAGGATGCCGAGGCCGGCGATGATGCGGACAGCGCGGTCGATGGTGCCTTCGTTGGTCATGTGTGCGTCTCCTTGCAAGCTGTGAGACCGGTGGGCACGAAGAAGATTCTCACCTCCTGGCCCGCCGCCCCCTCGGAACATGGACGACAGCCAGCCGGTTGGGGGAGGAGAGCCAGGGCCTCTTCCACGTCATGACCGGCTTCCAGGGCGAGCGGCCGGAGGCGCGGTTCGAGGGGGTGCTGGATCAGCCTTCGTCGATGGAGCGGCCGAGCCGGGCGCGGAAGCCGGGCGACAGCGTGGCGCCGCTGTCCAGGTGGGCCTTGAGGGCGCGCACCGTGGCCCTGAACTCCCCCCCGAACCGGGCGCAGCCCTCGCAGCCGCGCAGGTGCTCCTCGATCCGCACCCGCTCGTCGCCGGGCAGCTCCCCGTCGAGGTAGTCGGAGAGCTTCGCCAGCACCTGGCCGCAGGAGAGTCCCGCGACCACCTTCTCGTCCCGCACGCCGGTCATGGCGAGCCCTCCTCGGGCGAGTGGCCGAGGATGGCCTCCACCCGCTCCTTCAGGTCCAGCCGGGCACGGTGCAACCGGCTCTTCATGGCGGCCAGGCCGACGCCGAGCACGGCGGCAGCCTCCTCGCCGCTCAGCCCTTCGACGTCGCGCAGCAGCAGCACCTCACGCCCTTCCTCGGGCATGGCGGCCAGCGCCGCCGCCAGCGCCGCGCCGGTCTGCCGCGACTCGACCAGCGCCTCCGGGGAAGGGGCCGGCCCGGGGAGCGCCTCGGCCTCCTCGACCGCCTCGTGGACGGTCGGCTCCCCCGCGCGCCGCCGCGCCCGCCGCCGGCAGGCATGCAGGATCACCTGGAAGAGCCAGACCCGCGCCGAGGCCTCGCCGCGGAAGGTGGCGGCGCGGCGCCAGGCAGCCCGCAGGCCGTCCTGCACCGCGTCCTCGGCGTCGCGCTCGGTCCGGCAGTGGCGGGTGGCGAAGCGGAACAGGGCGCCGCCGTGGCGGTCGACCAGCCGGTCGAAGGCGAGGCGGTCACCGCGACCGCAGCGGGCCACCAGGGCCTCGTCGGTCTCCTCGAGGTGCGCTCGGTTCACCTGGTCCACTCGCTGGTTGGAGTCACGGTGGTCCCAGGAGGATTCGCTACCGGGGGGGCGTGCCCTGGAGGCCACTTCGCATGGACCAGCAGGCCCGTGGCTTCACGGGATCCGTCAGCGCTCCACCCGCAGGATCTCGTTGGTGTCCCGCGTCACCAGGTAGAGGTAGCCGTCCGGCCCCTGGCGCAGGTCCCGGATCTCGTGGACCCCGGGGAAGAGCGCCTCGCGGCCGACCACGGTGGTGCCGTCCAGCCGCAGGCGCCAAAGGGTGCTGCCCGCCAGCCCTCCGACGAACAGGTTGCCCCGCCACTCGGGGAACTTGTCGCCGGTGTAGAAGGCCATGGCGCCCGGGGCAGTGGAGGTGGGGAACCAGTAGGCGAGGGGCTCGGCGAAGGTGGGGGCGTGCACGCCCCGGCCGATGCGGCAGGCCGTGCCGACCGGATCCCCGTAGTTGCAGCCGTAGGAGACGGTGGGCCATCCGAAGTTCCGGCCCGGCAGCGCGAGATTCACCTCGTCCCCGCCCTGGGGGCCGTGCTCGGTGACCCAGAGGTCGCCGGTGTCGGGGTGCAGCGCGGCGGACTGGGGGTTGCGGTGGCCCGCGGTCCAGAGGTGGGGTGAGGAGCTGGGGCCGAAGTCGGGGTTGCCGGCGGCGGGGTTCCCCGCGGTGTCGATGCGGACCACCTTCCCGAGCTGCCCGGCCAGGTCCTGCGCGGGGGCGCCCTTCTGGCGCTCGCCCAGGGTGACGAAGAGCGTGCCGTCGCGCCGGAAGACCAGGCGAGAGCCGTAGTGGCCGCTGCCGGCCACCTTGGGGCGCTGCCGGAAGATCACGGTGCCGTTCGCCAGCGCCGAGGCCGCGGCGTCGAGCTCGGCCCGGAAGACCGCGGTGCCGGCGAGGCCGGCCTCGGTGCCGGTCCCGGGCTCGGAGAAGGAGAGGTAGACGCGGCGGTTGACCGCGAACCGTGGGTCGAGGGCCACGTCCATGAGCCCTCCCTGGCCGGAGGCGTCCACCGCCGGGACGCCAGCCACGGAGGAGAGGGCCTTCCCGTCGGCGCTGACCAGCCGGAGGGTCCCGCCCTTCTCGGTGACCAGCAGCCGCCGATCGGGGAGGAAGTCCATCCCCCATGGGACCACCAGCCCGGAGGCGAACGGCACCAGCCGCACGGCGACGCTGCCCGGCGGCGGGGGCGGCGTGACCCGCACGTCCACGGCGAAGGGCCCGGAGGGAGGCGCAGGAAGCGGCGCCGCCTCCGAGATGCCGCCGCCACATGCCAAAGCCAGCGCCAGCGCCGTGAGCGCGACCGCGGCCCAGGAGGCGGGCCCGGCACTCCGGGTGGCGTCGTGTTCGAGCAGGCCAGGTGGCCGCGCCGTTCGGGTCATGGTCTCCTCCTCCCCGGGAGGTAACGGCGCCGGGTGGTGGGCGCAAGCGCCCGCCCCGGGCGTCCGGGGGCGCCTGAATAGTGGTGCGCGCCACGACCGCTGGGAGGGGAGCGGGCGCGGCGAGTGGTCGAACCGACACGTTCACGACAGCCGGTGCATGCACACTCCATTCGCGCCGGGCTGGGCGGTCCGCGACGAACGCCGCTGGAGCGAACCGGGCCGGTTTGACGGCCGCTGGGAGCGGCATGGCCGGGGCGAGCGCTTCATGCTGGTTCGCGCCGCTCGCCGCGAGCTGTTCGAACTGGAGCGGGACCGCGCCGACTTCCATGCGCACAACGCCTACCGTCCCTGGCTGCTGGCCCGGTACGACGCCGGGTACTTCGAGCGCCGCGCCGAGCTGGAGCGCCGGCTGGAGCGCATCACCCTGATCGCCTGGAGGTGAAGAGGGTCGGGCGGAGCCGCGGCGGGGCTGGCTTCTGGTAGCGCTCAATCGCGGCGGCGCCGGCTTCTGGTGGCGCCGTCGCAAGACACGAGGAGCGTCTCGAGACCATGGCAACGGC
>JANPOM010000346.1:0-3938 GCA_031427995.1 Anaeromyxobacter sp. | reverse complement strand
GTCCGCTGCTCAGCGTAGATCCACTACGCTTCCGCTGCTCCCTCCTCTGGCGCCAGCCTCGCTTCGGTCTCGGCGCTCTCGTCACGTCATCTTGCCTGGGGCGCGGCACTAGCCAGGGATGAGCGACCTGGAGCGCGGGCTCGCCAGCCAGCGGGCGTTGGTGCCGTCGGGGAGCCCTCCGGTCGACCCGGTGGCCAAGGCACGGGCCGAGGTCGCCGCGCTGCTGGCGGAGGTGGGATCGCTCGACGCGGAGGTCGAGTCGCTCTCGGCGGAGCTGGCCCGCTTCGCCGCCGAGGTGGAGCGGCGGCTCGGCCCTCCGGACGCGGCGCTGGCCCGCGCGGCCGGGCTGGTGCGCCGGCTGCGGGCGCTGGCCGAGGGGCTGGAGCTGGAGCGGGCGGCGTTGGCGGCGAGGCGCGAGGAGATGAAGCGGAGGCCGGACAAGGCGCGGCCAGGCCAGGTCACGGCGCGCCGCGCGGCGGCGAGGCGTACCGGCGCGGGCCGTCGACCGGTGAGCTGGGACGAGCCGGAACAGGGCGGCGAAGAGGCGGAGCCGTCGGCGGCCGAGGCGGTCGAGCCACCGGTCGAGGTCCCGACCGTCGAACAGCTTGCCGCCGAGCTGAAGCAGCTCTACCGGCGGCTGGCCCGGCTGCTCCATCCCGACCTGGCGCGGACCGACGACGAGCGGCGCCGGCTCGGCGACCTGATGGCCCGGGTCAACGCCGCCTGGGAGGCGCAGGACCGGACCGCGCTCGAGCTGATGGCCGACAAGGTGGGGGCGGGCGAGCCGCCGGGCGAGCTGACGGTGGAGGAGCGGCAGGCCCACCTGGCGAGGAGGCGCGAGCAGCTCTTGCGGGTGGCCTCGTCGCTCCAGCGGGAGCGGGACCGGCTCACCCGGACCGAGACGGCGCGGCTCTGGCGTGAGGCCACGGCGCGGCGCGCGGCTGGGCGCGACCTCCTCTCCGAGGAGGAGACGGGGCTGCGGGCCGAGGCGGAGGCGGCCGGCGCCGACGCCCTGGCGCGGCTCGACGCCGTGGGGGCGGTGGCGAGACGGCTAGGAAAGGAGCGGCGAGAGACCATGAGCGAGCTGACGCGGAAGCAGGGTGGGGCGGTGGCGCGGCGGACCTTCGACCCGTTGGCCGAGAGCGCGCTGGTGCGGCGGAGCGCGGCACGGCTCGACCTCTCCCGGGCCGGAGCGCCGGCGCGGGCGCTGGCCCGCTGGCTGGAGGAGGCGGCCACCGGCTCGCCCTGGGAGGCCGGCCTGACGGTGCTGGCCTTCCTGCTGGAGCTGGCTGGTGACCGGCCGCCGCCGGCGGTGTCCGAGGCGGCCGGGCTGGCGGCTCGCTGGGAGCTGCTGCGGGCCGGCTGGGCCGGGGCGCCGGGGCTTGCCGAGGCCCTGGCCCGGGCGCCGCGCCACCTGCTGGTCGGTGCGCGGCTCGGGCAGGAGGAGGTGGTGGCCGGACCGCAGCTGGCCGAGGCCGGGCTGGCGGCCGGCGTGCGGCTGGCGCTGGAGCACGGCGCGGTGGCGGCGGTGGCGCGGGCGGTGCTGGGCGTGCTCGGTCCGTCGGAGAAGTGCGGCAGCTGCCGCAAGCCGGTGCTCGGCCTCCACCTGCTGCGGACCCGCGGCCTCGACGAGCGGCACGGCATCGCCTGCCCGCGCTGCGGGCGGGTGCTGCGCAGCTACTGGCGCTACGGCGAGGCCGAGGGGCTCGAGGCGCTCGCCCCCATCTCGCTGGCGCTCGGGCTGGTGGTGGAGCAGCCGCTGTCGCTCGGTGGCGCCGCGCTCGGCTTCCAGCTCCTGCCGGCCGAACGGGAGTCGCTGACGGCGCGCCAGTTGCTGGCCCGCTTCGCCGAACTCTACCTCGAGCCCTACCAGTGCCCGGTCGAGGCCAGCGCGCTCCGCTTGACGCTGGGGGCGGGGGCGAAGGTGAAGCCGCTCGCGCCCGGGGCGCCGCTGGCCGGACTGCGGGGACTCACTCTCCGGCTGTCGCCGGGAACCGGCCTGGTCGAGGTCGGGCTGCTGGAGCTGCTGCGGACGCGGGTCGAGCGGCGCTTCCGGCCCGGCGGCTGATCGGCCGGGTGGGGTGGTGCGGCCGAGCGACGCAGCGCCGCCGCCTGGGTGGAGGCGCACTCCGGGCGATGGTAGAACCGGGGCGTGGAGGAGGCGGGCGCGATTCTCGTCATCGAGGACGACGCGGGGATCCGGGAGACCCTGGCCGACTACCTGCGCTTCGAGGGGTTCGTCGTCGACCTGGCCCGTGACGGCGCCGAGGGGTTGGAGCGGATCGCCGTGCGTCAGCCCCACGTCATCCTCGTCGATCTCCACATGCCCGGGATGAACGGTGGCCAGTTCCTGGAGCGGCTCCGCGCCGACCCGGCCACGCGGCCGATCCCGGTGGTGCTCATGTCCGGGACCCGCCCCGTCGGCGGCGCGGTGGCGGCGGCCGACCTGGTCCTGCAGAAGCCGTTCGAGCTCGAAGAGCTGCTGGCGGCGGTTCGAAGCTTCCGTCCGGGAGCGGATTCGTAGGAGACTCCATCCATGGATGTCCTCGTCACCGGCGCCACCGGGCTGGTCGGTTCGGCCGTCACCGCGGAGTTGCTGGCGCGTGGCCACCGGGTCAGGGCGCTGGTCCGTCCCACCGCCGACCGCTCGGGTCTCGACCTGGCCCGCGTCGAACTGGCGCCCGGCGACGTGCTCGACCGGCCCAGCGTCGAGGCGGCGCTTCGCGGCTGCGACGCCGTGGTCCACGTGGCCGGCATGGCCAACCTCGGTGGTGACAAGAAGCGGCTCTATGCCATCAACGCCGGGGGGGTCGAGGTGGTGCTGGGCGCGGCGCTCGCCGCGGGCGTGAAGCGGGCGGTGCTGACCTCGTCGACCGCGGTGCTGGGTGGGGCCCGGGTGCCACGGGTCATGGACGAGGAGACCACCTCCAGCGCGGAGACCATCGGGGTCCACTACTTCATCTCCAAGAAGATGGGTGAGGAGGCCGGGCTCGATCTGGCGGCCCGCGGGCTGCCGCTGGTGGTGGTGCGCCCTTCCTTCGTGATCGGGCCAGGCGACCGCTACCACTCCTCGGCCTCGCTGGTGATGGCGCTGGCCAGGAAGAAGCTGCCGATCTACGTGCAGGGGGGCGCCAGCGTCTGCGACGTGCGCGACGTGGCGCGTGGTCACGCCGAGGCGCTGGAGCGCGGGCGGGTGGGCGAGGCCTACATCCTCGGCGGCCACAACCTGACCATGGACGAGCTGGTGGGGCGGGTCTGCCGGATGGCGGGCGTCCAGGCGCCGGCCCGCATCCCTTACGCGCTCGCCTCGGTGGCGAACCGGGCCCTGGGGCTGCTGCGCGTCTTCGGCGGCCAGCCGCCGGCCATCCACCCCGACCTGATGCGGGCCAGCGCCCTCTACACCTTCGTCACCAGCGCCAAGGCCCAGCGCGAACTCGGCTACACCCTGCGGCCATTCGACGAGTCGGTGAGGGACACGCTGCGCTGGTACATGCGGGAGGGGAAGCTGCGGGCGACCACGCCAGAGCTGATGGCGCTGGTCGCGCCGCCTTCAGGCGGCGCAGGTTTCTAGCCGATACGAGCGCTTCCGCCTTCTCGGGCCGTCACGTTCGGGGGCCGCCGAAGGCCGGCGTGTGTGTGGGCAGGGCCCACGTCACTCGATCCCCTCCAGCTCGACCTGGGCTTCGCTGGTCTTCTTGAGCGGGTAGGCGCAGCGGTCGAGCCGCCCGGTCCAGGCCACGTCGATGGGACAGGCGAGGGCCGGCGCTGGCGGCAGGACGCCGAAGGTGGCGTCAGGGGACCTCGTGGTCATGGAGTACGATGAGCATTTCGAGGTGACGCTGCTGCTCGGCGACCACGCCGTGGACTGGGGAGTCTTCTGCGGCTGCGTGCGCAGCCGCGCCACCGGGCGGAATACTAACGGCTCGACCGGCCGCCCC
>JANPOM010000345.1:0-1351 GCA_031427995.1 Anaeromyxobacter sp. | reverse complement strand
CGGACCTCGCGAGGGAGGGGAGGGCGGCCAGAGCGCTTGCCGCGCCTGGAGAGCCAGTTCCAGTAGATGCGGAAGCCCGCGTGGTGCCAGCGAACCACAGTATCCGGCTCGACGATGGCGAGGGCCTCGGCCCAACCGCTTCAGAAGCGGCGCAGCAGGATCCAGAAGAGCCGTTCGGCGGGCCGGATGTCGGGGTGTCGTCGACCGGCCAGGGTGACGAGCTGTTGGCGAAGGGCCAGATTCTCGACCACGAGGTCGCGTCGAGAGCGGAGGGCTGAGCGGAACGTCGGTAGGAGTACTACGAGGAGGCGAAGCATCGAGCCGCTGAAAGTCTCCGTCCTTGGGCGAATCGTCAATGAATTGGCCACGGAATATGTCTTGGCGAACCACAGGGCAGGCGAGGGGCCCCTGGATGGGGACCGAAGGTGAGGCTGCGGACGTCCCCGAGAAGCAGTAGGATGGGGACACCATGAGGGCGCTCAAGGCACACGTGAAGGCTGGCAGGCTCCTGCTCGACGAGCCGACCGATCTGCCTGACGGGGCGGAGGTCCGAGTCGCGCTGGTCGATGGCGATGACCTCGACGATGGTGAGCGGGCCAAGCTGCATGCCGCGATCCTGGCTGGAGAGGCCGAGCTCGACGCGGGGCAGGCTGTCAGCGAAGGCGAGCTCTGGTCGAGGCTGCGGGCCGTCCGGTGAAGCTCGAGATCGCGCCGCGCGCGATCAGCGAAGCCGAGCGGTCCGCACGTTGGTGGCGTGAGAACCGTCCCGCCGCGCGCATGCGCTTCGAGGAGGAACTGCGCGACGCGCTCGACCGGATTCGGGCTGCTCCGCTGTCTGGTAGCGCCTACGAGGCCACGCCTGGCCGTGAGCACCGGCGCGTGCTGATGCCCGAGACCAGGTACCACGTCTACTACCGGGTGGCCGGTCCTGACCGCGTGCGAGTCGTCGCCATCTGGAGCGCCGTGCGTGGACGAGGTCCAGCGCTATAGTCCGGCCCGGAGTGACCCCCGGAAGTACCTGACCTGCTTCAAATACGACGCGGTCAACCGCGCCACTGGCCAGGAGGACAACGCGGTCGACGGGAGCCCCCTCTACGCCCAGACCACCACCTATCAGGACGTGACGCGCGAGGTGCAGCACGTCTCGCGTGCCGGCCAGACCACGCTCTCCACCCGCTACGACCGGGCCAACCGCCGCACCGACGAGTGGCAGCAGCTCGCCGCGCAGCCCCGGCTCCCCAGCGGTAGCCAGGTGGCGGGGCTCCAGGCCATGGTCACGCCGGACGCCGGCTTCACGACCGGGACGCTCCACTGGCAGGTGGTGTGCGGGTAAGCGCCTCAACCCGCCGTC
>JANPOM010000344.1:0-2415 GCA_031427995.1 Anaeromyxobacter sp. | reverse complement strand
GAGGCCCTCGGCGAAAACCGCGGGTTGGTCCGCGCGGACCAACCCCACGAAAAAGTGCCCGCTGGTCCGCGCGGACCAGAGCCACGATTTCGGAGGAGGGGCGGTTGGTCCAGGTGGACCAGCGAGGCCCCAGGGCAGCTCACCAGCTCCTGGCTACCCCGGCAAATGGTCAGCGCCAGGGCGGTTGCGCCGGTGCCTCGCCGCGAAGGCAAAGAGGAACCCGATCGGTACAAGCAGGATGGCCAAGAAGGCGGCGGTGTTGATGGCCTCGCTGATGCTTGGCGCCACTACCGTCGCCCGGTCTTCGGGGCGGAGGTGCTCGAACGCCAGCACCAGCACGCGCCAGATGCCGGTCGCGGCGCCGAGACTGAGCGCAGCCAAGAGAGCGAGAGCGCCTGCCTTCAGGTACGCCATGGGTGAAGATGCTACCAGAAGGCGGCAGCGAAGGTCCTGGTCCACGACCACGAGGCCCTCGGCGAAAACCGCGGGTTGGTCCGCGCGGACCAACCCCACGAAAAAGTGCCCGCTGGTCCGCGCGGACCAGCGCCATGTTATTCGATGGGTAGGGGGTGGCCCTCGAGGAATGGCGAAGGCATCGAACCGGCGGGGTCGCTCGGGTGACCTGCTGGTCACCGTCGGTCGCAGGGCCTATCCTGGCTCTTGGCATTCGTTGATGGACCTTGAGGACTCATGGCCCCTTGGCTGACTCCGCGCCGCCTCCTGATCGTGAGCCTCGTCCTGCTTCTCGCGAGCGCCTGGTCCTTCCTCAGCATGTGGGCCGGTGCTGACCTGGGATGCATGGACTGCGACTGCCGATTCAGGCTTTGGGAAGGTCCCGCGTACTGCCGCTGGCCGGCCTGGTGGGGCCTTGCCTGGGAAGTGCTCTTCGTCCTGAGCGCGGGATGTGCTTCGTTGGCTTGGGTGAAGGTGCGGAAAGCCCGGCAGAAGCCCTGAGCAAGAGCGAGGACGGGCCAAGCCCTGGATACCTCATGGGGCGCCGGTTGCACGGCAACCGTGTAAGCAGTATAAGGCTCCATGATCCTCGACTTCGCCGACGAAGCCACCGAGGACGTCTTCAACGGGTCGAGGAGCAAGGCCGCCCGCCGGTGCCTGCCGCAGGATCTTTGGCCGACAGCCCAACGGAAGCTCGACCGTCTCAACCGGGCGACTGAGCCGCGCGACCTGGCCGATCCGCCGGGGAACCGGCTTGAGGCGTTGAAGGGAGACTACGTGGGCTACTTCAGCATCCGGGTGAACGACCAGTACCGGATCGTCTTCCGCTTCGAGAACGGCGACGCCCGCGAAGTCCAGATCGTCGACTACCACTGAGGAGAGCCGCCATGCTGCCCAAGAACCGCCCCCCGACCCCGCCCGGCGAGATGCTGCTGGAGGAGTACCTGAAGCCGCGCGGCCTCACCCAGGTCGAGTTGGCGGCGCGCATGGGCGTGCCGATCCAGCGGGTCAACACCATCGTCAACGGGAAGCGCGGCGTCACCGCAGAGACGGCCATCCTGCTGTCGGAGGCGCTCAACACGTCGCCCGAGATCTGGATGGGGCTCCAGGTCGACCATGACCTCTGGCACGCGCTCCGGAAGCGCGCCGAGGTGCGCGCGAAGCCGCATCGGTCGAAGGGCCACGGGAAACACCAGGCGGCTTAAGGCTCTTGGGCGAGTGCGTGGGGGGAAGGGAGGATTCTTGATCGCAGCCACCAAGGCACCTTCCGAGTCGGGAACGGTCAAGGCCCTCGGTCTGGTCTGCCCGGTCCTAGCTGTAGCGTTGGCAGCGCCGTTCATAGTCGGAGCCGTCACGAGTCCAGACTATCTCTTCCTGGTGGCGCCAGCGCTCATCGGCGGTCTGGCCGCTCCTGGATACGTTTGGGCGTTGCTCGGGTGGCGTTCCATCCCAAGCCTCCCGCAAGGCAGTCGGTGGTGGGTTCGCGCCAGCTTCGCGGCGGTACTGGGAGCCTCGCTGGTGGGGGCAGTCTTCAGTTTCGTGCTCATTCTGCCGAGCATCGCGAGCCTCCTCACAGCCATCAACGGCGTGGTCGCATGGCGCCGGCTCGAAGCCCGCGCAGTGGCTCCGTAGTCTGACCAGGGACTTCCTGCTTCGGCCACTACTCATGTGCCCCACATGTGCCCCGACCCTGCACCAAACGCCGGAACGGGCCGGGACGAGACGGAAAGCGATGGAACGGGGAACGCGATGGCTGACGGCGAGTTGAAGGGCAACAGCGCGTCCTGCATGAGGCTGTTCACCCACCGTCACTACACTTGGGATCCGTCTTCCCGCTCCAGTTCGCCCCCGGTAACTCTCTGAGTTGCCGGGGGTTTCCTCTTGCGGCTTCGCCGGAGTTCCCGAGGGCCTTCTCTCAGGCCCCGCCGGCCTTCCCCTCCAGCTCCTTGAGCCGGAGCCGCA
>JANPOM010000343.1:0-1245 GCA_031427995.1 Anaeromyxobacter sp. | reverse complement strand
GACCACATCGTGCCCTGGGCCAAGTTGGGCGACAGCACGTTCGACAACCTTCGGGTCGTCTGCGCTTTATGCCGCTCGCGGCATAAGGCGCATTATGCCGAGTCCCGGATTATGCCGCGTCGCCGCCCGGATGGGCTGGTGCGCTGGGAGGTAAGCGACTAGGACGCGGCATAATCAGAGCCCCTCCAGGAAGGCGAGCAGCGAGTCTTTGGGCCGGAATCGGCCGGGGCGGACACCCGGCGGCGTGGTGCGGGCGAGGGCGCGCTCCTTCATGGCGAGGTCGGCGTCCAGGTAGATCTGGGTGGTCTCGACCTGCTCGTGGCCGAGCCACAGGGCGATGACGGCGCGATCGACGCCAGCCTCGAGGAGTTGGACGGCGGTGGTGTGGCGGAGCACATGGGGGGTGACGTGCTTGCGCGCGAGCGTGGCGCAGGCGGCGCCCGCGGCCAGCGCGTACTTCGCGACGAAGCGCTGGACGGCATCGTGGCTGAGCCGGGACCGTCGCGTGCTGCGGAAGACGAAGGCGGAACCGGTCGCTCCACACTCGGCGATCCAGGAGCGGAGCACTCGTGCCGTCGACCGCGAGAGCGGCGTGCAGCGCTCCTTGCGCCCCTTGCCGTGGCAGCGGGCGTGGGCGCCGGAACCGAGCGCCAGGTCGTCGACCCTGAGGTTGGTGAGCTCGGCGAGGCGCAAGCCGGTCTGGAGGGCAAGTAGCAGCAGAGTGTGGTCGCGACGACCGAGATGGGTGGAGGTATCGGGCGCGGCGAGAAGCGCGTCGATCTCGGTGGTGGTGAGGAAGGCGACTAGGTCGCGTTCGAAGCGCTTCTGCGGGATGGCGAGGACGCGCTGGATGAGACCGGAGTGGGCGGGCTCGCGGACGGCGGCAAAGCGGAAGAAGGAGCGGACCGCAGCGAGGCGGGCATTGCGCGTTCGCACGCTGTTGCCACGCGCCTGCTCTAAGTGATCGAGGAACGCACCGAAGAACGGGGCGTCGATGTCCGCGAGGAGCAGGGTGGATGGCGCCTTGTGGAGGCGCGCTTCGGCGAACGAGAGGAGGAGCCGGAAGGCGTCGCGGTAGGCCGCGACGGTGTGCGAGCTCGCCCTCCGCTGTCGCAGCAGGCGCTCGGAGAAGAAGGCTTCCAGCAAGGGCGCGAGGAAGGTCATGACCGCTCCTTCCAGACGCGGTCGAGGCGCTTGGCCGCGAGAGCGAGCAACTCGGGGGTGGCGGTGAGGTACCAGTAGGTG
>JANPOM010000342.1:0-2668 GCA_031427995.1 Anaeromyxobacter sp. | reverse complement strand
GGGGCTTCTCTCTACTTGCGGGCCCTACTGGGATCGAACCAGTGGCCTTCGGATTCGAAGGCGGTTCTGGCGGCTTGGTACAAGCTTGCTGGGCGATGTAACTGCCTGCAGTTCCTGCGAGACGCGCCTGAACATCTGCGTGCCTATCATCAGCTAGATGCAGGGTTTCGCTGGGCGTTTGCTGATGACCTTGCTGATGACGGATGGTCTGAGCGACCAGTAGACTTGGCCTATCAAATCGGACGCCTTCATAGCCATGAAGTTCCGCAAGTATCATCCTCAAGTTGTGTTGATTTCCAGAAGGTAGGGACCCCGGCCAGCTGAGATTTGCAGAAGTATTCCCCCCTGGTAGCCGGGGGATTTGCAGAAGGATTCCCTCCCCCATCGGCGTGACCTCACTGCCATTCTGCCCCTCCACGAACGGGAGGTAGCGATGGCGTTTCGCGAGGTCACGATGCTGGAGATCAAGGAGATCTTGAGGCTGTGGCTGGTGGGGGTCCCGAAGAAGGGGATCGCCCAGCAACTCGGCTTCGATGTGAAGACCGTGCGGCGGTACCTGGCCGCCGCCAAGGCTCAAGGCGTCGAGCAGGCGCACGGCGTCGGCGCGCTCACCGACGAACTGGTCGCGGCGGTGATCGACAAGACGAACCCCGCGACCGGCCGGCCACGCGGCGAGGGCTGGGCGGTCTGCGAGGCGCACCGCGAGTTCATCGAGCGCCACCTGACGAGCCGGGTCCGGCTCACCAAGGTGGGCAAGTTGCTGCGGAGGCGCGGCGTCGAGATCGAGTATCCGACCCTGCGCCGCTTCGCGCTCCAACAGCTCGGCTTCGGCCGTGGCTCGATGAGCGTGCCGGTGGCCGATTGCGAGCCGGGCCAGGAACTGCAGGTCGACACCGGCTGGATGACGCTGCTCGCGCCGGACTTGTTCGGCAAGCGCCGGCGCTTCAAGGCGTGGATCTTCACGGCGGTCCGCTCGCGCCACCGCTTCGTCTACCCGATCTTCGCGGAGACGACCGTGACGGCCATCGAGGCGTGCGAGGCCGCCTGGGAATTCTTCGGCGGGATCTTCGCGGTCATCATCCCCGACAACACCAAGGCCATCGTCGAGATCCCTGACCCGATCTCGCCAAAGATCACCGATGCGTTCCGCGAGTACGCCCAGTCGCGCAACTTCAGCATCGACACCGCTCGCGTCCGCCATCCCAAGGACAAGGCCCGAGTCGAGCGGACCGTGCCCACCGTCCGCGACGACTGTTACGGGGGCGAGAACCTGCTCACGCTCGATGACGCCCACCGCCGAGCTCGCGAGTGGAGCCTGGAGGAGTACGGCATGAAGCGGCACAGCCGGACGCAGCGGCTGCCGCGCGAGCACTTCGAGGCGGAGGAGCGGGTCGCCCTGAAACCGGTGCCGACCAAGCCCTACGACATCCCGGACTGGGGCGACTGCAAGGTCGGCCTCGACCAGTTCGCCGCGGTGGCGAAGAGCCTCTACTCGCTGCACCTCGACCTGCGCCGCCACCAACTCCGCTACCGCGCTGACAGCCAGCTGGTGTGCTTCTACGAGCACGGGAAGCTCGTGAAGACGCACCCGCGCAAGGCTCCGGGCGAACGGTCCATCGACGCTGCTGACTTCCCTGCCGAGTCTCTGGCCTGCGCCCAGCGCGACGCCGCCTACTTCGTCCGCCAGGCGGCGGAGCACGGCGAGCACGTCGGCCGCTTCGCCGCAGCGCTCGCCGCCAAGCCGCTGCCGTGGACCAGGCTGCGGATGCTCTTCAAGCTCCTCGGCCTCGCCCGGAAGTATGGCGGCGGCCGGCTCGACGCCTCCTGCAAGACCGCGCTCGACGCCGACATGGTCGACGTCTACCGGCTCGCCGACCTGGTGCGGCTCAACACGCGGCTCGAGCCGCCGACCGCCCAGATCATCCCGCTCGCGCGCTACCTCCGCCCCGTCAGCCAGTACGCCTTGCCTCTCGCATCCCGCGGGCGGAACAACGAAGGAGATGAACCATGAACCCCGACGTCATCACGCCCGAGCTGAAGACGGTGCTGCGCCGCCTGAAGCTGTCCCGCATGCTCGACACGCTGTCGGAGCGCTTCGTCCTGGCGCGCCAGCAGAAGATGCCCCACCAGGACTTCCTCCTCCTCGCCCTCTCCGACGAGTCCACCAGACGGGACAGTCAGTCCGCCGCGCTCCGCGCCGAACGCGCCCGCCTGGAGAGGGACTCGCAGTTGGAGCGCTGGGACGAGACATCCAAGGTCGAGTTCGACCGAACGCTCCTCAACGAGCTCGCGTCGCTGCGCTTCATCGAGTCCCACCACCACGTCGCCATCGTCGGCAGCGTCGGCGTCGGCAAGACCTTCCTCGCCCACTCCCTCGGCCACATCGCCTGCCGCCGAGGCCACTCCGTGCTGGCCATCGGCGCCGACGCCATGCTGAAGAACCTCAAGCACGCGCGGCTCACCCAGACCCACGAGAAGGAGTTGCGGGCGTTGCTCACCGTCGACCTGCTCATCGTCGATGACTTCGGCCTCGACGTGATGGACGCCCAAGAGAGCCGCGACGCCCACGCGATCATGATCGAGCGCCACCGCGCCGGCTCGATGATCGTCACCTCCAACCGCGGCCCCGACGAGTGGCTCGCCACCTTCGCCGACCCCGTCCGCGCCC
>JANPOM010000341.1:0-2657 GCA_031427995.1 Anaeromyxobacter sp. | reverse complement strand
CCGATGGTCGACGATGAGGTACGGCATCTCGAAGACGCCAAACAGATCATCCACCGTGCTCATGAGCGTGGAGGGGAGGAACATCTCCAGGGCGCCCACCCGCACCCCCCGGAGCATGTCCGCATCCGTTCCGAGCTGGCTGGAGTGGAAGACTCGCATCTCCACCCGGCCCGCGAGCTCCCTGTTGACGCGTCGGGCATACTCGTTGGCCGTGAGGTCAAACAGGGAACCTGGGCCGCCCACGTGCCCTAACCTGATGATGATGACGCGCTGCTGGGCGCCGACCTGGGGGACCGTCGTCAGGCTGAGGGCGGCGACGGCGATCAGCGCCATTGCCATGAGGGTGCACCCTCGCGACGTGCGCATGTTCCATTCCCTCCCTATGAGGCGTGCAGAGTGTGCTTGGCTGAGTTCGTGAACCGGGAGGACTTTCCTCCCTGGGCGCGGGCGCCAGGCGGTGTGCAAGCGCAGGACCGTAGTGAGGGTTACGCCGGCGCGGCTTTCGGCAGGTTGACCGTGCGGGTCACGCCTGGAGCGCCCAGCTCACCATGGCAGGAGGTGCAGCCTGCGGTGATCCGGTTGAGCGTGCCGTCGATGTGGGTCGGCTTGTTGACGGCCGCCAGCGCGTAGCCAGCGCCGTGGCAGAGGTTACAACTGGTGTTCTGCGGGTGATCCTGCGTGCCGCTGGCCGAGAGCGCCGGCTGGGGCGCCGCCGGCGACTGCCCGTGACATGAGGCGCAGGTGAGCGCCCCGTCGAGCCAGCTGGGTGCCGGCCTGGCGGCGTTGGAGGGGATGTTGCCGCCGTGGCAGGCGTTGGTGCAGGTTGGCGTCGCCTCCCAGGTGGCGTTGTAGGCGTTGGTGCCGGCCGGCGGGGTCGGCGTCACCGTCGAGGGGGTGCCGTTGATGATGGTGTTGGTGGCCAGCAGGCTCCAGGCCGCGTCGCGCGTGCCCTGGTGAGCGTTGGGGATGGGGTGGCAGTCGGCGCAGCCGATCGGGTTGGTCCGGTAGGTGGCGACCAGGGTGTTGCCGTTGACGTGCTTCTGGTGCGCGCCGACCTTGACGCCGGTGATGGTGATGCCGTCGGCGGCGGTCGGGGGCGCGGCGTTGGCCAGGGAGTCGGCCCCGGCGATGGGCGTGTAGGCCCCCTTGGCTCCGTGGCAGGTGGTGCAGGAGGCCTTCAGCCCCTTGTCGTGGGCGTGGCAGGCGGTGCAGGCCTGGTTGGGATTGTGGGTGCCGGCCAGCGTCCCGTCGTTCCGGTAGTACGTGGTCGCGGTGTGGCAGACCTGGCAGACGCCGGTGCCGGCGGGGTTGGCGTAGGCCGTCGCGGCGTAGCCGGTGGTCCTGTCGTAGAAGACCACCTGCCTCGGTGCCATCTGGTTGCGGTAGGCGGGCGGCGTGATCTGCTGGCGGACCAGCTCGACGTTGGTGGTGTTGTGGGGCGTGTGGCAGTCACGGCAGTCGGCGTACCAGGAGCCGTAGGAATTGCCGACCGTCTCCGAGGCGTGGGTGGCGATGGCGTGGCAATCGCCGCAGAGCTGGCCGGCGTTGTCGCGGACCAGCAGGTTGCCGTCCCCCTTGGGCGAGAGGGCTGAGCCGTCGTTGACCGTTATGCCGACCGGACCGGAGAGCACGTTCCCGCTGGCGTTGGAGGCGCAGGCGCGCAGCGTGAACGCGCCCCTGGTGGCGCCGCCGAGCTGGGCGGTGCCGACGGTCGCCTCGTAGACGCCGTGGTTGTCGGCGCCGGCGGCGGCGCTGTTCGGGTAGAGTGCGTTGAGAGTCAGGTTGATCGGGTAGTCGGCCAGCGCGTTGGTGCAGGCGGCGGAGAAGGTCTGGGCTGGGGTCGCCGCCTTGAGCCGGACGGTGAACGGTTGGGCGGCGCCGCCGGCATTGGGCCGGCTGAAGGCGCGGACCTGCACGCGGAAACCGGCGCCGGAGTTGGTCACGGTGGCCGTGTTCATCGGGTTGAGGATGGCCACCACCGGCGCGAACGAGTTGGCGATCGGGCTGCCCTCGTTCAAGCCGCCGGGGAAGAGCGGGCCGACCGGCGAGCCGAGCGAGTAGTTGCCGCAGGTGTCGCGGGTGAAGACCTCGAAGTAGTAGGCGGTCCCGGTGGTCAGGGGCGTCGAGTTGCAGAGCGCCAACGAACCGGCGCAGGCGACGGTGCTGGCGCCGATGGGGTTGGTGGCCACGTAGGCGGTCCCCTCGACCGGGGCGTCGGTGACCGGCCCACCCTGCTTGCGGAGCACCACCACGTCGGTGGCCGCGCTCCAGTTGAGCTGGATGCTGGTGGCCGTGGAGGTCACGCCGCTCCAGGCAAACTCGGGCGGCGCCAGGTTGTCGATGGTGATGGTGGCGCTGCTGGCGTCGGCGTAGGTGCGCGGGTTGTTGGAGGCGACCGAGACCACCGTGCCGGTGGTGGGGTACTGCTGGCCGGCGTTGGGGGCCGGCATGGCGCCGTGCGACTTCGGGGTGATGCGGACGCTGTAGGGGGTAGTGACGCCCACCGCCTGCGAGACGCCGGTGACGTAGACGTTGACCTGGTCGCCGCCGGGGATGGCGCTGCCGTAGACGGTGCCGCCCGCCGGGTTGGTGATCTCCACGGTGGCGAGGTTGAGCCAGGCGCCGGCCGGGAGGAGCTGGACGGTGATGCGGGTCAC
>JANPOM010000340.1:0-8747 GCA_031427995.1 Anaeromyxobacter sp. | reverse complement strand
GGAGGGATCATGGTCAAGTGGAAGCCGTCCATGTCGGTCGGGATCGCCGAGATCGACGAGCAGCACCAGGAGATCATCCGGCGCGCTGGCCAGTTCCTGGCGAGCCTCTCGGACCGCTCCCGCCAGGACACCGGGATCCTGCTCGCCTACCTGCGCAACTACTGCGTGACCCACTTCGGCGCCGAGGAGTCCTGGATGCGCGAGTCCGGCTTCCCGGGCCTGGCCGAGCACCAGAAGGCGCACGACGACTTCATCAAGCAGCTCATGGCGCTCAGCGCCGAGCACGAGCGGCCGCGCGGCCATGGCCTGCAGCCGGACGAGGTGGGCCTGTGGATCAACGAGTGGCTCGAGACCCACGTGGCCGGCAAGGACGTCGAGCTGGCCCGCCACATGCGAGCCCACGGCCTGCCGGCCCGCCAGGCGACGGTCTGACCCCGCGGTGGCCCAGGTCCGCTACCCCACCGTCGCCCCGAAGGCGCGCCCCACCGCGTAGGTGACGCCGGCCGCCAGCATCGCCAGCCCCACCATCCTCGCCGCCGAGCGCCAGACGCTGGTGCCGGAGAGGAAGCCGACGAAGCCGCCCACCGCGCCGAGCACGCCGAAGGCGAGCGCCGCCGAGGTGGCCACCGCCGTGGTCCCGGTGGTGAGCAGGAAGGGGATGAGCGGCACCGTCGCCCCGACCGCGAACATCACCAAGGAGGACCAGGCGGCGCTCCAGGGCGAGCCCAGGTCACCCGGGTCGAGCCCCAGCTCCTCCCGCACCAGCGTGTCGGCAGCCTGCTCCGGGTTCTTGAGGATCTCGGCCGCCACCCGCGAGGCCTGCTCGGTCGAGAGCCCCTTCTGCTTGAAGATCAGCGCCAGCTCGGCCGCTTCTTCTTCCGGCGCCTCCTCGATCTCGCGCTTCTCCAGCTCCACCTGCCGGGTCAGGAGGTCGCGCTGGCTCGCCACCGAGGAGTACTCGCCGGCCGCCATGGAGAAGGCGCCGGCCAGCAGGCCGGCGAAGCCGGTCACCACCACGGTGCGCGGCTCGGCCCCGGCCCCGGCCACGCCGAGGATGAGCGAGAGGTTGGAGAGCAGGCCGTCGTTCATGCCGAAGATGGCGGCCCGGATCGAGCCGGCCCGGCCGCTGCTGCCGTGCCAGCGCTCGCGCACCGCGATCAGGGCCCGGGCGTCGCGGGTCTGGCCGTCGCCCATGCCGGACAGCACCACCCGGTGGGCCCGTTCCTCGTCGGCGATGGCCGAGGCTTCCCCTCCCTGCGCGTCGTACTTGTCGGCGTCGGTCGCCTCGGCGTCGAGGATCATCGGCACCACCGCCTCGCTGCCGAGCCGCCGCGCCAGCCAGATGAGGGCGCGGATGCGCGAGGAGGGCCGATCGGCGGGGATGGCCACCCCCTCCTTCTCCAGCTTGCGGATCCAGACCTCGGCGTGTCGCCGCTCCGCCGCGGCCAGTTCGGTGAAGGATCTGGCCTTCCCGGCGTCCTTGTCGTACTTGGCCATCCCCTCGTAGAGGGCGGCGCCGTCGCGCTCGTCAACCAGGTTCTGCAGCCAGAGATCGGTGCGGGGGTTCATGGCCGGGAATCTAACAGCGCCCCGGGGCCGGGGCCTCCGGCCGGTGAGAAGTGACCATTGAATGGAGCTTGACGCTGGTCAGGATGGCGCGCGAATCTCCAGTGCCCCGACCCAGGCATGATGACTCGACGAGAGCGCCGAGACCGAAGCGAGGCTGGCGCCCGAGGAGGGAGCAGCGGAAGCGTAGTAGATCTACGCTGAGCAGCGGACAGACGAGGCCGCCTGCCGCAGCGAGAGGATCGGCGTTCGCAGTAGTCATCTTGCCTGGGTCGGGGCACTAATCCCCACGGGCGGGTCCGCCAGGGCGGGCTCCCCCCCCTGTAGCCCGGTCCGGGCCACCCGGGGGGTCCGTAAGATGCGGGAAACCAGGCGTGCGCCCGAGCGGCGCGACGGAGTCGGCTGATGGCCGGAGTGGTGCTCGACGGCGTGACCAAGCGGTTCGGCGATGTGCGCGTCATCGAGGGGCTCGACCTCGACATCGGCGACGGCGAGTTCATGGTGCTGGTCGGGCCGTCCGGCTGCGGCAAGTCTACGGCGCTGCGGATGGTGGCGGGCCTCGAGGAGATCACCGGCGGCACCATCTCAATCGGCGGCAAGGTCGTGAACCAGGTCCCGCCCAAGGACCGCGACATCGCCATGGTCTTCCAGAGCTACGCGCTCTACCCGCACATGACGGTGAAGCAGAACCTCGAGTTCGGCCTCAAGATCCGCAAGACGCCTCGGGCCGAGATGGACCGGCTGGTGGCCGAGGCGGCCCAGATCCTCGGCATCGAGCCCTTGCTGGCCCGCAAGCCCAAGGAGCTCTCCGGCGGCCAGCGGCAGCGGGTGGCGCTGGGGCGAGCCATCGTCCGCAAGCCGTCGGTCTTCCTCTTCGACGAGCCGCTCTCCAACCTCGACGCCAAGCTGCGGGTCCAGATGCGCGCCGAGATCAAGAAGCTGCAGACGCGCCTCGGCACCACCACCATCTACGTCACCCACGACCAGGTGGAGGCCATGACCATGGGCCACCGCATCGCGGTGCTTCACGGCGGCATCCTGCAGCAGGTGGGGGCGCCGCTGGAACTATACGAGCGGCCCGCCAACCTCTTCGTGGCCGCCTTCATCGGCTCGCCGCCCATGAACTTCGCCAAGGCGACGCTGGCCGGCGGCGCCACCCGGATCCAGGCGGCCGAGTTCCAGATCCCGGTGCCGGCCAGCTTGCGCGCCGCGGTGGCCACGCGAGACGGCGCCAAGGTGGTGGTGGGGGTGCGCCCCGAGAACCTGGTGCCGCCCGGCAAGGAGCCGCGAGGCCCGACCTCGCCGCTCACCGTCACCGTCGAGATCGTCGAGCCGCTAGGCCACGAGGTGGTGGTCCACGCCCGCGCCGGCCAGGACACCCTGACCTTCAAGCAGGATCCGCACCGCCCCACGGTGATCGGCAGCACCGTCGAGGTGCGGCTCGAGCTCGACGCCCTGCACCTCTTCGACGCCACCACCGAGCGACGCCTCGGCGCCTGACCCACACGGAGAACCCGCCATGCGAAAGCTCACGCTCCTCCTCCTCACCGCCGCGCTGGCCCTGCCCATGGCGGCCGCGGCGCAAGGCGCCAGGCTGGTGGTCTGGCACGCCTACCGCGGCGGCGAGAAGGCGGCCTTCGAGAAGGTGATCGCCGGCTACAACGCCCGCCCTGGCACCAAGGTGAAGGTCGAGCCGCTGGCGGTCCCCTTCGACGCCTTCGCCGACAAGGTCTCGGCGGCGGTCCCCCGCGGCAAGGGGCCGGACGTCTTCATCTACGCGCAGGACCGGATGGGCGGCTGGATCGAGGCCGGCAACACCGTCGAGCCCATCGACTTCTACGTCGATGACGCGCTCAGGAAGAAGTACATCCCGACCACCATCGAGGCCCTCACCTACCGGGGCAGCCTCTGGGGGCTGCCGCTCGACTTCAAGGTGATCACGCTGATCTACAACAAGAAGCTGATCGCCAGCCCCCCGAAGACCACCGCCGAGCTCTACAAGGTCGGCGCCGCGCTCACCAACAGGCCGGCCGGCAAGTTCGGGCTGGCCTGGGCCTACAATGACTTCTACTACGTGGCCTCGCTGCTCAACGGCAACGGCGGCGCCGTCTTCGGCCCCGGCACCACGCCGACGCTCAACGCCCCGGCCAACGTGAGGGGGATGGAGCAGCTGCAGGGCTGGAACAGGGCCGGCTTCATGCCGGCCGAGCCGTCGGTGGCGCTCATCACCTCGCTCTTCAACGAGGGGAAGGCGGCCATGGTCTTCTCCGGCCCCTGGTTCCTCGGCGAGATCGCCCCTGGCGTCGACTACGGGCTGGCGCCGCTGCCGGCCATCAGCGAGGCGGGCGGCCAGCCCATGCGGCCCTGGATGACGGTCGAGGGGGTCTTCATCGCCGCGCCGTCGAAGCAGAAGGAGGAGGCCTTCGAGTTCGTCAAGTACCTGACCGACGTCGAGTCGGCCAGGGTGCTGGCCCTGGAAGGGCGCTTCACGCCGGCGGTCAAGGCGGTCTACGACGATCCCGCGGTGGCCAGGGACGCCCAGCTCGCCTCCTTCAAGATGCAGGGCGAGGTGGCCATCCCCATGCCCAACGTGCCGGAGATGACCATGGTCTGGTCGCCGGCCACCACCGCGCTCAACAAGATCAACTCGGGCGCCTCGCCCAAGAGCGCCCTCGACGTCGCCCAGAAGGCGGTCGAGAAGGACGTGGCCAGCCTGCGCAAGGGCAAGTAGGTGAACTCGACCCCTCCACGGCGCCTGCGCTTCATCCTCGGCCTGGCGCTGGCCCTGGCGCTGGGGCTCGGCGGAGGGTCGCTGGCGCTGCGCGGTGAGCGGGCCAACCTGCTCGAGGAGCTGTCGGTGCGGCGTGGGATCTCCACGCTGCTGGCGGTTGAGGCGCTGGTGACCCGCGCCGGCGTCGTCGGCGCGGATCGGCGCGGCCTGCTGGCCGCCTGGCAGGCAGGGCAGCCGGAGGGCACCGAGGCGCGGGTGCTGCGCCTCCAGGGGGCCGGCCTGGAAGCGTCCACCGCGGCCCAGGACGTCGGCGAGCAGGCGGCGCCGCGCCGGCTGGCGCGCGAGGAGAAGCCGCTCTTCGACCGCGCCCAGCGGCTGCGCGCCGCCGTGGCCGGCAACCGCGAGGGCGGGGCCATCAAGCCCGAGGTGGAGGTCGAGCTGCGGCCGGGCGGAGGGCTGCGCCTGGCGGCGCCCCTGGAGGAGGAGGGGAAGGTGGTGGGGATGGTGCAGCTCGACCTGCCAGCCGCGCCGGCGCCCGCGCCGCTCCCCTGGTGGCCGCCGCTGGCGGTGGGCTCGGCCGTGCTGGCGCTCTTCGCGCTGCTGGTGGGCCAGCTGTTTCCCCGGGCCTGGATGTACGGACTGGTCGCGGCGCTGTTCTTCGTGGCCGGGCTCGCGGCGGTGGAAACCCGGGAGGTGAATCACCTGGTGGGCGACTACCGCATCGCCCAGGTGGCGCTGCAGTCCCACCTCGCCGGGCTGGAGCGCGAGGCCGCCGGGCTGGTGGCGGCGCGGGGGCTCTCGCCCGGGGTGCCGCTGGCCGCGGGGCGCTGGGATGCCGACCTGCGACGCCGGCCGCGCGGACTGCTCGACGATGGCGGCGGGCTGAACGAGGCCCAGGCCCGCGCCGAGGTGATGAGGGCTCGTGGGGACGCCATGGGCGCGGTGCTGGCCGCCGCGGTGCTGGGGCTGCTGGCGCTGGCGCTGGTCGGCTCGGGGCTGCTGCGGCGGTTCGGGCGGGCGCTGGTGGTCCACCGGCAGGCCTACCGCTACATCGCACCGGCCATGTTCGGCACCACCCTGCTGGTCTTCTTCCCGTTCATCTACGGCATCGCGCTCAGCTTCACCTCGTCCAACATCTACAACACCGGCGCGCCGCTCTCCGAGCTCTGGATCGGCCTGCGCAACTATGGGACCATCCTCTCCGACTTCGGCCTGGCGCGGCGGGGCGCCGACGGCGCGCTGGTCTGGAACTACCTCAACTTCTACTGGACCTTCCTCTTCACGGTGATCTGGACCATCACCAACGTCGCCTTCGGCGTCACCTTCGGCCTGATGCTGGCGCTGGTGCTCAACACCAAGGCGCTGGCCTTCCGGCCCATCTACCGGGTGCTGCTGATCCTGCCCTGGGCCATTCCCAACTACATCACCGCCCTGATCTGGAAGGGGATGTTCCACCGGCAGTTCGGCGTGGTGAACCAGGTGCTGGCCATGGCCGGCGTCGAGCCCATCTCCTGGTTCGACACCCCCTTCACCTCCTACCTGACGGCCTTCGCCACCAACGCCTGGCTCAGCTTCCCCTTCATGATGGTGGTCTCGCTGGGCGCGCTCCAGTCGATCCCGGCCGACCTCTACGAGGCGGCCCGCGTAGACGGCGCCACCCGCTGGCAGCAGTTCACCGCCATCACGCTGCCCTCGCTCAAGCCGGCGCTGGTCCCGGCGGTGATCCTCTCGGTGGTCTGGACCTTCAACATGTTCAACATCATCTACCTGGTGACCGGCGGGGCACCCAACGGGGCCACCGAGATCCTGGTGACGCAGGCCTACAAGTTCGCCTTCGAGAAGTACCAGTACGGCTACGCGGCGGCCTACGCCACCATCATCTTCGGCATCCTGCTGGTCTACGGGAACATCCAGAACCGGGCCACCAAGGCCACGGAGGGCGTCTAGTGCCCCGACCCAGGCATGATGACCCGACGAGAGCGCCGAGACCGAAGCGAGGCTGGCGCCCGAGGAGGGAGCAGCGGAAGCGTAGCAGCGCTACTCTGAGCAGCAGCGGACCGACGAGGCCGCCTGCCGCAGCGAGAGGATCGGCGGTCGCAGTGGTCAGTAGGCCTGGGTCGGGGCACTAGTGCGCCGCCTCCTGCCAGGGAAGGAGCACTGATGTCCGGCGCGCGCGAAGAGAAGGTGCCTCACGGCCTGCTGCACGCCTTCCTGCTGGTGGTGGTGCTCTACACCGTCTACCCGGTGCTCTGGGTCATCACCATCGCCTTCTCCGGCAAGCAGAGCCTGGCCATCGCCGACCTGCCGGCCGACCCGGGCTTCCTGGATCGGCTGCGCGCGGTTACCCCGTGGCCAGCCCAGTGGTCGGCGGCCAACTTCGTCTCGGTCTTCAACGACCAGCCCTTCGCCCGCTGGGTCCTGAACAGCATGGCAGTGGCGCTGGCCACCACGCTGGTGGGGGTCTTCCTCTCCTGCACCGCCGCCTACGCCTTCTCCCGCTTCAAGTTCCCGGGGCGGCGCGCCGGCATGATGGCCTTCCTGGTCTCGCAGATGTTCCCGGGCGTGCTCACCCTCATCCCCCTCTACATCATCGTCGTGCAGTGGCTCGGGTTGGGCTCGACGCGGGTGGGGCTGATCATCGTCTACGCCACCACCTCGATCCCCTTCTCGGTCTGGATGCTGAAGGGCTACTTCGACACCATCCCCAGGGAGCTGGAGGAGGCGGCCATCATCGAGGGGGCCGGGCCGGGGATGATCTTCTGGCGCATCGTGCTGCCGCTGGCGCTGCCGGCCATCGCCATCACCGCGCTCTTCTCCTTCATGACCGCCTGGAACGAGTTCATCCTGGCCGCCACCTTCATGGATCAGGAAGACATGTACACCGCGCCGGTGGCCCTCAAGTTCTTCGTGGGCGGCTTCCAGCAGCAGTGGGGCTACTTCGCCGCCGGCTCGATCATCGTCTCGATCCCGGTGGTGGCGCTCTTCCTCTACCTGCAGAAGTACCTGGTCGGCGGCCTGACCGCCGGCAGCGTCAAGGGGTAGCGGGGCGCGCCTGGCCTTCGGGTCCGGCCGCGGCCGGCGCCGGACCGGAGGCCGGGCCCGGCGGCGGGGCGGGCGGCGGGCCAGGCGATGCGGCGGGTGGCGTGCCCTGCGGAGGGGCGGGCGGCTCGAAGCGGATACGGGCGCCCGGCACGATGTTGGCGCCGCCCTCGACGACGCTGGCCACCGCCCCCTTCTCCAGCAGCTGGACGATCACCAGCCGCGCCACCGGCTCGCCCTTCGGTCCCAGCACCTGGCCGAGCTGCATGGCCTTGAGCTCCTTGGCCGGCCCGGCGATGGTGACCATGCTCCCCGAGACGTCGACCACCGTGTAGGGCGGCGTGGCGAGCGCTGGCGTGGCCAGCGCGGCCACCGGGCCGGGGGCTGGGGGCGGCCCGGGCGGCTGGCCGTAGACGAACGGCACCCGGGCCCAGGCGCCGCTGACCGGCGAGAAGGAGCCGAGCACCTCGCGCTGGTCCTGGCCGCCCGCCAGCAGCACGTCGATGACCCGCGGGAAGGCCACGCCTTCCGGGGCGCCGCCGAAGGCGAAGGCCTCGCGGAGCGAGAGGATGGGCATGGTGTAGGCGTTGGCCTCGACCTGGCCGGTGAGCCGGTCCACCACCTTGAGGCTCCGCTCCCAGGTGGCGCCGGAGACGTGGACCGAGTAGCCCCAGGCGGCGGTGGGCAGCCCGCCGAGCTGGTCGGCCGGGATGCGGGCCACCAAGGTGCGGCCGCGCAGCTGGAGGCGGTCCGGGAAGAGCATCCTGCGCGAAGGGACCGGCAGCGCCTCGGCGGTGACCGATCTCGCCAGGCCGGGCTGCGGCGTGAGGACGACGGCCCGCTTCCAGGTGCGCCCCGGCTCGAAGCCGACTCGCCGCCCCGGGAGGCAGGCGGTGTGCCCCTCAACCGAGGCCGGATCGGTGTCGATGTAGATGTCGATGTTCTGCAGGTAGAGGTTGTTCCAGAGCCGGGCCGGCGTACCGTGGGTCCGGTAGAGGTCCTGGGGGACGCGGATGTCGGCGCCCAGCGTCACCTCGAAGATGACGTCGTCGCCCTCGACCTGCACCTGGAAGCGGCGCAGGTCGAAGTCGCCGGGCTGGAACTGGGTGTCGCCCGGCGGCACGTAGCTGCCGGGGCCGTAGGCGTCGTCGCGGGCATCCTCGAAGGCGGCCACCAGGCGCGGCGCGGCGCGGCCCGGGCCGCCGTCGGGGCCGGCCGAGCCGGCCGGCCCGGCCGATCCTCCGGGGCCGGCGCAGGCGAACGACGCGGCTAGCAGGACGGAGGCGAGCAGGGGGAGCGCGTGGCAACGCATGGTCAGCTCCGGAAAAGAGAAGGGCCGGCGAGGGGGTACCCCCCCCGGCCCCACGATACCCCGGGACCGGACTACGGGCCGGGGTTGGTGGGGGTGGTG
>JANPOM010000339.1:0-22177 GCA_031427995.1 Anaeromyxobacter sp. | reverse complement strand
GCTTATCAGGCGTGCGCTCTAACCACCTGAGCTACAGGCCCGGAACAGAGGTCAGCGGCTCAATCGAACCGACAACTCCAAATGAGGTTCAAAGAGCACCTTCGCTCCTTCAAAACCAGACAGCAAGCCCAATCTGCAAGTAAACCAGTTGACCTGGTTGACCGGTCGCCGAAGCGACCTGCCATCTCGTAGTTCAGCCGAAGCCAAACCAGATGACGTGGTCTCCGTAGAAAGGAGGTGATCCAGCCGCAGGTTCCCCTACGGCTACCTTGTTACGACTTCACCCCAGTTACCAAGCACTCCTTGGGCACCACTGTGTTGTAGTGACTTCTGGAGCATTTGACTCCCATGGTGTGACGGGCGGTGTGTACAAGGCCCGGGAACGTATTCACCGCGGCGTGCTGATCCGCGATTACTAGCGATTCCGACTTCACGGAGCCGAGTTGCAGACTCCGATCCGAACTGAGACGAGTTTTATGCGATTAGCTCCCCTTCGCAGGTTGGCAACGCTTTGTACTCGCCATTGTAGCACGTGTGTAGCCCCAGACATAAAGGCCATGAGGACTTGACGTCATCCCCACCTTCCTCCAGCTTATCACTGGCGGTCCCTCTAGAGATCTCCTTGCGGAGCAACTAAAGGCGAGGGTTGCGCTCGTTGCGGGACTTAACCCAACATCTCACGACACGAGCTGACGACAGCCATGCAGCACCTGTCTTACCATTCCCTTGCGGGCACCCCAACTTTTGGGTCGGGTTTGATAGATGTCAAGTCTGGGTAAGGTTCTGCGCGTTGCGTCGAATTAAACCACATGCTCCACCGCTTGTGCGGGCCCCCGTCAATTCCTTTGAGTTTTAGCCTTGCGGCCGTACTTCCCAGGCGGAGAACTTAATGCGTTAGCTGCGGCACCGCGGGGGTCAACACCCACGACACCTAGTTCTCATCGTTTACAGCGTGGACTACCAGGGTATCTAATCCTGTTTGCTCCCCACGCTTTCGCGTCTCAGCGTCAGTAGTCGTCCAGATGGCCGCCTTCGCCACCGGTGTTCCTCCGCATATCTACGAATTTCACCTCTACTTGCGGAATTCCGCCATCCTCTCCGACACTCAAGCTCAGCAGTTTCAGACGCACTTCCTCGGTTAAGCCGAGGGCTTTCACATCTGACTTGCCAAGCCGCCTACACGCGCTTTACGCCCAATAATTCCGAACAACGCTTGCACCCTCTGTATTACCGCGGCTGCTGGCACAGAGTTAGCCGGTGCTTCTTCTCCCGGTACCGTCAGGCCCCTGACTGTTAGCCAGAGGTTGTTCGTCCCGGTCGAAAGTGCTTTACGATCCGAAAACCTTCATCACACACGCGGCGTTGCTCCATCAGGCTTTCGCCCATTGTGGAAAATTCCCCACTGCTGCCTCCCGTAGGAGTCTGGACCGTGTCTCAGTTCCAGTGTGGCTGATCGTCCTCTCAGACCAGCTACCCGTCGTAGCCTTGGTGGGCCGTTACCCCGCCAACTAGCTGATGGGCCGCGGGCTCATCCTGAAGTGATAGCTTGCATGCAGAGGCCACCTTTTCTCACAGGAGCCGAGGCTCCCGTGGTCTCATCCGGTATTAGCTTCCCTTTCGGGAGGTTATTCCGGGCTTCAGGGCAGATTACCCACGTGTTACGCACCCGTGCGCCGCTGTACTCACCCTTGCGGGCTTTCTCGCTCGACTTGCATGTGTTAGGCACGCCGCCAGCGTTCGTTCTGAGCCAGGATCAAACTCTCCAATTAAGAGACTTCGATCCCAGCCAGCTTCCTCTTGCGAGGCGAACTGGCATGGTGATTCATATTTGTTGCAAACTCGAAGGAATGCGTGGACCGCATTCCAAACATCGGCTTGCTATTCAGCTTTCAAAGACCGAGCTTCACTGTTCGATTCAGGCTGCCTTGCTTCGAGCTGCCTTGATTCAGGCTGCCTTGCTTCGAGCTGCCTTGCTTCGAACCTTGGCCACCGCGGGGTCACGAGGACGACCGGGTTGGCTCAAGTTGGGGCGCCGTATCTACGCCCGGCGCTCCAAGCTGTCAAGAGGGCACTTTAAAGAAAACTCCGCCGCCCTTCCGACCGAAGGTCCCGGTTATCTACACCGGGTCCCTTTTCCCGTCAAGCTGGCCAGGTCGCTTTCGCTTTCCGGTCTGCTTCGAGGGGGCCGCTTCTATCCCCACTCCGGGTTCCCCGTCAAGAGTCAGGTCCGGTTGCCCGTTCCGTCCGCTTGTGAGGGGCGCGCTATGTAGCCCCTCCGAGGAAAGCCGTCAAGAAGTACCTCGACTTCGCTGCGGTTCTGCCCTGCAGCCCCTCTCGACGGGGGGGCGCTTTGTAGCCGCGACCGGATTTCGTGTCAAGTGGGTGTCGCGGCGCGCCATGACCCGGTCGGCGCCACGCCGCGGACCCACTGTGCCGCAGCGCTTTCCGCCAACGGGTCGGGTACTCCAGCCAGCCGGGCTCTCGCCGCCCGGACGATCAGCCCGAGGCGCGAGAGCGCCTCCTCGATCTCGTCGTTGAGCAGGACGTACTGGTAGCCCGCCAGGCCACGCGCCACCTCGCTGCGGGCCGCCGCCAGGCGACCCGCGATGGCCCATTCACTCTCGGTCGATCGGCCGCGCAGCCGCCGGGCCAGCTCGGCCTGGTCGGGTGGCAGGATGAAGACGGTCAGGGCCCGCTCCGGGTAGGCCGCACGCAGCTGCGCTCCGCCCTGCACGTCGATGTCGAAGACCGCCACCTGCCCGCCCGCCAGCGACTGGTCGACGGTGGCCCGCAGCGTCCCGTAGCGCCGGCCGTGGACCTCGGCCCACTCGGCCAGCGCTCCCTCGGCGACCAGCGCGGCGAACCGCTCGGGCGTGACGAAATGGTAGTCGACGCCGTCGCGTTCGCTGCCGCGGAGGGCGCGGGTGGTGGCCGAGATGGAGAAGGTGGCGTCGGCGTGGCTGGCCACGAAACGGCGCGCCAAAGTGGTCTTTCCAGCGCCCGACGGGGCCGAGAGCACCAGCAGCAGCCCGGGACGCGGCGCCTCACTCGACATTCTGGACCTGCTCCCGCATCCGCTCCACCTCGGCCTTGAGCGACACCACCAGCCCGGAGAGCTCGGCGTGCTGCGACTTGGAGCCGATGGTGTTGACCTCGCGGTGCATCTCCTGCACGAGGAAGTCGAGCTTGCGGCCGGCCGGCTCCTGGCTGGCCAGCAGGGTGCGGGCCTGCCCCACGTGGCTGCGCAACCGGGTGATCTCTTCGGCCACGTCGCTCCGATCGGCCAGCAGCGCCACCTCCTGCTCCAGCCGGGACGGATCGAGTGCCATCCCCTGGGTCAGCTCCTTGATCCGCTCCGCCAGGCGGATCCGATGGTGCTCGACCGCTTGTGGGGAGAGCACCTCGACCTGGCCGACCAGGGCCAGCACCGTGGCGAGGCGAGCCTCGAGATCGGCGGCCAGGGCCTCCCCCTCCCGCCCCCGCATGGCCAGCAGCGCCTCCAGCGCCGAGGCGAGGGCCTTCCCGGTGGCGGCTCGGGCGTCGTCGAGGTCGGTCTCCCGCTCGTCGAGCCGGATCACGCCTTCGGCGGCGACGATATCGGCCAGGCGGATGGGGTCGTGGAGACCCAGCCGGGCCTGCAACTCGGCGTAGGCGCGCGCGTAAGCCTCAGCCAGCGGGACATCGACTCGCGGGGCCATCGATCCGCCCGGTCCGGAGCGCCGCAGCGAGAGGTCGATGCCGCCGCGGGAGAGGCGGTCCTTGACCTGCCTCACCACGGCCGGCTCCAGCGCCGCCAGTTCGCGCGGCAGGCGTGCCTTCACCTCGCAGAACTTCTGGTTGACCGAGCGGAGCTCGACGGCGATCTCCTCGCCCCCCGAGGTCCCCCGCCCCGCCCCGAAGCCGGTCATGCTCCGGATCATGGCTCGGCCCTCCGGGTCGCCGGCGCGCACCGGGCGCTCACGGCAGGGGCCTGGCCTCGTCGATCAGCATCACCGGGATGCCGTCGTCGATCCGGTAGACCAGCTTGCAGGCCTGGCAGTGTATCTCGCCCGCCTGCTCGTGGAAGACCAGCGCCCCCTTGCACTTGGGGCAGGCCAGGATCTCCTTCAACTCGGGTGACAGCGGCATGGGCTTCTCCAGTCGGGTGCCGGCGCGCCTCAGCGCTTCGGCTCCCTGGCAACTTCGAGCGCGGCGATGAGCGCGGTGGTGGAGTGGTTCTTCGGATCACCGGCCACGGCGACCCGTCCACCGTAGGCCTTCACCTCGGCGGCCTCGGGGATGGTCTCGGGCGTGTAGTCGGTCCCCTTGACGTGAACGTCGGGGCGCAGGGCGCGGATGATGGGGACCACGTCGCGCCACGGGAAGACCACCACCAAGTCTACGCAGGCCAGCGCGGCGACGATCTCGGCCCGCTCGTCCTCCGGCACCAGCGGGCGCCCCGGCCCCTTGTAGGCGCGCGTCGAGGCGTCGCTGTTGACCGCCACCAGCAGCAGGTCGGCCTCGGCCCTGGCCCCCTGCAGGTAGCGCAGGTGGCCGACGTGGAAGAGGTCGAAGATCCCGTTGGCCAACGCCAGGGTCCGGCCGGCGGCGGTGGCCTCGGCCCGCACCGACGGCAGCTCCTCGAGGCTGATGCGCCGGGCCATGGCTCAGAGCCCCTGCAGCTCGATGGCGAGTTCCATCCTGGAGACAGTGGCGGTGCCCGGCTTCCGCACCTGGAGCGCACCGGCCACGTTGGCGAGCAGCGCCGCCGCCAGGGGGTCGCCACCGGCGGCCAGGCCAGCGGCGAAGGCGGCGGCAACGGTGTCGCCAGCGCCGGTCACGTCGACGGCGTCGAGCCCGCCGTGGGCGGCGAGGTGAACCGGCGGCTGACCGGGCCGGAAGACCGACATGCCGTGGCGCCCCCGCGTCACCAGCAGCACCTCGCAGGCCACCTTGCGAAGCAGCGCCCGGGCGGCCCGCGCCAGGCCATCGGGGGCGCCGAGCGACAGGCCGGTGGCCGCCTCCAACTCCACCTCGTTGGGCTTCACCATGGTGAGACCCTTGAACTGGGTCAGCGCATAGCGCGAGTCGACGCAGACCGCCACGCCGGCCCGGTGGACTCCCCGCAGCGCCTCGATCACCTCGGGGCCGGCCACTCCAGAACCGTAGTCGCTGGCCAGCACCGCGCCGGCGCCGCGCCCCAGCTTCGAGGCCTGGGCCGCCAGCTTGCGAACCACCGCGGCCGGCAGCGGCTGGGGCGAGGCCCGGTCGAGCCGGATCATCTGCTGGCGGCGGGTGGAGCGGCCGCCAGCCAGGATGCGGGTCTTGGCCTCGGTGGCGCGACCCCTGACCCGCAGGATGCCACCGACGTCGATCCCGCCTCCCTCCATTTCGTCGAGCAGCGCCGTGCCGAGCGGGTCGTCGCCGACCACCCCGAGGGCGCGTACCTTGACGCCGAGCGCGGCCAGGTTCTGGGCGGCGTTGCCGGCCCCCCCCGCCTTCAGCTCGGAGGACTGGTAGCGGACGATCAGCACCGGCGCCTCGCGGCTGATCCGCTCGGTCTCGCCGAAGACGTACTCGTCGGCCACGAAGTCGCCCACCACCACCACCTCGCTCTTCGCGAAGGCGGGCAGCAGCGCGGCGACCTGGTTCAGCGTGGGCGGGCGTTGCGCGGGCACCGGGGTTCCCTACCTCGCGGCCCGGGAGGCGTCAATTCGCGCCAGCCGGGTCCACGGCCGGCGCGGTGGTGGCCCCCGCTGCCTGTGGCGGAGCGGCTGGCGGCCGGGTCTTCCAGCGGCGGTGGAGCCAGTACCAGCGCTCCGGATGGCGGCGCACCCAGGCCTCGAGCTTGTCGTTGAGCAGTTGCATGAAGGCCAGGTCGTCGGCCTCGGCGTCGCCGGTGACGGGCGGCAGCAGCGGCCCCTCGAGCACCACCTTGTGCCGGCCGTCGCCGAGCGGGACCGAGAGCACGAAGACCACCGCGGCGCCAGCCCGCCGGGCCAGGAAGGCCGGGGTCGAGGTGGTGGCGGCCGGGACGCCGAAGAAGGTCGGGAAGATGGGCTTCCCCACCTCGTTCTGGTCGTAGACGAAGCCGAGCACCCGCTGCTCCTTGAGCGCCCGCAGCAGGGCCCGCAAAGTCTGGCCCTTGGAGATGATCAGGTCCTGGACCCCGGAGCGCTGGCGGGCCCGGTGCAAGAGCCTGTTGAAGAAGTTGTCGCCCATCTCGCGGGAGAGCTGGGTGATGGGTACGCCACGGCGGGTGTGGGCCGAGGCCAGCAGGTCGAAGTTGCCGAAGTGGGCGGTGCAGGCCACCACGCCGGTCTTCATGGCGGCGGCCCGCTGGTAGCACTCCCACCCCTGGTAGACGAAGATCCGGTCCAGTTCCCCGGGCGACAGCGTCGGGACGCGGAGGAAGTCCGGGATCATCTGGCCGAGGTGGGCGTAGTTGGCGCGGGCGATCGCAACCCGATCCGCCTCGCTCTTCTCCGGGAAGGCGAGCCGCAGGTTGTCGAGGGCCACGCGGCGGCGGATCCGCAGCGTCCAGATGAGCCAGCCGAGGATGCTGCCGAAGGCGGAGAGGACCGGGCGCGGGATCCGCCCCAGCAGGTCGAGCAGGAAGTTCATGGTGGATTCCTCGCCCCCCGGCGGTCTCCGGCGGACAGCGCCGCGCCCAGCACCGCCTGCAGCGCCGCCTCACCGGAGAGGATCTCGGCCTCGATTCGGACCACCGCCAGACGCGGCTCGGCGGCCACCTCCGGCGGCAGCCGAACCGCGTCCTTCTCGGTGGTCAGGATCAGGTCGGCGCGCGACGCGTCGGCGGCCCGCCGCGCCGCTTCGAGGTCGGTGGCGGTGAAGCGGTGATGATCGGGGTGGCGCCGCTCCGCCACCACCTCGGCTCCCAGCCCCTCGACGGTGCGCCGGAAGGCGTCTGGGCGTGCCAGGCCGGAGAGCAGCAACACCCGCTTGCCCCGTGCCGCGGCCAGCCCCCGGGAGCGGGTCAGGGTGGCGTCGAGCAGGTCGAGCGGTGCGTGGCGCGACTCGACCGGACCCCGCCCGGTGTGGCGGAAGGCCAGGACCCGGAGCCGCTCCAGCCGCTCCGGATCGGCCTGGTCAACCCGGGAGAGCCAGACCAGCCCGGCCCGTCCCAGCGCCGCGCGCGGCTCGCGGTTTGGGCCCGCCGGCAGCAGATGGCGGTTGCCAAAGGGGTTGGCCGCGTCGAGCACCACCACGTCGAGGTCGCGGGCCAGCGCCCGGTGCTGGAAGCCGTCGTCGAGCAGCAGCGCGGTGGCGCCGTGCCGGCTGGTGGCCAGCGCCGCCAACTCGGCCCGACGCGGCCCACAGAGCACCAGCACGCCGGGGAGACGCCGCGCCAGCAGCACCGGCTCATCGCCCCCCTCGTCGGCCGAGAGCAGCACCCGCTCACCGTCGGCCACCAGGCGCGGGTCGGTGCGGGTGGCGCCGTAGCCGCGCGAGAGCACCGCCACCCGACGCCCGCGCGCCGCCAGCCGGGTGGCGATGGCCAGCGTCACCGGGGTCTTGCCGGCGCCGCCCACCGTCAGGTTGCCGACCGAGATGACCGGCGCCGCGGCGTCGGTCACGCCGAGCCAGCGGCGGTCGTAGGCGATCCGGCGCAGCCCGACCACGCCACGGAAGGCCAGCTCGACCGGCCATAGCGGCGCCAGCCAGGCCCGCCGCTCCAAACTGGGGGTCTGCCGCCACCAGGCCTTCTCGAGCAGCGTCATACCAGCAGCTCCCGTGCCGCGCCCAGCACCGACTCGACCTCAAGCCGGCCAAGGCAGTCGTGGTGGCCGAGCGGGCAGCGCTCGCCCCCGTGGTTCGAGCAGGGCTGGCAGGCGAGCCCGAGGCTGAGCGCCCGCCCCGGCGGTGGCGGTGACCAGCGCACCATGCTGGTGGGGCCGAAGAGCACCAGCGCCGGGACTCCCTGCGCCGCGGCCAGGTGAACCGGCCCCGAGTCGCAAGCGATGAGCAGCTTCAGCTGGCCCAGCGCCGCCGCCAGCGCGTCGACCGGGAGCGGCGTCAGGTCGGCTTGCAGCGGTGCGCGCAGCGCTGCCCGGAAGGCGCCCACCGCCGCGGCGTCGCCCGGGCCGGCCACCAGCACCAGTCCGTGGCCGGCCTCATGGATCGCGTCGGCCACCGCCGCGAACCGCTCCGGGGCCCAGCGCTTGGTGGCCCATGTGGCCCCTGGCGCGATGCCGACCAGCGGCCGGCGCGCACCGGCCAGCAGCTCGCCGGCCCGGGTCCTTGCCGCGGCCGGTATGTATATCTGCAGCCGGCCCGGCCCCTCGACGCCGAGCGATCGCAGCACCTCGGCGTAGAGCACCGTGGCGTGGGCGCGCTGCAGCGGCTTGTCCCGCCCCAGCAGCGCCAGCAGCGCCTGACCGGGACTGCGACGCCGGTAGAGAAGGCGGCGCGGGGCCGCCACCAGCGCGAGGTAGCGGCTCTTCACCTTCTCCTGCAGGTCGATGGCGAGGTCGAAGCGACCGCGCAGCCGGCGCGCCAGGGCGTGCGGGCCCTGGCCGGCTCCGGCGCCGAGCCGATGCACCGCCGCGATCCCAGGGAGCCCCTCCAGCAGCGGCGCCGCCCCCGCCGAGGTGACCCACTCGATCTGGGCAGCGGGGAAGCGCCGCAGCAGCGGCTCGAGGACGCTGGTGGCCAGCACCACGTCGCCGAGGGCCGAGTAGCGGATGATGAGCAGCCGCTCCACGCTCATGACCCGGCGCCCCCCGGCGCCAGCCGCTGGCGCGGCAAGGCCGCCAGCATGTGGTCGACGTTGCGGGCGCTGGCGCCGCGGATGGCGGTGACGGCACGCCTCGCCAGCAGGCCGAGCTCGGCCAGCTGGTCGGGGCGGGAGAGCAGCTCGTCGGCGACGCGGAAGAGCTGCTCGGGAGTCCGCACCTGCAGGCCGCCGCGACCCTGCAGCACCTGGACCGAGTCCTTGAAGTTCTCCATGTGGGGGCCGAAGAGGACCGGCTTCCCCTGCGCCGCCGGCTCCAGCACGTTCTGGCCACCGCGGGTGACGAAGCTGCCGCCCACGAAGACCAGCGAAGCGAGCCGGTAGGCGACCGCCAGCTCGCCGATGGTGTCGAGCACCACCACCGGCGCGTGCCCCGCCGCCACTCCGGCGCTGCGGAGGCGGACGCCCAGCCCAGCCTCGGCCGCCAGCCCCATGATCTTGCCGGCCCGCTCCACGTAGCGCGGCGCCACCACCAGTTGCAGGCCCGGGTGGCGCTCGGCGAGGCGGCGGTAGACCTCGAACAGCAGCTCCTCCTCCCCCTCGTGCGTCGAGCCGGCCATGAAGAGCGGCGCCCGCGGGTCGAGTCCCATCTCGACGCGCAGCGCCTCCTCCCGCCCCGGCGGCGGCTCGAACACCAGCGCGTCGAACTTGGTGTTGCCGGTGGCCCAGACCCGGTCCGGCGCCGCCCCCAGCAGCAGGGCCCGCTCGGCCTCCTCGTCGGAGCGCATCAGGAAGCAGTCGATGGCCCGCAGCGGATTGCCCACCAGCCCGAAGAGGAGGCGGTAGCTGCCCAGCTTGCCCGGGTTGAAGCGGCCGTTGGTCAGCGCGATGCGGGCGCCGGACTGGTGAGCGGCGTGGATCAGCCCGGGCCAGATCTCGGTGTACTCGAGCACCAGCAAGTCGGGGCGCAGGGCGCGCATGGCGCGGGCGGTGGCCCCGGGCAGGTCGTAGGGCGCGTAGACGACCACGTCGGCCTCGGCCAGCTTGCTCTTGGCCATCTGCTGGCCGCTGTTGGTGATGGTGCTCACCACCATGCAGCAGCCGGGGACGCGGGCCCTGAGCTCCTTCATCATGGGCTGGAGCGAGAGCAGGTCGCCGGCGCTGGCGCCGTGGAGCCAGATGCGCGGCCGGCCGCTGCCCAGATCGAGTGCGCGCCGGTAGAAGCCGAGCCGTTGCGCGATGCCGTGGCGCAGCTTGGGGTGGGTGAGCAGCACCGGCAAGGCCAGCAGGAAGAGCGCGACGCTGCCGATGGCGTAGAGGAGGTGCAAGCGCCTTCCTACTCGATGACCACGGGGTTGGTGAAGATCCAGGGGCGCCCGCCACGCCTGACCACCGCCCGGTAGATCCCCGGACCGCAGCCGCCGGCACAGGCGAAGCGGATGGCGCCGGGCTCGACCACTCCGCTGGCAACCACCACCCCGCCGCTCCAGAGCAGCGCCTCGCTGCCCACCAGGGATGCTTCAGCGGAGAGCCGCAGCTCGCCGCCGGCGACTCCGCCCAGCCGGATGCCGGAGGCCGGAGCGACGCCGTCGAAGACGCAGGAAGCCCGGCCGTCGAGCAGCGCCGCCAGCACCGCCTTGCCGTCGACCATGGCGTCTCCGGTGACGCGGACCGGGACGTGCATGCTGAAGGCCTCGAAGGCGGCCCGGTAGCTCGGGTACCCGTGGGCATCGGCCGAGCAGAGCAGCACGCGCGGAGGAGCCGCCGAGCCGTCTTCGCGACGGGTGCGGGCCGCCCCGGACCGCAGGCCGGCCTCCAGCACCGCCTCTTCACGGTGGGTCGCGGGAACGAGGCCGATGACGGCGCGGGCTCCGTCGAACGGGAGCGCCGCCAGCCCGGGGAGGAGCCGCCCCCAGCCGCGGCCCACCGTGATCTCGCCCCAGGAGGTGTCGTTGGAGACCACCTCGATGCCGCGCCAGGGCCCCCGCTCCCAGCCACTCCAGGGGCGCCGCGCGTGGAACGGGTGCGCCAGCACCGCCTGGCCGCCCAGCGCGGCGATGGCCTCGAGCGGCTCGGCGCCGCGCTCGCCGGGGGTGAGGGCGCGGGGAATGCCGACGGCGACCACGTGGCCGAAGCGGGAGGAGGCCTCGGAGGCCTCGATCACCAGCACCCCGTCGTGCCAGCCGGCGTCCTCGGGGGCCAGCAGGTTGTGGTCGGTCACCACCACGAACTGGAGGCCAGCCTGGCGGGCCGCCTGCAGCACCTCGGCCAGCGTGCCGAGACCGTCGCTGCGGGTGGTGTGGACGTGCCACGCGCCGCGCAGTTCCCCGGCCGGCGGGGCGGACCGGGCGGCGCGTTCCGGGCGGACCACCGCCAGCCCCCACCCCAGCCAGGTGAGCAGCGCCACGCCGAGAGCCAGCCACGCCCAGCGCCACGCGCCCCACGGGCCGCGAGCGGTGGCGCTCATGCCGCCGGGGCCGACGGCGCGTCGCCCCGGCCCTCCCCCTCGTAGATGGCGTGCAGCCGGGCGTACTCGCCGCCACGGGCCAGCAACTCGGCGTGGCGCCCCTCCTCGACCACCCGCCCCTGCGACAGCACCACGATCCGGTCGGCGCCGCGGATGGTGGAGAGCCGGTGGGCGATCACCAGGGTGGTGCGGTGGCCGGCAGAGCCGAGCCCCATCAGCGACTCCAGGGCGCGCTGCACCTCGCGCTCGCTCTCGGCGTCGAGGGCGCTGGTGGCCTCGTCGAGGATCAGGATGGGGGCGTCCTTGAGGAAGGCGCGGGCGATGGCGAGCCGCTGGCGCTGTCCACCGGAGAGCAGCGTCCCCTTCTCACCCACCTGGGTGTCGTAGCCCCGCGGCAGCGCCGCGATGAAGTCGTGGGCCTGGGCCATGCGCGCGGCCCGCTCCAGGCTGGCCTGGGGGATGTCGGGGGAGCCGTAGGCGATGTTGTTTCGGATGGTGTCGCTGAAGAGCACGGTGTCCTGGGTCACCAGGGCCAGTTGCGCGCGCAGGCTCCGCAGGGTCACCTCGCGGATGTCGCGGCCGTCGATGGTGATGCGCCCGCCGGTCGGATCCCAGAAGCGCGGCAGCAGGTTGGCCACGGTGGTCTTGCCGCCGCCGGAGCCGCCCACCAGCGCCACCACCTCGCCCTTCTTGATCTCCAGCGTGAGGTCGTGGAGCACGCGGGCCTCGCCGTAGGAGAAGCTGACCCCCTGGTAGCGGATGGCGGTCGTGAAGGGGGCGAGCTGGCCGGTGCCGCTGTCCGGCACCGCGGTGGGGGAGTCGAGGATCTCGAAGACCCGCTCGCCGGCGGCGGCGCCCTGCAGCGCCAGCTGGCTGACCCGTCCCAGCTGCTTGACTGGCTGGTAGAGCTGCATCACCGCGGCGATGAAGGTGAAGATCTTGGCCGCCGGCAGTTCGCCGGCGATGATCTTGGGGCCGACCCAGGCGATCACGGCGGCCAGCCCGGCCGCCGCCATCACCTCCATGAGCGGCGAGGAGAAGGCCCGCACCAGGAAGCTGCGCCGCTGGATGCGGAGCCACTTCTGGTTGGCCACGGCGAAGCGGCCCGACTCCCAGCGCTCCATGCCGAAGGCCTGGACCACGCGGATGCCGGAGATGGTCTCCTGCACCATCTCGGAGATCTGCCCGACCGAGGCCTGGCCCTGCACGGTGGCCTTCTTGAGCCGCTGGCCGAGCCGGACCACCGGGATGAGGGTCAGCGGGATGACGCCGAAGACCACCAGCGACATCTGCCAGTCAAGGTAGAAGCAGGTGGCCAGCATCACCACCACGGTCAGACCGTCGCGGAGGTAGCTGGCGATCGAGTTGGTGATGGCCACCTCGACGGCGCCGATGTCGGCGGCGAAGCGGGACATCAGGTCGCCGGAGTGACGGCGCGTGAAGAAGGCCGGCGAGAGGCCGAGCAGGTGGTCGAAGAGGGCCTGGCGCAGGTCGGCCACCACCCGCTGCCCCAGCATCCCCATCAGGTAGAACTGGCCGAAGGCGGCCGTCCCCTTGAGCAGCGCGACGCCGACGATGACGAAGGGCACCGCCGCCAGGATCTGCGTCCGGTCGGCCTGGGCCAGCGCCTCGGAGAAGCCAAGCCCCCTTGGCACGAAGCGGTCCAGCGAGGCCATGGAGTCCAACTTCCCGGTGAAGAGGAAGTCGAGCAAGGGGCCGATCAGGGCCGGGTACGCGGCGTTGGCCACCGCGTAGACGAGCATGCAGAAGATCGCGGAGGCGAAGCGGGCGCGGTAGGGAACGACGAAGCGGAGCAGGCGGAAGTAAGCGTTCACGGCTGGCGCATCCTAACGCCAATCGCCCCGGTCCGCCCGACTCCCAGGGGCCGCGGCTACTTCTCCTCCTCGACTCCCTTCACCTTCCCCTCGGCGCGGCGCCGCTCGATGATCTTCTGGGCCAGCGGCGGTGGCACCGGGTCATGGTGCGACGGGGTCATCGTGAAGTAGCCGAGCCCCTGGGTGAGCGAGCGCAGGTCGGCGTCGTAGGTCATGGCCTCGGCGTGCGGGCAGGTGGCCCGGATGGCCACGCCGCGGGCCACCGGCTCCAGCCCCTGGACCCGGGCGCGGCGGGAGTTGAGATCCCCCATGACCGGGCCGACGTACTCCTCCGGCACCCGCACCTCGAGCTGCATGATGGGCTCGAGCAGGATGGGGCGAGCCTCGGCCATGGCCTTCTTGAAGGCCATCGACCCGGCCACCTGGAAGGCCATGTCGGAGCTGTCGACGTCGTCGTGGTAGCTGCCGTAGACCAGCTTGGCCTTGAAGTCGACCACCTGGTAGCCGGCCAGCGGCCCGTGGCCGAGCGAGCCGCGGATCCCCTTCTCCACCGAGGGGATGAACTGGCGGGGAACGCTGCCGCCGACGATGGCGTCCTCGAACTGGAAGCCGGTCCCGCGCGGCAGCGGCGAGAGCTCGACATGGGCGTCGCCGAACTGGCCGTGGCCGCCGGTCTGGCGCCTGAACTTGCCCTGCGCCTTGGCGGTGGCGGTGATGGTCTCGAGGTAGGCCGGGGACGGCGGCGAGAGCGTGATCTCCACGCCGTGCTTCCGCTTGACCCTCTCCACCGTCACCTCGATGTGGGCCTGGCCCATCCCCCGCAGCAGCATCTCGCCGGTCTCCGGCGAGCGGGCCAGCTCCAGCGAGGGATCCTCCTCGATGAGCTTGTGGAGCGCGGCCGCCGCCTTGTCGTCGCCCCCCTTGGCGTGGACCGCGTAGGCCACCGGCCGGCTGTGCTGCGCGAAGGGCGGCAGCAGGATGGGCGCGTCGCGGTCGCAGAGGGTGTCGCCGGTGTGGGCGTCCTTGAGCTTCACCAGCACCACGAACTCGCCAGGGCCGGCCTCGGCCACTTCGGCGGTCTGGGCGCCGTCGGTCCGGAAGAAGTGCGCCACCCGCTCCTCGGAGCGGGTGCGCGGGTTCATCAGCGTGGTCTCCGGCTTGAGCGTCCCCGAGACGATGCGCAGGTAGTCGACCCGCCCGGTGAAGTGGTCGATGGTGGTCTTGAAGACCTGGCCGCAGAACGGCGCGTTGGCGTCACCGGCCCAGAGCACCTCCTTGCCGCCGAGATCGGTGCCGGCCACCACTCGCTCGGCCGGCGGGGGGAAGAGCAGCACCGCCAGGTCGAGCAGCTGGCGGACACCCAATCCGGTCTTGGCGGCGGCCAGCGCCACCGGCAGGAACTTCCGGGCCCGGGCCCCCAACGCCAGGCCGCGCCGCAGCTCCGCCTCGGTGAGGGTGCCGGAGTCGAGGTAGCGGCCCAGCAGCTCGTCGTCGGCCTCGGCCGCCGCCTCCAGCATGGCGGTGCGCAGCGCCGCCGCCTCGGACTGCCGGGCGGTCGGCACCTCGGCCTCGCGGTATCCACCGAAGACCTTGGGATCGGGCAGGTGGGCCCTCATGGTGATGAGGTCGATGAGCCCCTGGCAGCCGGGCCCTTCGCCGAGGGGGAGATGCACCACCACCGGCTTCACCTTGAGCGAGGCCTCGATGTCGGCCAGCGCCTTCTGGAAGTCGGCCTGCTGGTGGTCGATCCGGGTGATGACGCCGAGGGCCGGCAGGCCGGAGTCGGCCAGCACGTCGTAGGTCCGCTCGGCGCGGTTGTGGCACCCATCGGCCGCCGAGATGGCCATGACCGCGCCATCGGTGACCTGCAGCGCCCACTCCACCTCGGTGAGGAAGGCGGCGAAGCCGGGGCAGTCGAGGACGTGGAAGCCTCGCCCGCCCTCCTCGAACGACTCGGGATGAAGACTGAGCGTGAAGTTGCGCTTCTTCTCCTCGGGCTCGGCGTCGAGCCGGGCCGAGGAGCCGTCGGGGCTGGCGTGGCGAGGATCGGCGAGCCGCAGCAGCGCCTCCACCAGGGCGGTCTTGCCGGCGCCGTCGGCGCCCAGCATCGAGAAGGTGCGAATCACCCGGGGCGTGGCCATGGTCTCGCTGCCTCCTGCCACCGCACGGTGCGGGGCGCTCTGGATCTACCGGTCGAGTCTACTTGAGCTCCGCGAAGTCGTCCTGCCAGAACTCGTGTTCCCGCCGCGTCCCCGAAGGGCCGCGCTGTAGTTCCTTCTTGCGCAGCTCGACACGGCGGATCTTGCCGGAGATGGTCTTGGGCAGGTCGGAAAACTCCAGCCGGCGGACCCGCTTGTAGGGGGCCAGCCGCAGCCGCAGGAAGCGGAAGATCTCCAGCGCCAGCCCGCGGGTCGGCTGCTGGCCCGGCTTGAGGATGATGAAGGCCTTGGGCACCAGGCCGCGGACCTGGTCCGGGCTCGGGACGATGGCCGCCTCGGCCACCGCCTCGTGCTCGATGAGGGCGCTCTCCAGCTCGAAGGGCGAGATGCGGTAGTCGGAGCTCTTGAAGACGTCGTCGGCGCGGCCGACGTAGGTGATGTAGCCGTCGGCGTCGCGGCTGGCCAAGTCGCCGGTGTGGAAGTAGCCGTGGCGGGTCACGAAGTCGTTGAGGTTGTCGTCCCCCTCGTAGCCGGCCATGACCCCGGTGGGCCGCGGCGCCAGCGAGATGCAGATCTCCCCCTCTTCCGGCGCCGAGTGCCCCTCCTCGTCGAGCAGCGCGATGCGGTAGCCGGGCAAGGGGCGCCCCATCGAACCGGGCTTGAGCAGCTGGCCGGGCGAGTTGCCCACCTGCGCGGTGGTCTCGGTCTGGCCATAGCCGTCGCGGATGGTGACGCCCCAGGCCTCCTTCACCTTCTCGATGACCTCGGGGTTGAGCGGCTCGCCGGCGCTGAGCGCCTCGCGGAGCTTGACCGGGTGCTTCTTCAGGTCCTCGAGGATCAGCATCCGCCAGACCGTCGGCGGGGCGCAGAGCGTCGTCACCCGGTGGGTGGCCAGCACCTCCATGAGCTTGCTGCCGTTGAAGCGGGCGTAGTTGTAGAGGAAGACGGTGGCGCCGGCGTTGAACGGGGCGAAGAAATTGGACCAGGCGTGCTTGGCCCACCCGGGCGAGGAGACGTTCATGTGGACGTCGCCCTCCTGCAGCCCCAGCCAGTACATCGTCGAGAGGTGGCCCACCGGGTAGCTGAGCTGCGTGTGGATCACCAGCTTCGGCTTGCGGGTCGTACCGCTGGTGAAGTAGAGCAGGATGGGCTCCGCCGGGAGCGAGTCGCCGTGCGGGATGAAGGCGGGCCACTCGCCGTAAGCCTGCTCGAAGCTGGTCCAGCCCGGCACCTGGGCCCCGACCACGTGTCGCTGGTAGCTCCCCGCCATCCCTCGGAACTTCTCGCTGCCGGCGCTGTCGGTGATGACGTGGCCGACCCGGCCGCGCTCGATGCGGTCGGCCAGGTCCTCCGGAGTCAGCAGCGACGAGGCCGGGATCACCCCCACCCCCATCTTCATGGTGGCCAGCATCACCTCCCAGATCTGGATGCAGTTGGGGAGCATCATCAGCAGCCGGTCGCCCCGCTTCACGCCGTGGTGGCGCAGGTACATGGCGACGCGGTTGGAGCGATCGGCCAGTTGCGCGTAGCTGACCTTCAACTCGCTCCCGTCCTCCTCGACGAGGTGGACCGCGGTGCGCTCGTTCCCCTCGGCGATGACGTCGAACCAGTCGAGCGCCCAGTTGAACCGGTCCAGAACTGGCCAGGTGAAGTCGCGGTAGGCGGTGACGTAGTCGCTGCGGTGCTGGATGAGGAAGTCGCGGGCGCGGCGGAAGATCTCGGTGGACGACACGGTCACCTCAGTTCTGCGGGAAGAGCCCCCGCGCTCCTGCCAGCCCAGGAAGCCCTTCGCCGAGCCCGTCCATGATGAACTGGATGGCGATGGCGACCAGCAGCAGGCCGGCGGTCCGCTCCAGGATGGCGAGCGTGGTCTTGCCGAGCATGCGCTCGGTGCGGGCGGCGCCGGCCAGGATCAGCCAGGCCGCCGCGCAGGTGAGCGCGATGGCCAGCAGCACCGCCGCGGCGTGCCACCAGGGGCCGACCCGGGCCCGGGCCATGAGCACGATGGCGGTGGCGATCGAGCCGGGTCCAGCCAGCAGCGGCATGGCCAGGGGCACGATGGCGATGTCGTCCTTTCTTGCCCCCTCCTCGACCTCACCCTCGGTGATGCGGGTCTTGGAGGGCTGGGTCCGGAGCATGTCGAGGGCCAACAGCAGGAGCACCACCCCACCGGCCACCTTGAAGGCCGGCAGCCCGATGCCGAGCAGCTTGAAGATCCAGGCCCCACCCAGGGCGAAGCCGGAGAGGACCAGCGCCGCCGTGACCGAGGCCCGCAGCGCCGTCGCGCGCCGCTTCCCGACCGAGTCGTTCCTGGTCATGGCGAGGAACATCGGCACGGCCGAGAGCGGGTCGACCACGAAGAAGATGGCCGAGAAGGAGACCAGGAAGGTGGCGAGGACCTCGTTCACGGAGCTGAAGATACCCGGGAACCGGGCGCGCGTCGCGCCCGCGGCGTCACCAGCCGCTCAGCCGGATGGTCCAGACCTTGCGGATCGCCTCGAAGACGATGCGGCGTGACATCTTGGAGTGGCCGACGCGCCGGTCGGCGAAGACGATGGGGAGCTCGCGAATCGTGAAGCCGCGCCGCGCCGCCCGGTAGGTCAGCTCGATCTGGAAGGCGTAGCCGGTGCACTCGACGGTGGACAGGTCGATCCCCTCCAGCACCTCGCGCCGGAAGCACTTGAAGCCGCCGGTCAGATCGCGGATTCGCACCCCGAGGATCGAGCGGGCGTACAGCGAGCCCCCGCGCGAGATGAGCTTGCGCAGCATCCCCCAGTTGACGGTGCCGCCCCCCTCCACGTATCGGGAGCCGAGCACCAGGTCAGCCTCGCCGGCGGCCGCCAGCATGCCGGGCAGGTACTCCGGATGGTGGGAGAAGTCGCAGTCCATCTCCAGGATCAGGCCGTAGTCGCGGGCCAACGCCCATGCGAAGCCGGCCAGGTAGGCCCGCCCCAGCCCCTCCTTGCCGGCCCGGTGGAGCACCTTGACCCGCGGCTCGCGCGCCGCGATCTGGTCGGCCAGTTGCCCGGTGCCGTCTGGGGAGTTGTCGTCGATGACCAGCAGCTCGACCTGGGGAACCGCCGCCAGGATGGCGTCGATCATGGGGGCCAGGTTCTCGCGCTCGTCGTAGGTGGGGAGGCAGATCAGGGCCCGGCGTCCTGTCGTCATTTCGAGATCACCTCCAGCACCTGCCGCGCCACCCGCTCTGGCGCTCCGGGCTCACCCAGGGTCGCTCGCACCTCGAGCAGCCCGGACAGCTGCGCCGCGCGAGCCGGCCCCTCGGCCATGACCCGCTCCAGCGCAGCCGCCATCTTCTCGCCGGTGGCGTCCCCCTGAAGCAGCTCCGGCACCACCTCGCGCCCCACCAGCAGATTGACGAGGGAAAAGTGGGTCAACTTCACCAGCAACCGGCCGATCAGGTAGGTGAGCCAGGAGACCCGGTAGGTCACCACCATGGGCCGGTGCATCAGCCCGGCCTCCAGCGTCGAGGTGCCGCTCTTCACGAGCGCCCCGTCGCTCGCCCCCACCACCTCCTCGGTACGGCCGTCCACCAGCCGGACGTCGAGAGACGGGTGGGCCGCCAGGTAGGGAACCAGCAGCGCACGTTCGAGGGTGGGCGCCACCGGCAGCACGAACTGGGCATCCGGGTGCCTGGCGCGCAGCCGCTCGGCGGCGTCGAGCATGGGAGGCAGGAGCCGGGCCACCTCCCCGGGCCTGCTGCCCGGGACGATGGCGATGGTGGTCCGATCCCTGGCCAGCCCGAGCGCGTCGCGGTAGGCGCCGGGCGGCGCCGGGAGCGGCCGTTCCGCGAACGGGTGGCCCACGAAGCGCGCCGACACCCCGGTGCCGCGGTAGGCCTCGACCTCGAAAGGCAGGATGCAGAGCATCCGGTCGACCAACTTGGCGATCTGGAAGGCGCGCCCTGGGCGCCAGGCCCAGATGGTCGGCGAGATGTAATAGACGACCCTGATCCCGAGCTTCTTGAGCTTGGCGGCCAGTCGCAGGTTGAAGTCGGGCAGGTCCACCAGCAGGGCCACCACCGGGCGCCTCGCCTCCGCCGCCCGCGCCAGCCCCTTTAGGATGGAGAGGATGCGCGGCAGGCGGGGCAGCACCTCGACCAGCCCCATCACGCTGATCTCCTCGGCCGGGTAGAGGGTCTCCAGCCCGGCGGCGCGAAGCGCTGGGCCGCCGACGCCAAAGGCATGGAGGCCAGGGCGGAGCTTGTGCAACTCGAGCAGCGCGCGCGCCGCATGGAGGTCCGCGCTGGCCTCGCCGGCCACGATGAGGATCTCCTCGTCCACGACGGGCCTATAGCACGAGTGGCTCGGAGGCCGCCGCCGGGTCCGGCGCACCTCAACGGCCGCAGCGCTCCATGCAGGCGACCAGCCCCTCCAGGTTCCGCTCCACCAGCCTGTAGGTTGCGAAGCCGTGGCGCCGCTCGGCGGCGACCAGCCCGTGGCCGCGGAGGATTCGCAGCTGCTGCGAGACGATGGGTTGTGGCGCGTCGAGGCGCTCGGCGAGCTGGGAGACGTTGGCGTCGGCCTGGGCGAGGATGGCGACGATGCGAAGCCGCAGCGGGTGGGCCACCGCCTTGAGCAACTCGGCGAGGTGGGCGGCACGCCCGGCGCCCCCGCTGAGGAGCGGGTCGGCGCCGCCGGCACGGCGGGCGCGCCTGGCGGCGGGAGGGCTCACTCCTCCTTCTTTAGCTCGATGGAGTGGAGCCTGTCGAACCAGAGCGAGGCACTCATCAGGCGCCTGCTCTCGATCTCCGCCCTCGAGTAGCCGAGCGCCTGGAAGTCGAGCCGGCCACCCGACGGGACGTGGCACTTGTCGCAGCTCAGCGCCTTCTGGCGGGTCACCAGGTGGCTGTTGGCGAAGTAGATGGTCTGCCACCCGGGGACCGGCTTGACGTCCTTCAGCCCCATGGTCCTGGCGGCGCTGGCCACGCCGGCCAGCGTGTCGCCGCTGGCGGTCGGCTGGGCGAAGTCCATGGCCAGCAGCTGGCCCGACTTCTGGTCGTAGTAGGCCTTCCCCTCGTAGACCTTGAACGGGAAGATCCTGCTCTTGGGATCGCCACGGCTCCCCTTCGGTCCGATCAGGTGGGGCCGGTTCACCACCATGCCATTGAACCAGGCGTAGGCCGGCGTGGCCTCGCCGGGTGCCCGGTTGATGGTGGAGGGCTCCCAGAACCCCGTCTCCAGCATGGTCCAGCGCGTGAAGTCCTTGGCCACGGCGCCGCCGGCAGCGGGGATGTGGCAGGTCTGGCAGGCGATCCGCTCGAGGTGGGCGTCGTAGGCCTGGTCCCGGTGCGGCTTGCCGGGGTGGCAGTCGGCGCAGGAGAGGCGCACGCCGTCGTTGGCCCAGTTGTTGGGATCGAAGCCGGTGGGGATGCGGTGGTCCTTGGCCTTGTGGCAGTCGACGCAGACCATCCCCTTGGCGGCGTGGACGTCGTGCTCGGCGTCGAAGGCGAAGCCGCGCTTCACGAGCGGGCCGCCACCCGCCCCCTCGTGGCAGATCATGCAGTTCTTGACGCTCGGTTTGCCGACCGCGCGGGCCGCCTCGGCGGTCCGGTCCTGACCCATGGCCACCTGGCCGTCGGCGGTCTTGTAGGGCTTGCGCTTCGAATAGTCGTACTTGCTGGAGTGGCAGATCAGGCAGTCGATGGCCTGCTCGGCCTCGGGCCCTGTCGAGCCGACGGCGGAGAGGTTGTTGCCGGGGTGGCAACTGTTGCACCCGGTCATCTTGGTCTTCCCCTGGGCGTTGGGCGGGATCTCCTTCAGGGTGTTGACCACGTCGTTGCCGTTGCAGAAGGTGTAGATGCGGTTCTTCATCCCCCATTCCTGCTTCTGGTCCAGCCCCTCCACGTTGGTCACCTTGGAGGCGTGCTTCCAGTGGACGGTGTCGAGGAATTTCCTGGCCGTTCCCGGGTGGCAGACCTCGCAGGTGCGTGGCCCGTCGTAGCCGTGCTCGGCCACCCAGGCCGCTCCCGCGTGTTCGGCGGCGCCGGCGGGGGAGGCGAGCAGGAGGAGAGCGGCGAGGAGCAGGAATGGGCGCATGGCGTTCACCTGGTGGCCTGTGGGTCGCGGCACTAGCTGCAGCCGCCTGGCTCTGGAGTTGAGTGGTCCGACTGGGCGCGTCGCTTAACTAGCTATATTGCTATGTTGCCATGATGCTCTGCAACGGGCCTGCCACCCCAGGCCGCAGCCAAGTCCGCGAGAACCGGGCGTGGGGCCCGCGAGCCCGTGGGTGAAATCCACCAGTGGGTGCGCGCAATGCCCCGCTGCGCGCCTGGACCGCACCCCGACCAGGTCATCCTGAAAAAGGGGATGCTGGTCGCTGGGCTCTAGCGAACGTCATCGGCCCGGGTTAGACCAGACACCGGCAACGCCTCGAGGAGGCCGTCCGAGATGACCGAGAGCGCAACCACCGCCACCCCCGCACCGCACCCGCCGCCCGCGCCGCCAGCGCGCGACCCGGTCTGCGGCATGGAGGTCAACCCCAGGGCGCCCAAGGGCGGCAGCTGCGAGCACCAGGGGACCAGCTACTTCTTCTGCAACCCGAAGTGCCTGGCGAAGTTCGAGTCCGATCCGGCCGGCGTCCTCGCCCGCCAGCCGGGAGAGGCGGCCGTGGGCGCCCCTCCGGCGGCGCCACCCGGCGCCGAGGTGGTCTGGGTCTGCCCCATGTGCCCGGAGGTGCGCGAGAAGAAGCCGGTCCCCTGCCCCATCTGCGGCATGGGGCTGGAGCCGCTGTTGGTCGGCGGCATGCCCAGCGCGGAGGAGCCGGCCAACCCAGAGTTGGCCAGCATGACCCGCCGGTTCTGGTGGGGACTCGCTCCGACGCTGGCGCTGCTGGCGCTGGCCATGGGTGACATGGCGGCCGGGATGCGGCTGCAGCACGCCCTCGGCTTCCGCTCCTTCGCGCTCCTGCAACTGGCGCTCTCGGCGCCGGTGGTGCTGGTCGGCGGCTGGCCCTTCTTCGAGCGGGCCTGGCTGTCGATCCGCACCTGGAAGCTCAACATGTTCACGCTGATCGGGATCGGCAC
>JANPOM010000338.1:0-2789 GCA_031427995.1 Anaeromyxobacter sp. | reverse complement strand
CTGCTTGACGAGCAGCAGCCGGTTGGCGAGCGCCGTCACCGTCCGGGTGTTCCGGTAGTTGGCCGACAAGATGTGGATCCTGTCGAGGGGCGACTGGCCGGCTTGGCGCCCGCCGTCGCCGTGGAAGAGGCTCTTCACCCGAGCCCAGGAGAAGAGGTTGGGGTGCACGATCTGGTTGGAGTCGCCGCAGAGCAGGAAAGCGTGCTTGTCCTTCAGCGTGGCCAGGGCCAGGCGGAGCTCGACCGGGGTGACGTCCTGCACCTCGTCGATCACCAGGAAGTCGTAGCGCTCAGCCGCCAGGCCCCGCCGTTCCCAGGCCGCCACGTTGGCGTCGAAGAGGCCGTGCTCACGCAGGTGGGCGAGCCACCGCTCGAAGATCCGGTAGACGGTCCGCCGCTCCTCGCCGAGGAAGATCGACTGCCGGATGCCCAGAGCGAGGTACTCGTCCTCGCCGAGGTACGGTCCCTTCTCGGCCGAGCCCGTGAGGACACCGGTCACCTCCTCGAAGACCCGGTGCGGCTCCCGCAGCTTGAAGGTGCCGCGATGCCGCTCGAACCAGGCCGCGAAGTCGTGCCAGCCCGCCGCCCGCCCCGACGGTATCTGGATGGTCTCGACGAGCTCACCGAGCGAGAGGAAATCCACCTCCTGCCCATCGTTGGCGTACTGGTGGGCGTAGTAGAGCGAACGCGCGTTCTCGACCAGGAAGGAGGACCGGGTGAGGTAGAGCCCGTGGCCAGGCAGCGTCTTGAGCTTCTCCAGGGTGAGGGCAGTCTTGCCGGAGCCGGCCGAGCCGATGACGATCAGCGGTAGCGGCGTGGCAAATACCGCCGCCTGGGCGTCGTCGAACGAGAGCGGCTTATCCAGGACGTGGAGCACCGTCGAAACCGGGTTGAGGTAGGCCATCCGCTCGGCCTCAACGCCTCTCCAGCCCCCGGCAGCCGAGCCGTCCACCTCCGCCGGCCCCGCGCCCACCGGCTCGAAGTCCGCCTCGCTCGCGTCACCGCCGTTGAGGAAGCGGGATCGGGCGTAGTCGTGGTTGTGCACGACCTCGAGGATCAGCAGCACCCGCCGGCTGGCGTGTTCGCCGAACTTGAAGAGGAGCCGGTTCCGATCGTCCAGCCTGGCGCGGTACAGCGCCCTGCCCTTCAGCTTGCGGGCGTCGGCGGCGCGGAAATCGCCGGCGCGCAGCCGCTGGATGGCCTGCTCGACCTGCCGTCCGAGCTGGCGGACCTCCAGGTCCCGGTACACGAGGGCATCGATGGGCTCGTCGAACACGCGGTCACCATACCGGGGGTCCATGACACGGATGCCCTGGACCATCGACCCCTTGGCTTTGAGCCAAGTAGTGCCGATCCGCACCGCGTGGCACAGGTTGTACGCGGGCCTGATTCCGATGGCTTGCGAGGGCGTTGATCCGGCCAGATCCCGGGCGCGCGGGCTCGAAAGTCATCACCGTTTGGTGCATTAGTGGTGCAGGAGGTCCCTGGGCCCCTGCTGACCGTTTCAGAAGTCGCGGCTCGGCTCCGAGTGTCGCGAGCGACGGTTTACCGCCTCGTCCAGGCCGGCGCGTTGCCGGCCCTGCGGATCTCCAACTCCATCCGCGTCCCGCTGGAGGCTCTGAGGCTCTAGCGTTCACGCGAGCAGCGCTTCGGGATGCCTCTTGGCGACAGCCAGAAGCTTCAGCGCCGCGTCCGAAGGGCGCCGGGCGCTCGTCTCCCAGGCCTGGACGGTCCTCGGGCTCACGTTGAGGATGCGGGCAAACGCGGCCTGGGACACGCGGAGACTGACGCGGACGGCGAGCACATCCTTCGCGCTCATGGGCGGCGGCGGCATCAACTCGACATCGCGAATGGTCAGCTGTCGGGCGCCCCGGTGGTACGCGATGGCGTCCTCGAGACCCGCCTTCAGCTTCGAGAATGCCGAGGTCTTCGTAGCCTTGCGCTTCATGATTTCTCCTCCTTCAACTGCTTCACCAGTTCTGCAACGGCTCGACGTTCTGCAGGCGACAGGTCTGACTTCTCCCGCTTTCCGAAGATCGCGACCAGGTGAGTCACAGCCCGGTGTGGAAGGTCCAGGTAGTAGACCCGGACGCCGCCGCTCTTGCCGCGACGAACCTGTCGTTGACCGAGCCGAATCTTCCGGAGGCCACCCGTTCCCGGAACGAGGTCGCCTGACTGGGGATCCCCCAGGATGCTCTGCTCCATGGCGACGAGATCGAGGAGCGAAAGCTCACGGGCTCGCTCAAGCCGTCTCCGATCCTCGCTGAACCCGATGGATTCCACGAACCTGCGCTTCATGGTCCCATACTACCATGTCGGTATACTACTGGGTAGATGTCGTCCGATTATCGCTCGCCAGAACTTCGTCCTTCCTGGAACCATTGACGATTCCTTCCGGGGCCAGGATTCTCCCCGGCTCGAGCATCGTCCTGCCGGCTCGACATCCAACGTCGTCAGCCTTCCCCGAATCGGCGGCCTGCATCACCGCTACGCCTGGCGCCAAGCGGCGTAGCCAACCACCTGACCATTGCCATTGCTCTACCGATCGTCACTGGCGTTCGGACAAGAGAGTCTTGCCCGGAGCCCATCTCGGCGGTCCCTTCCAAGGCCTCGCGGCCGCCCTGTGCCTCGTGCCCCCGCAGCGCAGCCGCGCCCGAGGTCGCCCCAACACGGACGGACGGTATATTGGCGAGGCACAGGGGACGCGGGCCGTGTCACGAGCGAAGAGGGCTTGCTCGCGCCTTGCGCTGGCGCCACCAGAAGCCGGCGCCAGCACGACTGGGCGCCAGC
>JANPOM010000337.1:0-4149 GCA_031427995.1 Anaeromyxobacter sp. | reverse complement strand
GGATCGGCGCTCGCAGTAGTCATCTTGCCTGGGTCGGGGCACTAGCGCACCAGCACCAGCGAGCGGAAGGCCAGGGCGTACCGCGCGCTGGCCTGGAGGCCGCGGTGGGCGGCCCGTCCCTTGATCACCTGCGGGTCCATGTAGGGCCGGTGGGCCTGGGTCTCGTGCAGGGCGCAGGCGCGGAGATGGTCGTCGAGGTAGTGGCTGATGTCCACGAACAGGTTGGGCTGGAAGCGGTCGGTGGTCGAGACGTCCTCGTAGCAGAGCACGGTGGGGACGCCACGCGCCGCCTCGCGGGTGGCGGCGTGGACGGCCCGGTGATCACCGTGGACGTCCACGTCGGTGTGGGTCAGCACCATGGTGGGGCGCAGCTCCCTCACCTTGGCCTCGATGGCCGACTTCACGTCGCCGATCCGATCCTGCAGCCCGGCGTCGGGGAGATCGAGGACCGTGAGGCCGTCGAGCCCCAGGAAGCGTCCGGAACGGGCGGTCTCCTCCGGACGCTTCCCCTCCTGGTCCGTGCCGCGCTCGCCGCGGGTCAGGGTCAGGCCATGGACCTGGGCCCCGCTCGCCTTGAGCTTGAGGATGAAGCCGGCGCAGCCGAGCTCGATGTCGTCGGGGTGGGCGCCAACTGCCAGCACCACCTGCCCGGCGAACTCGCGCTCGGTCGGCTCGCGCCGCAGCAAGGCGAGCATCGCCACCGCCAGGCCCGCGATGATCAGCACCTCGGTGCCGGCCTCGATGGCGTGGGGGTCGGTCCAGCGCGACAGCCACGGCTTGAAGAGGAATGAGCCCAGGTTCAGGATCAGGGCCAGCGGCGCCACCCAGACGGCCATCAGGCGGGCCCAGGGGCGCCGCCGCAGCGCGTGGCGGACTCGCCTCGAGACCAGGACCAGGAGCGGCAGCAACGCTGCGTGTACCAGCAGCTCGGCCCACTCGGCCGTGCCGCGCAGCGGTGCGACGCTCCCCTCGTGGTCGAGCGCCGCGAGGAGCTGGCTCGCCCCTTCGTCGTTCGGGCTCATCCGCTTCGCCAGCTCGGCGTGCTCCCTGGCGGCGGGCAGCCTCCCCTGGGCCAGGTAGGCGCGCCCCAGGGCCACCTGGGCCGAAGCCGACTCCGGGTCGAGCCGGGTCACCTCCGACCAGGCCTGGATCGCGGCCGGCCAGTCCTTTCGGCGCACCTGGGTCTCGGCCAGCAGGCGCCGCAGGTGAAGGTCGGCCGGGGCGATCTGGAGCGCCGACTGGATGGCCCCGAGCGCCGCGTCGAGCTTTCCTTGCTGCGAGAGGAGCCGGGCCTGATCCCGCTGGAGGTCGGCGTCCCGCGGGTAGAGCCGCAGCGCCCGCTCCAGCACCGGGGCGGCCCCGGCGGCGTCACCGCGCAGCAGCCGCACCCGGGCCAGCCCCTTCAGCGCCTCGTGGTGGTCCGGGCGCCGCGCCAGGACCTCGTCGTAGAGCAGCTCCGCCTCGTCGAACCGCTTGGCCCAGGTGAGCGCGTCGGCGAGGTCGCTCTTGAGCGCCGCGTCATCGGGGCGCCGCACCATGGCCTCGCGGTAGCGGACCATGGCCTCGTCGTAGCGGCCGACCCAGGCCAGCAGCTGGCCGAGCTGGCCGAGCGCGTCGGCGTCTCCCGGGGCCATGGCCAGGAGCTGCTGGTAGGCGCGGATGGCGTCGTCGAAGCGGTGTTCCTTGGTGAGGGTGCGTCCGTAGCGGCGCAGCCCCTCGACCTTGGCGGAGGTGCTCCCGGTCCCGGGCGGCGGACTGGGGAGCGGCGCTCCCCCTCCTGGCGCGCTCCGCCCGGCCAGCGCCGGAGCCGGGCTTCCGCCGAGCAGCATGGCCCCGAGTGCCGCGGAGAGGATGGCGCGCTTCACGGCCTGGAATCCCGGTGCCACAGCCCGGTGCGCCACTCCAGGTCGAGCAGCAAGGCGGCGTCGCTGCGCGATCCGGCGCTGGGGCTGGTGCTGGCCGGGCTGGGGTTGACGACGTACTTGAGGCCGCCTCCCAGCGCCAGCGCCGGCGTGAGCTGGTAGCGGGCCCGGGCCCAGAGGATGTCGCCGCCCTTGCCGGCGAAGGTGGGGCCGGAGACGCTGGAGTAGCGATCGAGGATCCACTGGAGGTCGAAGGAGAGCCGCTCCAGCGGCCGCAGCTCGAGCGCCGAGAGGACCGACCAGGCGTAGCTGGAGTCGAGGTCGCGGTTGGGGAGGACCCTGACTCTGGCGGTGAGCAGCTCGCCTCGCCAGGCCACGCCACCGCCCACCAGCAGCTCCCGCCGGGTGACGACGACCGTGACGGCGGCGCAGTCCGGCGAGGCGACCCCGGGCGCGCAGGCGGTGCCGGCCGGGGCGCCCGGCAGTGGCCGGCCCTTGATGGCGGTCAGGCTCGGATTCGGGTCGAAGAGCACGGCGGCCACGCCGGAGACCGAGAAGCCCTGGCCGAGCTCGACTTCGACCTCGGCGGTGGCCTTGTGGTTCACGATCGAGGTCTGCTGGTCGTAGAAGAAGTTGGGCGTGAAGAGCTGGTAGGCGAGCCCGGCCCGGACCGTGGCCCCGAAGTGGTGTGAGGCTTCGACCTCGACGCGCGGGACCAGGTCGTAGGCGTTGGAGTCTGGCGTGGGCCGGTCGGCGCCGGAGTAAACGTAGCGGCGCAGCGAGAGGTCGCCCTTCAGGTAGGAGCTGGGGGCGTAGAAGAAGTAGGCGGTCGCATAGCCCTTGGCCGACTCGTAGAAGATGTTGTCGGACCAGCCGGCCCCGGCCTGCAGCTCGAGGCGGTCGAACCCGGCGTAGCGGAGCTGCCCGTCCACCGCCTGCCTGGAGGTGCCCGGCTCGGTGCCGCCCAGCCAGGCCATGACCGTGAGCCCGCGCCATCGCTCCAGCGCGGCCAGGTCATCTCGTGCCTCCCGGTCCCCGGCATCGAGCTGGGTCGCGGTGCGGAGGGGCTCGGCGGCGGCGGCGGCGTGACCGGCCAGGAGCAGCAAGGCTGTCAAGGCTCGGGTCAGGCGCATCTTCCGTTCCTCCAGGCGTCATCGAGTGTGTCGAGCACTTCCCGGGCGGTGAGCACATTGGCGCCGAGTCGCGCGTTGATCTCCAGCACGGACGGCTTTCCGTCCAGGCCGGCTCGAACGTCGACGTCGAGCGGCCCTTCCAGCCGGAGCGCCCGGACGGCGGCGGCGGCGAGGGCCGCGATGTCGGGTCGATCGACCCGCTCTACGCCGGTGGCGTTGCCCACCTCCCCCTCCTTCAGCCCGGTCTTTCGCAGCACCACCGCGACCGGCACCCGCCCGTCCCGCTCCGCGAACAGGTTCACGTCGAACTCCTCGCCAGGCAGGAAGGCCTGCCAGACCACCTCGTCGGCGCCGACCCGCTCCAGGTCGGCAAGCCTCCGGTGGACCAGCACCCCGCGCCCCCCACGCCCGAAGCGCGGCTTGGAGAGCAGCGGCCAGGTGAGCCGCTGGGCAGCTTCGACGCCGCTCATGGTCCCGGGCCAGGTGGCCGGAGCCGCCACGCCCGCCCTTGCGAGGACCTGGGCCGTGAGCAGCTTGTCGTTGGCGATGTCTACTCCCGCGGCATCCGAGATGGTCACGGCGATGCCCCGCTCGCGCAGCAGCGGGCGAATCCGGGCGACCACCGGCAGCTCCTCGGTCACGGTCGGCACCACCAGCGTCGCCAGCTCGGCCACGGCCAGGTCGACGAGCGCCGAGGGATAGCCCGGATCGCGGGCCAGCGGCACCAGCCGGAACCGGGTGGCCGCGGACTCGACTTCGCGCACGTCGGTGCCGACCACGCGGTAGCCACGCCCGGCGAAGTACGCCGCGCCGGCCCGACCAGCCGGTCCACCTACTCCTGTCACCAGCACTGTTGTTTTCACGAGGAAAAACCTTCCAGTTCACATCCTGACCCGCGACTAGTGGAGCAGACCACCCCCAAATGTCCGGCCCTTGTGCAACCGCATGCCAAGTGCATGAAGAGAGGGGTGTTTTGGGCAGGTGGCGATTCGATGACGAGCCGAGCCGGACCGCGGGTTCTGGCCCCCGAAGCCCCGTGGCGGCCCGCTCCCCGTCACCCTCCTCCGCTACACTGGCCGCATGTCGGACCTCGCCCCGGGCGACCTCACCTCCCAGTCGGTGGTGGCCGAGTACTTCCTCGGCCTCCGCGGCGG
>JANPOM010000336.1:0-8279 GCA_031427995.1 Anaeromyxobacter sp. | reverse complement strand
GGCGGCGCCGATAGGGTTGGTCTTGCTGGCGGCGTTCCGGCTCGAGCACTGACCGTTGATGATGGGCTGGGCCGAGTCGAGGGTCCAGTTCTCATCGACCGAGGTGGCGGCCTGGGCGTTGAGGACGTTCAAGATGTCGATCGTGATGGCCACCTTGTAGGGCGGGGTGAAGGTGTAGGTGAGGCCGCCCCTCAGATCCAGGTTGGTCTGGGTCGGCGTGCGGCCGGCGGAGCCGCGGGGCAGGCCGTACCCCTCGCCCGGGCCGTAGTCCGGGTGGGCGATCAGGTAGTTGACCGGCGTGCCGCTGTTGATGCGCAGCGCGGTGCCGGCGTTGGCCTGCAACTTCGGCCCGAAGTCGAAGGCGTAGGAGCCGTAGAGCTTGAAGGAGTGCGGCATGTCACCCGGGAGCGGACCGTTCTGGTTGGCCAGCAGGCCGGCCAGGTCGAACATCGAGGTGATGCCGGGATCGAGCTGGCCGGTCTCCGGCCGGAAGAAGCCCGGGAAGTTCCCGCGCAGGCTGGAGTAGGTGTAGGAGCCCTGCGCCAGCCAGTTGTTGGAGAGGTTCTTCTTCACCGTGAGAGTGAAGCCGTCGTAGTCGCGGACCGGCTTGGGGAAGGCGACGGTGAAGCCGCGCCCGGTGACCGGGTCGGTCGAGGAGGCGGTCTTCGGATCGAACATGGTGCCATGGACGTCGAAGGGCTTGCCCTCGCCCGGGTTGGCGATGGCGTAGTTGGCGCCGTCATCGTTCGACATGTCCTCGATCACGTAGCCCTGGCGGCGGCCGTTGTACTCGAAGCCGACCGAGAGGTCCGCGAAGAGTTCGTACTCGACGCTGCCGCCGAACATGTCGACGTAGGGCGACTTGACGTCGGGCGCGACCGGGGTGGAGCCGCCGCCGGTCGGCGAGTAGGTGTAAACGCCGCGGGTCGCGGAGCGGAAGAAGCCCTCGACGATCGCGCAGGCCTCCGGGGCTCCGGCGATCAGGTCCTTGTTGGCACCGAGGAGGGTCGCGTCGGCCGCGGCGCACTTCGCGCGATAGGCGCGGATCTGCCGTTCGTCGCCGAAGGCGCGGTCGGCCATGTCGAGCGGGAAGGACGAGTAGAAGCGGCCCCAGCTCGCGGCCACCTTCGACCGGCCCTGTCTGGTCCAGTCATAGACCGCCTGGAGGCGCGGGCCGATGCTGTCGTTGATCGAGAGGCTCTGGGCATCCGCCTGGGATGGGACGCTCATGCTCTGGGTCTCCCAGCGGACGCCGGCGTTGATGGTCAGGCCGTCGACCATGGAGGGCTGCCAGCTGTCCTGCAGGTAGTAGGCGGCGATGGTGGTCTCGGACTTGACCTTGGTCTTGCCACCCGGGTTGTCGGTGGCCGTCTGCCGATCGGCGGAGACCGAGCCGTAGCGCCGGAAGTCCTGGAAGAAGTTCGGGGCGTTCGGGAAGTTCGCAGTGGTCAGGTAGGTGGTGTTGGTGCTGCCGACCTGGAAGGCGACGATGTCGATCTCGCGGATGATCGCGGTGGCGCCGGCCGGGCCGGTGTAGCCCTTGGTGTGGTCGTAGGTCGACTTCTGGAGGTCGAGGCCGCCCTTGAGTTGGTGGTTGCCGCCCGCCTCGGCGAAGTAGGTGAGGGCGGCCTTGCCGGCGAGCCGGCTCAGGGTGGTGTCATCCACGAAGCCAGAGCCGCCGGTCCGGTACCTGATGACCGCGCACGGGTCGAAGCCGCTGGCGGTGATGGCGCAGCTGGTGCCGACGCCGGAGCCGAGGGTCTCGAAGTCGCTCAGCGAGTGCTTGTTGGTCCACTCCACCAGCGAGGTGGTGGCGCCGTTGATGCCGCCGGTGGTGACCGGCTTGTCCTTCTGGACCTGCTGGTGGTAGCCGCCGGTCAGCTCGAGCTGCAGCTTCTTGTTGAGCAGCTTCGAGGTGTAGCGGGCTACCACGTCGGTGGAGTCGTCCTGGATGTCGTAGTTGGTGGCCGAGAGCGCGGCGTTGGCCGAAGTGAAGCCGGTGCGGGTCTCGGGGACGTGGGTCACCGAGAGGGCGACGCTGTTGTTCTCGTTGAAGAGGTAGGTCAGCTTGCCGAGGAGTTGGTAGCTGTTCACCTTGTTGGTGACCTTCTTCTCCGAGCCCGAGATCACGTTTCCGATGGCCAGGCCCTCTCCATCCCTGACGGGCTCGCCGGGGGTGGTGGCACTCTCGGTGGTGTACTGCTGGTAGCGCGAGTAGGTGTTGCGGGTCAGCACCGGCGCGAAGCCGGCGTAGAACCAGAGCCGGTCCTTCATGATCGGGCCGCCGACCTCGAAGCCGAAGTCGGCCCGGTAGGTGCCGTCCTTGGGGAGGAGCTTGCGGGCCAGGGCCTCGGCGTCGCGGCCGATGGCCTTGCCGTCGGCCTGGAGGGCTCCGGGGGTCAGGTTGGCGAAGACCGAGCCGTGGAACTCGTTGGAGCCCGACTTGGTGACCACCGAGACGATGCCGCCGGTGGAGAAGCCGTACTCCGGCATGAAGGAGCCGGTCTTGATGTCGATCTCCTGGACGAAGTTGGTGAGGATCTGGCTGCCGAGCGTGCCGTAGGCGGCGTCACCGACGTTCATGCCGTCGATGAGGTAGCTGTTCTCGGGGGAGGAGGCGCCGGCGAAGGAGATGCCGTAGGCGTCGAACTGGGCGGTCGGTGCGGTGACGGCCACGTTCTCGAAGCCACGGCTGACTGGGATGTTGGAGAGGAACTCGCGGGAGACCACCGAGCCGGACTCGGCCGAGCCGACGTTGATGACCGGGGCCACGCTGGTCTTGACGACCTGCTCCTCCATCTGCACGGCGTCGGGGACGATCACCAGGTTGGCGCGGATGGTCTTGTCGATCCGGACCGACAGGTCGGCCCGCTCGCCCGGCTTGAAGCCGTCGAACGAGGTGGCGAGCTTGTACTCGCCGGGGGGAAGGAGCTGGAAGCGGAAGCCACCGGACTTGTCGGTGACCGCAGTCTGCTCGCCCTGCAGGAAGGGGCTGGTCGCGACGACCAGCGCTCCGACCACGGGCTTGCCTGACTGGGCGTCGGTGACGACGCCGATGATGTTACCGGTGGTCTGCGCGGACGCAACGCTCGCGAACAACAGCGCGAGGGGAGCGAGACGCAGGAGGCGCTGCAGCTTCATCCTCATAGCCTTCCTCCAGGGAGAGTTCACTCAGTGACAGTCGCCGAACGGGGGGTTGCGCATGAAACAGGACGCTCCAGACGCGGATTCGATCGGCGGGTGAATTTGTCGATCTTGTAGGTTTCAGGTGTCTGGAATGTCAAGACAACATCGGCTGTTGTGAGCTTCAGCCGCGGCCCGGGTGGTGGCACCCATCAGCATGATATTCTGGCGGATTCCAAAACCTCCCGGGAAATCGTGTCTTTAGTCACATCCCGATTTTGCGCGGTTTCACCCCGGGCGCGTCAAATCTGCGCGCCGAATAGTTCGTGACGCGCAGCGGCATCGGGCCGCCTCGGAGGGGGTACCGCTGGCAAGATGCCGTCCGGTCGATGACTTGCCGGGTTGACATCGTTTTTCGATCCGACTAGACAGCCCGCTTCGTCCAGCCGAACCGGGCGTAAGAACCTCCAGGCCGATTCTGGCGTCAAGACAGCGAGCGACGCGTGTTCGACGAAGTCACGAAGCGACAGTCATCTGGTTACGCGGCCCGCCGCGCCGGATGGGTCTTTGGCTCGACCGCCTTCCAGCTCGGCCTGGTCGCCGTGGCGTTCTTCGCCGGCCAGCAGATCAAGGCCGCCATCGAGGAGAAGCCGATCGACGTGAAGTTCGTGCGTGCGGCTCCGCCCCGGCCACCGCCACCGCCTCCGCCGCCCGCCCCGCCCAAGCGCAAGGATGCCGGGCCCAAGCCCCCGCCCAACCCCGACTCCCCACCTCCTCCGCCGCCGCAGGCCCTCATCCAGCCCAAGGAGGTGCTGGCCGAGATGAAGGTCGACACCTCGCCCAAGGAACCCGAGTACAATTACGGGCCCCAGGACGGCGAGGGCGTGGTCGGTGGCGTGGTCGGCGCCAACCAGATCGAGGACGCCCCGGCCTATGCCACCTCGGGCTTCGTGAAGCCGGCCGAGAGGGAGAAGAACTGCGTCAGCCGGAGCATCCGCCTCCCCCCCGACTTGAACGGCGTGATGACCCGGATCACCGTCAAGTTCGCCGTCGGAGCCGATGGCAAGCCAAAGCTGTTCGAGGTGCTCGAAGACACCCCCGACAAGCGCATCGACACCGCCATCTGGAGGGCCGTGCAGGCCTGCGCCTTCTCGCCCGGCCTCGACCCCAAGGGGAAGCCCCACTCGATCTGGATGATCCTGCCGATCCGCTTCGCCCGAGAGTAGCCGGGGCCGCCCGGGCTCAACACTTTCCGCAGCTCTCCCCTTCCGGAGGTATCGCCGATGTCGCACCAGCTCCTCGACGTTCTCAGCAACCTCGTCCTCGCCCAGGCCAATGAGGCGGCCAAAATCGACTTCAGCCTCAAGGGGATGGTCTCCTCGCTCGAGGGCTTCGGCATCGTGGTGGCCGGCGTCCTCGCCGTCATGTCGGTCTTCTCGCTCGGCGTGGTGGCCGAGCGGCTCTTCATGTACGCCCGGGCCGCCGGCGCCTCGCGCCGCTTCGCCGAGCAGCTTCCCGAGCTGCTCAAGGCCGGGCAGTTCGACGCCGCCGTCGAGCTGGCCACCAAGGAGAAGGCCGGTCACCTCCCCCGCGTGCTCGGGCTGGCGATCAGCGAGTACAAGAGCGGCACCGAGGCCCTCCACCACCGGGGGCCAAAGGACGTCGGCCACTTCGACATCATCGAGGCCTGCAACCGGGCCATCGAGCGCTCGTCGCTGCGCACCGTCAACGAGTTGCGCCGCGGCCTCGGCTCGCTGGCCACCATCGGCTCGACCGCCCCGTTCGTCGGCCTGCTCGGGACCGTCTGGGGCATCATCAAGGCCTTCCAGAAGATGGCCCTCGAGGGCGGCGGCGGTCTCGGCACAGTCTCCGGCGCCATCGCCGAGGCGCTCATCAACACCGCCTTCGGCCTGCTGGTCGCCATCCCGGCGGTCATGTTCTTCAACTACCTGACCAACCGGGTCGAGGACATGCAGGTAGACATCACCGACGCCGCCACGGAGTTGGTGGACTTCTTCATCAAGGAAGGGCGCTAGCCGGCTCCGGCGGCCGAGAGGCCGCCGGCCCGCCTCGCTCAGGGACCGGACCATGTCCATGGATATCGGCTCCAAGTCGGTTCGCAGTGACATCAACGTCACGCCGCTCGTCGACGTGGTGCTGGTGCTGCTCATCATCTTCATGGTGATCACCCCCATGCTCCAGCGCGGCAAGCCGGTGACGCTCCCGGACGCCAGGCACGTCTCGACGCTCGGCAAGGGCGGCGACCCCATCCTGCTCTCGGTCACCAAGGACGGGCGGGTCTGGCTCGACGGCGACGCCCACACCAAGCAGGAGCTCAAGGACGAGCAGATCCAGCAGGAGCTCACCATCGAACTGCAGGTCAAGCCTGGGGTCCCCATCATGGTCAAGGTCGACCGTGACGTGGAGTACAAGCGGGTGCGCCAGGTGATCCTCGAGGTCAGCAAGACCCACGTCATGGGCGTGAGCCTGGCGGCCTCGAAGATCGAGGAGAAGTCGCCGGCCGGTGGCGCGAAGGGGGGCAAGTAGCCATGGGCATGGCGCTCGGTACCAAGAAGCCCAACTCCGACATCAACGTCACGCCGCTCATCGACGTGGTGCTGGTGCTGCTCATCATCTTCATGGTGCTCACCCCGCTAGCCGAGAAGCAGAAGTACACGCGCGTGCCGGAGTACCAGCCCGACGCCCAGCCGGTGCCGCCCGACTCGGTGCCGCCCGACCAGACCGTGCTCACGGTGCTGGTCAACGGCCAGGTGACGCTCAACCGCCAGGTCATGTCGATCGAGGACGCCATGGCCAGGCTGGGGCCGTCCTACGAGGGCCGCCCGTCGAAGCCGCTCTTCTTCAACGCCGAGGACAAGGTCAAGTACAGCCTGGCCATGAAGGTGCTCGACGCCGCCCACGGGGCCGGGGTCAACACCATCGGCCTGATGACCGATCCACCGCTGGTGCAGACCGAGGAGTCGGAGACTCCGGCGCCGCCGCCGCAGTAGCCACTAAGACTCGGGCGGCGGCAGCCGCGTGAGCGCCGCCTCCAGCTCGGGCGGCAGCGGGCTCTCCACCACCACCCGGCCGCCGTCGGGCGACTCGACGCCGAGCCGGGCCGCGTGCAGGAAGTGGCGGTACAGCCCCGGCAGCGCCGCCGCCTCGCCGCCGTAGAGCACGTCACCGGCCACCGGGCAGCCGAGCCAGGCCAGGTGGGCCCGGATCTGGTGCATGGCCCCGGTGACGATGCGAACCCGCAGCAGGGTGTGGCGCGCGAAGCGCCGCTCCACCTCGTAGCGGGTCTCGGCTGGGCGCGGGTTGAGCCCCTTCTCACGCAGCCGATCCTCGGCGATGGCGTCGGGCGCGGGCACCACCTTGCCCCCGCGCTGCGCCAGCGGCACCGTGCAGACGCCGCCGGTCGTGACCCTGCCGCAGACCAGCGCCAGGTAGACCTTCTCCACCACCCGCCGGCGCAGCTGGTCGTGGAGCCGCTCCCATGCGCCGCGATCGCGGGCGAAGAGGACGCAACCGCTGGTCTCCAGGTCGAGCCGCTGGGCGGCGCCCCCCTCGCGCGGATCGAGCGAGGCCGAGGCGCACTCCGGGTAGCGGGCCACCACGGCGCTGGCCAGGGTGCCGGCCTCGCCGGCCCGCAGCGGGTGAACCGCCACGCCGGCCGGCTTCTCGACCACCAGGAAGCGCGGCTGCTCGAGCAGCACGGTGAGCGGCGCCCCCGGCTCGGGCGCGGGCGGGCCTCGCGGCGGCTCGACCGTCAGCTCGACCTCCAGCCCCGGCTCGGCCGGATCCGACGCCCGGACTCGACGCCCCTCGACCCGCACTTCACCGTGGGCGAAGGCCCGCTTCACGACGGCCCGCCCCAGGCCGAGTCTGTCGGCCAGGGCCCGGTCGAGCCGGCCGGCGGCGTCGGCGGGAAGCCTGACGGTCTGCTTCAAGGTCTGCTCGGCGGGGTCCATGCCGTCGAGGTGATACGGCCGCGGCCGGTCCGGAGGCAAGCCACAGTCGCGCGGGCGGCGGCTTCTGGTGCCGCCAGCGCAAGGTGCGAGCAGCCTCTCATGACGGCGCCCGCCTCGATTCCGGCGGTTCGGCGCGCCCAGGCAGGCGCCGTCCAGAGGCGCTCCTCGAGGCTTGCGGCGGCGCCACCAGAGGCCGGCGCCGCCACGACTAGTCGTCATCGGTGGCGGCGCGCGGGCTGCGCCGCTTCAGCGTCCGCATCCGCACCAGCCCCTGGTAGAGCTGCCGTTCGGTGTAGATCCGCCGCCCCGGCCCGGCGCCGCGCCGCGGAGCGGCCGGCCGCTCCAGCCACATGCGGGCCCGGGCCAGCCCCTGGTGCGCGAAGGGGGCCAGCAACTCGGCCGGGGCCAGCGCGAGGTAGCTCGCCCGCAGCTCCCGGATGCGCCGCTGGTAGCTGGCGGCGGGGAGCCTGGCGTGGCGCCGTCCGCCGTGGAGCGTCCCGTCGAAGCGCGGCGACGCGTGGTAGAGTTCGTGGAGGATGGTGTCGATGCGCTCCTCCGGCGTGGAGTCGAGGAACCAGAGCGGGCGGAGGGTGATGACGTAGCGGACCTCGCGCCCCCGCAGCTCGATGCGCTGTCCGCGCTCCGCTCCTCCCGCTCCGAATGGGCGGATGGTGGCGCGAGAGGCGCGCCGGGCTTCGCCGGCCACCACCAGGACGCGGGAGGCCCTCACGTGGGCCAACTCGGGCAGGCGCGCGGCCACGTCGCGGACCAGCCGCTTCACCGCCAGGGTCACGTTGAGCCGGGGCGCCATGACTCCCACAGCATCGCCGCAGGGCCGTCCGCCGCCAAGAGGGCGCGCGCCGATTCGCCCGGCCTCGCCTTGTACCCCCCGCCCGGGATCGGTAGCATGGCGGCTCCATGCTTCCCCTGCTGCTGCTCCTCGCCGCCCTCGCCGCCCTCGGCACCCTGGTGCTGCTCGCCCGGCTGGCCTCCCGGGCCCGGCGGTCCGAGGCTGCGCTGCGCGGCCAACTCGGCGCGTTCGGCGAGCGGCTCGATCAGCTCCAGGCCCGGCTCGAGTCGACCGAGCAGGACCTCGCCATGGCGCTGTCGCAGACCGGCGTGGCCGAAGGGCTGCTGCTGGAGAAGGGGATCGCCGACGCCGACGAGGTGGAGGACATGCGC
>JANPOM010000335.1:0-2187 GCA_031427995.1 Anaeromyxobacter sp. | reverse complement strand
CCGCAAGCAGGTGGTGGCGATCGTCACGGGCTTGAAGGCCCAGCCCAGGGCGCTGCTGGAGAAGGCCCAGTTCGTCCGGCGCAACGACGCCGTCATCTGCGACGACCTCGCCGAGGCGCTGCGGCTGGCCGACCTGGCCCGCACACCGCGACCGCCCACCGCCTGAGTCACGCCGCCGGCGCGGCCGGCGGCCCTACCAACCGCCCGGCTGGAACGGCCACCAGCGCATGGCGCGGGCCGCCCCCAGCGCCGCCGCCACCAGCAGCACCAGCAGCACCCCCACCCGCCAGCGCTGCCTGGCCGCGACGTCCTCGAAGGGGTCCTCGAGCGAGCGGCGCGCGCCCGCCGGAAGCTGGGCCACGCCGGTCAGGGCGGTGCCGAGCGGCAGGTTGATCCTGATGCGCCCGTTGATGGCCCAGCCGGAGGCGTCGAGCAGCGGCCCGAGCGTCCGCTGGCGCAGCTTGAGCCAGGTGATCAGCATCGATGGGCCGGAGATGATCAGCACCACGCCGCCCACCGCCACCAGCTTGGCCCACCAGGGCTGGAGCCCGATGAAGCCGGAGACGAAGCCGCCGAGGATGGTGGCCATGGCGCCGACGCCGACGCCGAGAGCGGCGATGATGCCGACCATCTTGCCGACGTCGACCGGTGGTGGCGTGGCGGCGAGCGCGACCGCGGGTGGCCCGGACAGCGGCATGGCGGCGGCGGAGGCCAGCGTGGCCCCGGCCTCCTTCTCCTTGGAGGCGGCGAACTTGGCGACCTGCTGCTCGATCAGCTTGACGAACTTCTTGTAGGGCGCGGCGAAGGCCTGGCGCAGCGCGATGGGGTTGTCGACCACCCGGATCACGGTGGCGTCCCAGTCGCGCCCCTTCCGGTCGTAGAAGATGCCGTGGCGCCCCACCGCGATGAAGTCACCGTCACCCTGCGTGAAGCAGGCGGCGATCTTCATGGTCTCGCCGCCGGCGCGGCGCAGCTCGCAGTAGGCGATGAACATGTTGGAGCCCATCGCCAGCGGGGCGTGGGCGGCCGGGTCGGCTACCCGGATGCAGAGGTCGCAGCTCCTGGCGTCGAGGTAGAGGGTGCCGGCCTGGAATACGGCCGACCTCCCCGGTGCGTAGAAGTCGGCGAAGTTGATGAAGTTGCGCAGCAGCAGCACCAGGTCCCGGTGGCAGTGGACCATGCGGGCCACGTCGGCCACCGCGTCGGTCTCGGCCCGCAGCGCCTCATCCGCGGCGATCAGCTTCTCGATGGCCGCGCGCGCCCCGCCAGAGAGCAGCTGGCGGACCCGGGCCGGCCCGAGCGGCTCGACGCTCGCCCCCTGCTTGCGCCCCATCCAGTCCTGGCAGGGCGAGAGCTTCGACCGCAACTCGGACCACTCGGCCTCGGTGAGCTGGCCGCGCCCGGCGCCGAAGGCCGCCTCGACCGCGGTGGCCCGTAGCGCCAGCAGCGCCTCGACCCAGGCCGGGTTGACGCCGTCCACCAGCGGCAGCGCCCGCCCCGCCTCGGCGCGGGCCACCGGGAAGGCGGCAAGCTCGGCGCTCCCGGCCCCAAGCTGCCTGGCCGCCAGGGCCTTGAACTCGTCCTCCGACCGGTTGAGCAGCGCCGCGCCGCGCGGATCCATGGCCGCCAGCCGGCAGCGGGCGAAGTAGTCATCCACCTTGTCGCGCACCACCTTGAAGGCGTCCCAGGCGGCGCCGGTGGCGTCGCCGAAGACCAGGGCACCGGCCGAGCGGCCGTCCTCCAGCCATGCCTGGGAGGCGGCCAGCTCGGTGAAGAAGGTGGTGAGCCGGGCACTATCCAGGCCGGGCTTGCCGTTGCGCCCCGTCACCGCGCCGGCGCAGGCCATGGCGTCGAGGAGCGCCTGCCTGGTCGCGGCGTCGTCGCCCGCCTGCTCCGGCGGCACCACGCCGTCGCCGTCGAGCAGCCCGGCCTCGAATACCCGGGAGAGGTCCTTGACGTCGTCGGGGGTGAGAGTCGTGGCACCCGGCTTGCCGAGGCTGGTGAGCACCCGCACCGCCGCGGCCCGCAGCGCCCGGCCGTCGGGGGTGGTGGTGGAGAGCGCCGAGAGCGGCAGGGCCGCATCGCCCTTCAGCAGCGACCCCAGGTCGGTGAGCCGCGCCTCGCAGAAGGCGAGCGACGCCAGCAGTTCGGGGGCGCGCACCCGTCCGTCGTGGTCGGTGTCGAGCA
>JANPOM010000334.1:0-1137 GCA_031427995.1 Anaeromyxobacter sp. | reverse complement strand
GGCCTCCCTGGCCTTCTGGTAGAAGTCGACGGCGCCGAAGAGGTTGCCGTGGTCGGTCACCGCCACCGACGTCATCCCCTTCTGTCGGACCGTGGAGAGCAGGTCCTTGATGCGGATGGCGCCGTCGAGCAGCGAGTAGAGGGTGTGCAGGTGGAGATGGGTGAAGTCGGCCATGGACCTTCTGGCGAGCGAGAGGGAGAGACCGGGTTCATAGCAGCCCGGTCTGACCCTTCAAGGCCGAATGGGCCGGAGCGCTGCGAAGGGGCGCTACCCCTTGGGACCCTTCACCATCTTCTTCTTGCCGCCCTTGCTGCCCTTGCCGCCGACCTTCTTCGCCAGCCCCTTGGGACCCTTGACCATCTTCTTCTTGGCCTTCTTCTTGGTCGCCCCCTTGGGCCCCTTCACCATCTTCGGCACCTTCGGCGCCCCGGCAGGGCGGTGGCAGACCGCCTCGACGTTGTGGCCGGACGGGTCGAAGACGAAGGCGCCGTAGTAGTTGGGGTGGTACTCGGTGCGCAGGCCGGCCGGACCGTTGTCGCGGCCGCCGGCGGCGAGCGCGGAGGCGTGGAAGGCGTCGACCGCCTTGCGGTCCGGGGCGGAGAAGGCCAGGTGCTGGGGGCTGGCGTTGAGGTCGGCCGTCAGCCAGAAGTCGAGCATGCCGCCGGCGCCCATTCCGATCGCCTCCGGGTACTCCTTGCCGATGGTGTAGCCGAGCGGGGCGAGGGCTGCGGCGTAGAAGGCCTTGGCGGCGGCGAGGTCGCGGACGCGGAGCGTGACGTGGTCGATCATGGAGGCTCTCGGGTGGTGCGGGTGGAGGGAGTAAGGAAGGTTGCATCCTAGTGACCGGCGGGGAGGCCGGATGGGACAAGATCGACAGGGCCCGAACGGGGGGCGTCCAGCCGCCTCCCAGGGCCCGCGCCGCGGACGTTCGGTAAACCGTGACCCGAGGGGGGGCCGGTTGCTAAGGTGTCCGGCACATGGCGCGGCGGTCGAAGCTGGAGCAGGGCGCGGGGGCGGAGACGCCGACCTGCCCGGATCCATTGGAGATTCAGATCCGCGAACTACTCTCGGAAGGGAACCTGCGGCAGGCCGCCACCGAGGCGATCCGCGGCTACGGCCCCCACCTCCACCATTTCC
>JANPOM010000333.1:0-1921 GCA_031427995.1 Anaeromyxobacter sp. | reverse complement strand
GGCCTCCCTGGCCTTCTGGTAGAAGTCGACGGCGCCGAAGAGGTTGCCGTGGTCGGTCACCGCCACCGACGTCATCCCCTTCTGTCGGACCGTGGAGAGCAGGTCCTTGATGCGGATGGCGCCGTCGAGCAGCGAGTAGAGCGTGTGCAGGTGGAGATGGGTGAAGTCGGCCATGGCCCTTCTTCAACGGCGGCGGGAGAGGCGGTCACCGGGGTGACCGTCCCTGCGAGAGACAGGGTTCATAGCAGCCCGGTCTGACCCTTCAAGGGCGAATGAACCACCTACTTCGCGAGCAAGGCCCGGAGAAACGGCTTGAGCGCTGGGACATCGACCGTGGCCGTTTGCCAGACTGTCGAGAGGTCGAGGCCGAAGTACTCATGGGCCGCGATGTTCCGCATCCCCTTCATCTTTCGCCAAGGGATTTGCGGCGCCTCCTTCTGGATGGCCTCGGGGACGTTCCCGACCGCCTCGCCGATGACCACGAGGGCAAAGCAGACCGCCTCCACGGTCCTCTCGTCGCGAACGAAGCCGGACTCGAGCTGGCCAGCCGTGTACCGTTCGATCCGCTCGATGGCTGCGAGGATGTCCGAGACCCGGAGGCGCCAGTCCCTACGCGGCACGGACCGCCTCGGCCAGGATCTCCTGGCGAAGTTCAGACCGGAGACCGCCCGGCGTCACCAGGTCCACCTTGCAGCCGAGGAAGGTCTCGAGCCGCTCCTGCACCTCGAAGAGGTGGAAGAAGCCGAACGGCCGGTCGAACTCGACGAGCAGATCGACGTCGCTCCCTGGCTTGGCCTGGTCGCGAGCCACCGAGCCGAACAGGGAGAGGCAACGGACGCCGAGCTCGCGGAGTTCGGGCTCGTGCTGGGCGATGATCCGGAGGGCCTCGGCGCGACGCATGGATGGCATCATAGACGCACGGTCAGGTGCCGCAACCCGTTGCCCCAAGATTCGATGGCGGACAAAGGACATCCAGTGGCTGGCCCAAGCAAGACGACGTGACGAGTCGTCTCGCCTCGCCCCGGCCTACCCCTTGGGCCCCTTGGCAATCCGCTTCTTGGCGAAGCCCTTCGGACCCTTGGCCATCTTCTTCTTGCCGGCCCCACTGGGGGCCTTGCCGCTCACCCTCCTGGCCAGTCCCTTCGGCTCCTTGGCGATGCGCCTCTTCGTGGCGCCCTTCGGTCGCTTGATCATGGGCCTCTTCGCGGCCGGAGGCCGGTGGCAGACCGCCTCGACGTTGTGGCCGGAGCCGTCGAAGACGAAGGCCCCGTAGTAGTTGGGGTGGTACTCGGCGCGCAGGCCGGCCGGGCCATTGTCGCGACCGCCGGCGCCGAGCGCGGCGGCGTAGAAGGCGTCAACCGACCCGCGATCCGGGGAGGAGAAGGCGATGTGCTGCGGCTGGGCGGTGAGGTCGGCCACCAGCCAGAAGTCGAGCTTGCCGCCGGCGCCCATTCCGATCGCCTCCGGGTACTCCTTGCCGATGGTGTAGCCGAGCGGGGCGAGGGCTGCGGCGTAGAAGGCCTTGGCGGCGGCGAGGTCGCGGACGCGCAGCGTGACGTGGTCGATCATGGAGGCTCTCGGGTGGTGCGGGTGGAGGGAGTAAGGAAGGTTGCATCCTAGTGACCGGCGGGGAGGCCGGATGGGACAAGATCGACAGGGCCCGAACGGGGGGCGTCTAGCCGCCGTCCCCAGGGTGCCCGCGCCGCGGACGTTCGGTAAACCGTGACCCGAGGGGGGGCCGGTTGCTAAGGTGTCCGGCACATGGCGCGGCGGTCGAAGATGGAGCAGGGCGCGGGGGCGGAGACGCCGACCTGCCCGGATCCATTGGAGATTCAGATCCGCGAACTACTCTCGGAAGGGAACCTGCGGCAGGCCGCCACCGAGGCGATCCGCGGCTACGGCCCCCACCTCCACCATTTCC